>JAISLY010000018.1 GCA_031277035.1 Coriobacteriales bacterium | reverse complement strand
TCACGATTAAATCGTCAAACGACACGATCAGGAGTTAACCGACATCACCTTTAAAATTTTATTTGAAGACCCCCCCCCCCCCCCCCCGCCAGTAACTGAGTACAGGAGACAGCTATGACAGCAGACATCAACCGGATATTGGAACAGAACCCCATCCCCGGCGTCGATTATGCCGACGGCCTCAAGCGTTTCTCCAACAACGGATCCATTTACCTGCGCATCGTAAAGTCCTTCGTGGCAAATACGCCAAAATCCCTCGACGAACTGGCCACGGTGACCCCCGAGACCCTGCCAAACTACGCCATCACGGTGCATGGGCTGAAGGGCAGCTGCTATGGCATCTCGGCCATTGCTCTGGGCGACGAGGCCAAGGCCCTGGAGATTGCCGCAAAGGCTGACGACTGGGAAACCGTGCAGCGCGAGGGCGGCACGCTGCTTGCGCACGCACGCGAACTCATTGCCCAGCTCCAGGCTCTTCTCGACGCCGTAACGGCCGCTGAGCAGGGCGGAAGCAGCGACAAGCCGAGCGCCTCTGCGCCGGATAGGGCCCTCCTCCAAAAGCTCCTTGACGCGACGTTGGACTTTGACGCCGATGGCATGCAGAAGGCCCTGGATGAGTTGGACGCGTTTAGCTACACAAGCGAGCCGAACGCCATCGCCTATCTCCGCGAACAGACGACGAACTTCCGCTATGACCTGGTTGAGGAGAAGGCCCGTCAGCTTCTGGGCTGAAGCATCTGCCGTAACGTGTGACCCTCGGACGACACTCTCACGCGTAGACCCTGCGCTTGAACGACGGCCTTACGCGTGAACCCTGCGCTTGAACGACAGCCTTACGCGTAGACCTTGCGCTCGGCCTTGTGGGCCCGCTTGAACTGATACATCCGCTCGTCGGCAATGGTCAGAAGCTCACTGGAAGGCCGCGGGTCGCTCTGACCTACCGCGACGATACCATAACTCATGCTATGATGATAGCGTGTCTCAGGTCGTTCGTTGATACTGAGCATCTCATTACGAAGAGTTGCCATGCGCTCATTTGCAGGCTCCTCGTCCCACCCCCTCGCAAGAATCATAAACTCATCGCCGCCAATGCGGCAGACATAGGCATTCGAATCAAAGCCCTGAAGCAGATCGACGGCCAGAGCAATATAGGCATCGCCCTGTGCATGGCTGAACTCGTCATTGACATACTTGAGATTATCGAGGTCGATGAAGCAGATGATGAAGCCCTGGCCTTCGTCGCGCCATTTCTCCAGCGTCTCCATCCCAAAGCGGCGATTGTATATCCCGGTTGCGGGGTCTCGATATGAGATTGCCGTCAGCTTATCGACATCGGCCATCAAGGCCTCGTTCTTCTCGTGGCCGGCCTCTATCTCGTGCGTCATCTCCTGCCGACGTTTATCGAGTTGCTCGATCATGTCGTTCATGGCTTCGGAGAAATCTCCCATGAAGCTGACCCTTTGTTGGTAATCGCCCTTCGCGACCTGCTGGGTCTGCCAAGTGAGGTGGCGCAGGGATGCCTGGAGGGACTTCATGCCCGAGGCGACCTCGTTTCCTGGGGAGAGGGGCGAGGTGTTGAGCTCCCCGCGCGCAATATCGTCGGCAAGTGTGGTCACCTCGCGCACGCTCTCGACGTAATACACCAGACCGCGGGCCAAATCCCGAAAGTCCTCAGGTATCTCCTCGGGGTCAAGCGCGGCTTTGGCGGGCCGGTAGATGGCGTCTTTCAGATAGTCAAAGAGTTTCTGCGCTATCGGATCCATGGTTTTCCAAGCTCTGCAGATCGTTTCGTCTTCCTAATCCTGCAGCACCGTGCCACGGAACCGACAGGTGCGATCCCCATTCGCCCAGCAATCGACCTCTCGGACCTCGTAGTGCTTACCCGTATACGCCTCCAGGATGCCGGCAATAAAGCCCTCGTCATAGTTGCAGACGGTCTCATTGGTCAGCGGCAGACCGCTGCAGTCCAGATCCTGCCCGACCGTCAACATCAGGTTGCCGGTCTCCGCATCAAAGGCCTCCATACGCAAAATTCCGATCTTCAAATCCTCCAGGGCCTTTTGCAGGTTGGCGACAAAGGCATTGAGATCGACGTTCAGATCAAGGGTATTTTTGGCAAACTCCGTGCCAGCAAGAAAGCCCGCGTCGCGAAACAGGTCGTTTGCCTTCTCGGAACCATAGCTCTCCGTCAGAATATCGAGCATCGTGAACTGCATGAGTCGATAGACCAAAACGGGCATCTCCTCACCAAGATCGCCCCGGCCTTCCTTGATGTTTCCCAGATTTTCCCAGGCGAACGTATTGTGGCTCTTTGGTGCGGCGAAAACGTTTTCCATGTCTGTTCTCCTTTGAACTACGTAGCGGTCACTTTCTCTCTGTTTTTGTGCTGGTAAAACTATAGCAAATATTCGAGCAAATTTCCGCTCACCACATATCTGAGGTCTTCGCAAAAGACAGCAGAAGACAGAACGGGAGAAAATCCCCCCACCTCCTTCCTCCCTTCTATTCGCGAAGCCCTGCCCGTTTTGCCAGCGACTCAGGCGCAAGGGCGTGCGTGAACATCGCCTGAGAGCTGATGAGCCCCGCCTCGTACAGGCGCAGCAGACTCGTATCCATACCAACCATGCCCTCGGCGGCAGAGGTGTTGATAACCGAGGGTATCTGGTGCGTGCGCCCCTCGCGAATCAGGTTACGGATGGCATTGTTGCAGTGCATGATCTCAAAGGCCGGGGTCATCCCGCCACCAAGCCGCGAGATGAGTTGCTGGGAGACGACGCTTTGCAAAACCATCGAAAGCTGCATACGCACCTGATTTTGCTGCTCGGCCCGAAACGAATCCACCAGACGGTCAACCGTGTTCGTCGCGCCTACGGTATGCAGAGTCGAGAACACAAGATGGCCGGTCTCCCCCGCAGTCAGGGCGATGCTGATCGTCTCGGCATCACGCAGCTCACCGATTAAAATGACGTCGGGGCTCTGGCGCAGGGCAGCGCGCAGGGCCGTGGCGTAACTTGAGGTATCGATGTTCACCTCACGCTGCGAAACGAGGCTTTTGTTGTGGCGATGGAGGAACTCTATCGGGTTTTCCAGGGTGACGATATGGGCGTTTCGGGTCGTGTTGATACGGTCGATGATGGTCGCGAGCGTCGTGGTCTTGCCAGAGCCGGCCGGACCGGTGATGAGTACCAGGCCGCGGCGTAAATCGGCAAGCCCGAGTATCTCAGGCGCAATGGAAAACGCCTCGGGGTCGGGCATGTCAAAGGAGACGACGCGGATAACGGCCGCCAGAGTGCCACGCTGCTTATAGGTGTTTGCGCGGAAGCGCGAGATTCCCTTGATGGCAAAGGAGAAGTCGTCATCGCCCCTTTCGTCAAGGAACTCTATGGGTCTGCCGTCGGCCATGGCGTAGATCTGTTCGATAAACGATCGCGTGTCGCCCGGCAGCAGCACCTGGTCATTCAGCGATTCGATGTCAGCGCCATACTTATAGCTCAGGGGCCTGCCGGTTATCACAAAAATATCGGCAACGCCTCGTGCGACCAAATCTTTAAGGATACGCTCTGCATTCACACTGACCACCCTCTCCTGTTCTTACCACTCGTCATCAATTGGACCGGATTGCCACATGAGCACGGTGAGCCGTCCCTCGCCAGAAACGGCGACCTCAACTGAAAGCTGTCGATGTGCGTCGATGGGAAAGGTCTCAGAGACAAGACAGCCCTCCCCTTCTGTCTCAAGCGCATAGTCATAGCCGGCCGTAGTGAGGGTATCGGCCGTTGCCTCGCTCCACTGCCCGCCGACGCTCGCGTCGAGTTCCGCAAGCCAGCGTTCGGCCTGTGCGTCGGCCAGATAGTAACTCTGGGTCGATTCCAGCGCCTTGCGAGAGAGATTCAGGTCGGCTCGAGCCGAGACCAGGCTCAGCACGGAGAAGGTCGCGAGCAGCACAAGGACCAGGACTGTCACCAGAGTCGCAAGGCCAAGGCCCACGGCCGAACGCGATTTTGCCGCGGCAGGCGCCACGGCAGGCGCGGGCGCGAGGGGCGCGGGCGCGAAGGGCGCGGGCGCGAAGGGAGCCGAGGACGCACGCGCGGAGGGCGGCGCAAAGAGGCCCCGTACGGGCTGGGGCTGTTCCGTGTTTCTCACCGGTCACCTGGCCCACTGCCCGTACCGGGCGAGACGTAGCGGGTCGCCGTAAGCGAAAACAGCTCCTCCGCGCCCGCGCCGCTCTGAATCCGACTGGCTGAGATGGTCGCCTGTCGAAGCGGCGTAGAGGCGTCAACGGCGCAGGTCAGCACATAGAAGGCCTCGGTGCGCGCCGTGGCAGGAAGCGCATTGAGGTCCCTGTCAAAGTACAGACTCAGGGTCTCGCTCGAACGCAGGGCATCGGGGAGATAGGTCTGCAGGGTTGAGAGCGTGCCCTCGGCAGCCTTAAAGTCCTCAGCGATGATCTGGGCCTCTCTCCCAAGATGAGAATAGGCCGCACTGAGATCAGATGAGGTCCTGGCTGCGGCAAAAATCTGCAGGCAGACGAGTGCGCAGAAGGTAAAGAGCACGAAGCTCAGCGTGAGCTCCAGGAAAAGGGCGCGGGATTTTGAGCCTGTACGCATGGTCATCAGGACTCACCCGCCTTCGACTTGAGAAAGAGGTCGATGGCCGAGGTGCTGCCGTCGGGCATCGTGAAACGCACCTCAAGCAGACTGCCGTTGCCCTGCTCAAACTGGGCAAGTCGCATCGTCTGCATCGGCATGATCTCCTGCCCAAGTCGATAGTCTACTTTGGCACCGGAAGAGATGAGCGTCTCACAGAGCATGCCCTCATGCACATAGATCCAGGTCTCATAGCGCTCACCGCTCTGCTGCTCGACAAGAACCAGCGCGTCGCCACCGTCAAGAAGGCGAATCCCCACGGCCCCGTTCACATCGCTTTGCCGCACCTTCTCGGCAACATAAAGGGAACTGGTGCGCCCATCGTAGTTGGTCTGCATCTGGCCGACCGCGTCCCGATAGACACTCGCGCCGATGGCGCTCAGGAGCAGCGCAGTCGCAGCATAGACGCAAAACAGCGCCAGGACGGCGAGGAGGTCGGCCTGGTGACGCTTCATGAGATTGCCCCGAACAGGCGGTCGTAGACCGCGCCAGAACCCCGAATGGGGATAACCCGAATCTCGGGCAGCAGATTTGCTCCCATCGATTCGTAATAAATCGCATAGCGGGAATAGTCGATAATCAGGCCGTAATTGCGCTCAAGGTACTGAACGCCGCCTATCGTAGCGGGAAAGCGCCCCTCGATGGCATAGCATTGCACCGCGCTGCGCCGAACGCTGTCTTCGACAAACTGTGTCTGGTTCTCATCGACAGAGGTCGCAAGGCCGCGCAGGGCAAAGACAATCCCGCAACAGACAAGGAGCAGAAATAAGAACAGCTGGAACAGCCGTGAGCGAAGCAGAGCGGCAAGGCCGGTATGTGTGCGCAATGCGTCCATGTCCTCCCTCAGGTCTGCCCTGTCACAGGCCACATCAGATGCTCGAGAGCACACCCAGCAGGGGCAGCATGACAGAAAGCAGGATAATGCCAACCAGCACGCACATGATGCCGACAAGCGTCGGCTCAATGGCGGCCACAAGGCCTTCTATCCTGCGCTCGGTGGCCAATGTGATGCTCTGACCGATCTGCTCGAAGGCATGCGCATCGGTTCCGGTACGAAAACCGACCGAGAGAAGCGCCATGGTCTCAGCAGGAAACAGCCTGCTCTCCTCAACTGCCTTCTGAAAGCTCTCACCGGCCTCAACCTGCTCCTGAATATGCCTGATCCGCTCGACCGCACGCCGGTTGTCAACAAGCGGGATAACAAGAGCAAGCGCCTCGGCGGGCGCAAGACCGCTGTCGAGCATCGTGGCGAGCGCAAGAGCGAAACGCTGGGTGGCCATCTTCAGCGAGAGGTCGCGAAGCAGAGGGGCCCGCTCAAAAAGGATGCCGGCGAAACGCTTGCCTGCGGGCAGCGCACGCAGGATAAGTACGCAGACGACAAGGACGACAAATATGCCGCCGATGACAAACGCAGAGGAGCTGAGAGCCTGTCCAATGTTCAGAAGCGCCCGAGCAAGGCCGGTCATCTGAAAACCGAGTTGGGAAAAGACCTGGTCAAAGACCGGCATCGCCTGGGTCAGAAGCACAACGATGATGACAAAGACCATGATCATCATCGAAATCGGATAGAGCAGCGAGGAGCGGATGGACTGCGCGAGAAGGTCGCGCTTCTCGTAATAGTTGCGCAAAGCCGCGCAGGCCTCCTCCATGCGACCGGTCTTCTCGCTGATTCGCAGCAGCGAAAGCGCGTATTCGGGGAGAACGCCGAGCTCTTCCAGGGATTCTGTAAGCGCATCTCCCTTTGCAGCGGCCTGATACAGTGCCTCTGCCATCCGTTTTCCGGCGGCATCGGGCGCATTGAGTCGCAGAATCTCAAAGCCCTCGGTAAGCGAGAGCCCCGAATGATAGACGAGCTCCAGGTTCGCAAAGAACAGGCTCAGCTCAGCGGAAGACAATCCCCTGCGCCTGCCGGTTGCCTCGGCCATCAAGTTATCCCTCTTCCTTCCCCTATCGCCTGCCAGATTGATGAAGACGCCACCGCCTCGGTCAGTAGGAAAACATCGTCTGGTAACTGCTCCCATCGCCAATAATCTGCGTAATACTGCCGGTGCCTCGGCCAGCCGAATCAAAGGTCGGGTCGAGACGTACCCAGGAGTTGCCGACAAACTCGATCTCGCGACGAATAGTTCCCTGATCGGCGGTATAGACCTCAATCCAGGCGTGATAGGCCTCGCCCGCATAGCCAATCTCGAGTTTGGTGGGCAGACGCTGTGAGCGCATCATCGAAGCGGTGAGCGAGGCGAAGTCAAAGCAGATGCCCTTCCCGGCTGCAAGCGTGTCATCGTTGTTGGGCAGATAGCCAGGCTGTACCTCAGCAGCCTTATCATAATCATAGCTGATGTTCTCAACAACCCACATATAGATGTCGTCGGCGGCATCCACCTCCGTAAACGCACCGTCTGTGACCTGTTGCCCCAGTTGGACGCTCTGATCGCCCGCGGCAAAGTCCACATACTGATTGGGGTACAGAAAGGGCCTGTTCTCATCGGCTATCTCAACTGAAATCTCCTGGGAGAAGAGGGCGGCGTAGGTCTCGCCCGTAACGTGTTCGTAGACACCCATCAGGTAGGTGCCACTGCCGGCGGAAAGCGGTATCGTAATATAGCTGTCCTCCTGCTTGATCGAATACTGGTACTGAGTGCCATCCGGCGCGTCCACAAGTACCTTGACCAGAGTGTCGTCGAGCCTGGAGGCTGCGCAGACGTAGCCTTCAGAGGCGTTTGAGTAGTCGAGAATGGCGTTTTCATCGCCCGTCGTCGCTGAGCCGGGCTGCTCGACGGCGAGCACAACAGGCGCATTATCCCGCGGTGCGCCAGACGTCTGCGAGCCACTGGACGCCTGCCCACTGCAGGAGGCCAGCAAAAGCATCGCCATGCAGACGACAGCAAGCATCGTCAGTAGACACACCAGCCTGGGAGCAGTCCTTTGCACCGCCTGAGAGCCCTATCCCGTCTTTTGCCACGTCCCGAGTAGATGTTTGCATTATCTCACATCCAAAGCCGCCACAGCGCGGGGCGCGACAGGCAAAAGCGGGGTGGGGTGGGGCGGGGCGCGACAGGCAAAAGCGGGGTGGGGCGGGGCCGGCAGAGCACGACAGGCCGAGCGGGGCAGGACGGAGTGGGGCGGAGCGCGACAGGCCGAGCGGGGCAGCACAGGGCAGCACAGGTCGACGGCCGGCAGCCCCCCCTGCTGCAACATCGCCTTCCGTGCCCTTTCTTTCCTGTTAAACGCCTGCCTGCCTCCTGCTGCGCTATGATAGACGCGCACAACCAACAGGGGCATGCGCACAACCAACAGGGAGGGCATCAGGCAGGGTGCAGCAGGACAGGATACCGGACAGGATACAGGGCTTTGGGGCAGTTCGCTTCAAAGGAACCTTCAGGGACTACCAGCAGAGGGTCCTTGACGGGGTGGGAATGCACATCAGAGACGGCAAAGTCCACGTTGTCGCAGCGCCGGGAAGCGGAAAGACCGTCTTGGGGCTTGAACTGATCCGCTCTATCGGTGCGCCTGCCCTCGTCCTCTCCCCCACCATCGTCATCGCACATCAATGGGGCGATCGCTTTCAGGAGATGTTCTTGCCAGAAGGCCACTCCCTGGACGAATATGTCTCGCACAGGCTCAAACAGCCGGCCTTGATAACATCGGTGACCTATCAGGCCCTGCATGCCGCCCATGATCGCCTGCGTCTGCGTCAGGAGATGTTTGAGCCTGAGATTGACGATGCCAAAGCGACGCCCCTCTCCGCCGACACGGAGGAAGCGGATGGCGCCGAGGGCGCCGTGGGTACAAAGGGCGCGGCTGGCGCAGAGAGCGCCGTGGGTACGGATGACACAGCGGGCGCCGAGAGCGCCGAGGGCGCCGAGAGCGCCGTAAGCGCAGAGGAAGTGGAAGTGTACGATTTTCGCGACTTCGCGCTCCTTGAATTCATACGCACAAGCGGTATCAGAACCATCTGCCTCGACGAGGCCCATCACCTCAAGCGGGAGTGGCAAAAGGCGCTGGAGGCCTTCATCCGGCAAATCGAGCACGAGGTCACCATCATCGCGCTCACCGCGACGCCGCCCTATGACAGCAGCCCCACCGAATGGGATCGCTATATCTCTGTGTGCGGCGAGATAGACAGCGAGATACTCGTCCCCGAGCTCGTCGCGCAAAAAACCCTCTGCCCCCATCAGGACTACATCTACTTTAACTTCCCCACCAAACAGGAGCTCGACGTTTTGTCTGCATACCGAGACAGAATAGCGCAGTTTGTCCTCGATCTGCAGAAAAGCGGCCTTCTCGTGAGCGCCTTTACAAACGCAAGGCTGTATCGACGCGATTATAACGAGGAATGGCTCTACAAAAACGCCCTCGACCTGCTTACCCTGTTTGCCCTGTGCCCTCAGGAAGACGGCACGGTACCCGAAGAGCCAAAGCAACGTCTGACCCTGGGTAGACGCTTGCCTTCCCTCACGCCAGCGCGCATGGAGAATGCCATCAATTGGATTTTGGGAGATGCCGAGGCCTTTGGAGAGGAGCTCGTTTCGCGCCTCAAAGCGCTGTGCCGCTCGCATCGGGTACTCAGCAGGGGCAAGGTAAGCTTGAGGACCGACCCTCGTATCAATCGCATGCTCCTCTCCTCGCTTGGCAAGATGGAGAGCATCTCCGCCATTGTCAGGGAGGAATACGCACAGCTCGCGGGTAGTTTGAGGATGCTGATACTCACCGATTACATCCGCAGGGATTACCTGAGCATCATCGGTACCCAAATACGCATTGACGCCATCGGAACCGTGCCGGTCTTTGAGGCGGTGCGCCGTGCGCTGCCCTCCTCAGCGCGCATTGGCCTGCTCGCCGGAACCCTCGTGATCTGGCCGGATGACCGCCTTGAGCATCTGCAACAGGAGGCCGCAAAACGCAAGGTACCCTTCCGCTCGCGCCCCCTGGGGAGCACTGGCTACAGCACAATCGAGTTCGGCGGCGGCAATCGCGTCAAGGTTGCCATCGCGACCGCCGCGTTTCAGCGGGGAGACGTGCAGGTCATCGTGGGAACCAAGGCCCTGCTGGGGGAAGGCTGGGACTCACCGTGCATCAACAGCCTCATCATGGCCAGCTTCATCGGAAGTTATGTGCTTTCTAACCAGATGCGTGGACGGGCCATACGGATCATGAAAGGGGTTTTGGATAAGACGGCCAACATCTGGCATCTCGTCTCCGTCGAGCCCGTCTCCATGCCAGGCGACGATGCGCAGGGGGGAGTAAAGAAGATGCTGTTCCTGAAAGACTCCCTGGACATCAGCCATGACTTCCGTACCCTCAAACGGCGCTTCGAGTGCTTCTTTGGCCCGGCGTACTCGCAGCCCGAAATCGCAAGCGGTATCGACCGGATCGACATCATCAAACCTCCCTACACCGAACAAAGCATCGCCGCCATCAACGGGGAGATGTTGAGACGGGCCGCAGACCGCGTGGGGATGACGCGGAGTTGGGAGATTGGCCTTGCCTGCAATGGCATACCCGAAATCATCAATGTGAGCGCCGTGCCAAAAAGCGCTGTTCCGAGACCCTTTATCTATCAGAACCTGCTACGCTTCTGTCTGTTCATCGGCGCGTTCTCTCTTATCGCTGACGCCTGCTCCTCCTTTTTGCAGAAGATCTGGCCGGTTTTCCAAAAGTCCGAGACCTACGAGCGCCTCTCTGATCTGATGACGCCAGCCATCCTTACGCTGCTCACGATAGCGATTCCCGCCATTCTGTTCATCGTGGCAGGCCACGCGGGCCTGGCCTTCCTGCGCTCCGTTAACCCCACCGCAACCGTCAGAGCACTCGCCCGAAGCGTTCGCGACATGCTCCATGAGATAGGAAAAATCGAGAGCGAAGGCACGGTGGTCAAGGTGAAGGGCGACGAGATGGGGTTATTCATAGAGTGTTCGCTGAGAGGCGCAAGCATACGAGAGCAGAACATCTTCAGCCAGGCTGTCGGCGAGTTGCTCGGCGCCATCGAGACGCCTCGGTACCTGCTTGTCAGCCATAAGCCCACCAGGGGCTCGCTGAAGCGGGGCTCTGGGGTGCGTGATAGCCTCGCCTGCCCCTCGGTTGTCTCCTCGGCAAAGGTGGCGGAAATTTTTGTGAAGCACCTGCGAAAGCACGGGCTTTCCTACCGGGCGGTCTATACCCTCAATGCCGACGGCTTTCGCCTTCTCACCGCATGCAGAAACAAATCATCTGTCTCATTAAACGCCGAATACGTGCGACATAAGCTCAGATTCGGGAGCAGCGACTGACGAACGCTTTCCTCGGGGACTACTCCAGGCCCTCAAGGCGAAGACAGAGCGCGTAAAGCTGCTGATACTCCTCCTGAAAGTCCCGTATTCTGGCTTCGAGCGCCTCGTATTCCTCATCGGCAAGCGCGTATTCATCCAAAGGGTCTTCCAGGGTCAGGTCACTTTGCTGTAGAAGGTCTCGGCGCTCGTCCTGGGCCTTCTGCATGGAGTGCAGACGGGTGTAGTACAACTCCTGACACATCCTTGCCAGACCGGCATGACGCCCCTCTTCGGCAGCATTGCCCTCGTCGGATGCCTTTTTACCGGCAAGGAGGGCCTGGTCCCGCGTCGTTTCGATCTGGGTAATCTGTGCCTCAAAGTAGCGGGCACGCGCATCGGCCTGTCGCAGGCAACGAGCGTTGCGAGCCCGAGTCAGGCGTTGGTCCTCGGCCTGGATGGCGGGCAGCAGGGCGAGCAACTCCTCGAGGCGGGCGAAGGCGGCATCGGCGTCGAGAACCTCGGCGTCAAGGGTATCGGCGTCGAGCACCTCGGCGCCGTCGAGCGCGCCCTCAGACACAGCTGAGGGCGCATCGGTCGGCCTGTCGCCAGATGTGGCGGCTTGCGGCTTAATCGGCGATTCCCCCTTAACCCTTGACGGTACTGCCGGTGGCAGGATCCACGACAAAGCCCTCGGCGGTCCAGCGGTTCAGCGTACCCACTTTAAGCCCAGGTATCGGGTCACCGGGATTAAGAGCAGGCGTGTACTCGCCGGCCAGCTGCTTGCCAAGATCATAGCCAAAGGTGATGCAGCGCCCGTGGCTGTTGCCCGCAACGTTGATGGGGTAGTCCACGGCGATGACACTGCCTGCGATATTCCCGGTGACATAGAGCCCCTCGATGGGCTTGCCGTCGGCATCGAGCACCGCGAAGTCCTCGTTGCACTTGAGACCCGCTGGGATGGCAAGCACGGCCGGGCCGACCTTCGTCGCATAAAACGGTGCCTTTTTGATGGGCGTGAGGAAGGTCGCTTCCTTAAAGAAGTCGATGTCCGCTCCGGCGTCACACAGGGTATTGTAGCGATCCACCGTTGCTTTGAGGGTATCGGCGGGCACGTGAATCAACTCTGCCAGCTCCTCGATGGTGTCTGCCTGCCAGGCCGGCTGCGTCCAGGTTACGGGGTCGGTCGCCGCGTCGGGCTCCTTACCGATGTCAAGCCAGCTGGGGCCTCCGCTCATCGCGTCACCGTCAAACATCTGGGCTTTAAAACTTTCCGCAGCCGCTGTGGTCGGCGAACCGAAGGGACGGAAGCTGTCCCAGAACATGCCGCCGCCAAAGCCTACCGTGTTGGCGATATCCTCCAGCCAGTTGTCATCAAAGATGGCAAAGGCACGCTGCTCGGGTTGGCGCACCATGTTGTTGGACTTGCCCTGAACCCAGGTGTCCTCACAGAAGAAGCGCTCGCCGTTGATGTTGACGAACAGGAAGGCAGCGTGAAACCACGTAAAGGCCTGCGGGTGCATCATGGTCGGGCCCGTATCGACCATCTGGGCGCCAATCCACATGCCCATCTTGTGGCCCTCGCCGTTGTTGACCGCCGCGCCGGAGTTCCAGCCGGTGCCAACGCTGGTGGGCGTGTACTGTGTGCGCTCCAACGGATACGGCAAGGCGATGGGCGCGTAGGCCTTGACCATCTCCGGATCGCCGGAGATGTCGCCCGTTGCAAGCACGACGCCCTTGGAGGCGTTGATGCGCTTGTAGGTGCCCTCGTCGGTCTGAACGATGGCGCCCACGACCTTCTCCCCCTCCTTGACCAGTTGGACAGCCGGGGCATTGAAGAGATACTCGGCGCCTGCCTTGATCGAGTCGTGATAACAGACCGTCGCCGGCAGGAAGGGATTGTAGTCAAAGGGAGGTGGCGCGTCTGGATTGTTGGGGTCGGGCATCAACATGGTCATGTGGTAGCCGGGAACCTCGCTCCAGACGGTGTCCTTGCTGAAGAAGTCGCCCACCATGGTAAAGGCGCCTACGGCGTCGGTCTTGTCCAAAAGCCAGTTTGAAGCGCGTTCGCTGTCGCGGAAGAACTTCGCAATCAGGCTTTCGGTCGTCCTGCTGCCGCACTGAGCGACCCAGTGGGCGTAGGCGTCAGGCTTGTCAAAGGTCGCCCCCACGGCCTCCATATAGCGGGAGTTGATGGCACCAAAACCGCCGCCTCGGCCATTGAACTGCGCGCATTTCTCCACAACCAGAACCTTTGCGCCGCTCTCAGCCGCGGAGCAGGCGGTCGCAAGGCCGCTCATGCCGGCGCCGATAATCAACACCTCGGTCTCAAGGGTCTCCGCCACATCGGTGATGGGCTCAGGAGCCGTCTCCCACGGATGCCCGCCGCCCGCTGCTGCAACATCCGGTGCGGGAGCTGCCCCGCCTCCGTCTGCCTTGCCGCCCGCGGATGGCGCACAGCCGGCGAGTCCGGCTACGGCCACTGCCCCAGCGGCGGCGGCTCCGGTCAGAAAACCGCGCCGTGAGATGCTCTTTTCCTGCAGTTGATCCATGTTCCCTCCTCTGTTCCTGCTCAATAGGTTGCCGCTGACAGGCTGTCGCGCGGCGCTTGATGCCGCACCTACCCTGCCAACAGGAATCAACCATAGGCGTCAGACCAGTTGGGGGCAAGATGCGAATCGACCCATCCGGCTGCGACATCCCAAAATGAACCAAAATGACCCATGTTGTTTTGAGAAATGCTCACAGCCCTCAGGGAACATCGCCCGGCTCAGCTTCGCTTTTTGAGGTAGCGGCTCAGCGTCGCAAGAACCTCAGAGAAGTCGATTGGCTTGCCGATGTGGCCGTTCATGCCAGAACTCAGGCAGGTCTCGACATCTTCTCTGAAGGCATTCGCGGTCATGGCGATAATCGGAACCTTCCTTGCGGCAGGAGTATCAAGTGCACGTATCTTGCGCGTCGCCTCCAGGCCGTCCATCAGGGGCATCTGAACGTCCATGAAGATCAGGTCAAAGCCCTCCTGGTCGGCCTCAAAGGTCTCCAGGGCCTCCAGGCCGTTTTCGGCGGTCTCAATAGCGATGCGGGTCGGCTCAAGCAGCGCGATGACAATCTCGCGATTGACCTCAATATCCTCGACGAGCAGGATGCGGAAGCCCTCAAAAGCGCCTTCCTCATCCTTAACTTCGTCAAGGTCGCCTGCCGCCCCGTTGAGAAGCGCATCGGTACCGATGATCTGATTGATGCAATCGGCAATCGTCGAGGGGAAGAGCGGCTTGGGCAGGTAGCGGTTTACGCCGGCGGCGCGGGCGCCCTCCTCGATGAAGCTCCACTCCGTGGCCGAAATCATGATGACGACCGAATGGTCATCCTCCTTATTCTTGATGCGCTGGGACAGCTCGATGCCGTCCATACCCGGCATCTTCCAGTCGACGAAGTAGATGTCGTAATCGCCGTTCTTCGTGATCATCTCAAGAGCCTCGTCGCCAGAAGCCGCCGTGTCGCAGGACACACCGAGACGCTTTGAAATCTCCTCGAAGAACTCACGAATGTCCTCAGAATCATCAACAGCCAACATCCGCACCGTGCTCCAGTTGACATCAAGCGCAAGCAATTGCTGATGGCGCTCTGAGCCCCTTTCGGCCCTGAAGGTAAAGGTAAAGGTCGAGCCCACACCGAGCTCGGAGGTAACCGAGATGTCTCCGTTCATCATCTCAACGATACGCTTCGAGATTGCAAGCCCCAGGCCCGTGCCGCCAAAGCGGCGCGAGGTGCTGCTCTCCGCCTGCTCAAACTCCGCAAAGACACGTTCGATATGGTCAGGGGCAATGCCGATTCCGGTGTCTGTCACCGAGACACGGATGACGACACTGTCCGCGTCGCTGTCCACAAGGCGGGTGTCCAGGGTAACACTGCCACCCTCCGGCGTGAACTTCACCGCGTTGGTGAGCAGATTCGTGATGACCTGCGACAGACGCTGATCATCGGCGATGAGCATGCGAGGAATGTCGTGGTCAAAGTGCACATGGAAGGTCTGGTCCTTCTCCTCAACGCGGAAGGTCATGAAGTTGACCACACGCTGCAACATCCGCTCGAAATCAAATTCCGCAGGCGAGAGGGTAAACTTGTTGGCCTCAATCTTGGAGATGTCGAGAATATCATTGATGACACCAAGCAGGTGATTGGAGGCGTTGTCAATCTTGTCAAAACAGTAGTCCTTACGCTCAAGGTCGCTCGCCGACTTGCCAATGGCGGTCATGCCGATGATGGCGTTCATCGGCGTGCGCATCTCGTGGCTCATGTTTGAGAGGAAGGAGGTCTTGGCCTCGGAGGCCTGCTCCGCCTGGCTGCGGGCCAGCGCGATTTCTGTGACATCCGTCGTGACGATGTAATAGCCGAGCTTCTCGCCGCTGGGGTCAACGAACTCGCTGGCGTGGCCCTGGAAGTAGCGGTCGATAGCAGGCACGTAGAACACCTCGGCCTCCCGGCCCTCCAGAAGGGCGTTGATGGGATCATAGACCGAGCCAAGGGGATAGACGCCGTGCTCACGGTAGGGTTTGCCAACAACCTCGTCTAAGCTCTGGTGGTTGTCGAGCTGCAGCCCGGACTCATTGAGATAGATGATATTCAAATCGTTATCGACGATGGCAAGCGGGGTTACAACAGAAGAGACGATGCTTTGGGCCATGTCGTCGAGGTTGTTTGCCAAAACGCCAAACTCATCGCTTTCCGTTGAATTAAAGCGGAACTGGCGCTGGCCGGAGCGGAAGCGCGAGATGCCGTCTATGAGGTTTCGGATGGAGCCGGTAATCTGATTTGCAAGCCAAATGGCAACGAGAACGACGATGAGGATCAGCACGAGCGTCGTGATAATGAGACGCAGGGAGGTATCCTGAAGATTGCTCTCGGTGAGTTGGCGCATCGTCTCGCCTGTGGCAAGGGCCGGTGCCTGAAAGTCCTCAAGCCCGGCGCCGATGGTGACCATGGCAAAGCCTCGCCGCGAGCCGCCGTTTTCTGCGGAGGGCGCGTACTGCCCCGTGTAATACGGGATGGCGGCAGCCGTTGTCGGCTTATAGACGCCGGTCCACAGGATGTAAAAGGAGCCGGATCCGCCGTCACGCGTCAGATCCATCCAGCCCGTACACTGCGGCGCGTTGTTCAGGTAGCGCCCATCAAGGCCCACAAATCCGTTTGCCGTCAGTGCGGGAGCGGGCTTCTTGGAGCGAGACTGGCCATCAAAGGTCGCGACGTCCTCTATGAGTTGCCGCACACCGCTGCCGCTCGCCTCATAGGGCTGGGGGTCGTACAGCAGCTCTGGCCAGGCCTGGCTGAACTCCTGCAAATCCTCGCTTCCGGTGCGCGCAAGCAACTCGTCGTAGATGGAGGTCTCAAGCCAGGGTATCTGCTCCAGGCCGGTCTGAGGGTCATAGCCGACAATGCTGTGCTGGCGAGGATGGGCGATGGAGCGGCACTGATAGTCCCAGATGAAGGCATAATTGCCCGCAAAGGCGCTCGGCATATCGGTATAGCGGTCCTCCATCGGAGAAATGTGGTCGACGAACTCCATGATATGGTCGTGATTGAGAGCAAGGCTCACATAGCCAAGCAGACTGCCGTCGGCAGCCATCACCGGTTCAATCCAGCGGACGATGCCCTCAAAGCGCACGCCGAGCGGGTTTTCCTGACCGGCATAGCCTTCGGCAGTGGGATTGAACTGAAGGCCGGCAATCTTATCGCGCAGGGCCTGGCCGCGTTCAAGCAGCTCGGGCGTCTGAACATCGGCCCAGGCCGCATCGATCAGCGGGAGCACGGCTTCTATCGTCGCCTGGTTGACCCCCGCAAAGTCGCCCGGGGTATAGGGGATGTCCAGTCCGGGAACCGCCTCGGCCTTCAGGGCGGCGAGGCGCTCGGCCAAAGCACCGATCTCCCCGGTCTGCTCCAGCGCTGACAGGGCGGTGATTTCGGCGTTGAGCGCCGTGATGATCATCTGCTTGGGCGTATACATGCCCACAAAATGAGAGGGCACATAGGCGCCGATAACATCTGAGACGTAAATCTCGCCCCGGTCGAGGTCTGCGACATAATCCGCGTAGGTTTCTGCTCCCACATAGGTGTTCGCCTTGTTGGAGACATCGAGAAGTTCGGTGCTCAGCGGATAATTGGTCTTTGTGGAGGAGGCTGCCGTGACCTTTGCCAGTTCCTGCAGATCGGGGCTCAGGAAGACGATCTCGTCATAGAGCGGCACGTCACGGTATTCGATGGCATCGGGCGGACGATAGCGGAAGGTTCCCCCGTGGATGACATCGTTATTCTCCGGATTGGATGAGCGCTCGCCAGCTGGGGCGGGCTCAGGCGCGTCGGTGCGCACCCAGGACATACCATCGGGGGCAAGGTCCCAGCTGCCCGGGTCAACGACGCCTGCGGTCTTGGCGTCCATGAAGCTCTGGTACTGGGCGACGAGCGCGGAGTAGTCCGTATCCTCGGGCCGTAAGGTCGCAAGGTAATCTATATCGGCGTCGCGCTCGTAAAGGAAGTCCGCTATGTCGCTCGCGGCGTCGGTCGTGATGCGCTCAAGCTGTTCGGTGGCGGAATGGTTGAGTGCCGCGATGGAATCGTCAACGGCTTCGGCGTTTAAGGTATCGCCGAGCAGGGTAATCTGATACCAGGCCAAAAGCGCCAGCAGCAGCAGGGGGATGATCTTGACAATGGTAAAGATGAGTATGAGCTTGCCGCGGAGCTTCAGACCGAGACGACCGGCTATCCGGTCTAAAAATCTGTTTGCCGCGCTATCCGAGCGTGCCATTGAGTCCGCCAATCAATTGTTGCACCTGCTCACACTCTGTCAACATGCCATAACCTGTTCATTGTAAAGGAAGCATGGGTGATTTTGAAGCGCAATTGAGACGGAGGCTCACACGGAGGCGCGAAAGCTCGGCGGCAGGGTGGCACAGGGGATGGCGCAGTGGGGTGGCACGAGGGCTGCTCCGAAGCGTGGTGCAGGGGGTGGGGTGGGGTGGGGTGGTGGGGTGGTGCTGCAGCGTGACGTGGTGCGGTGCGGCGTGACGTGCTGCAGCGTGACGTGCTGCAGCGTGACGTGGTGCGGCGCGGCGGTGCCGTGCGAACACTCAAAGGGATTTGAGCCCACGAGCTGCCATGATGAGGTCCTCGCGCTGCTCGTGCAGACGGCGGTCGAGACCGACCGGATAGCTGTGGGGATTAAGAAAGCGGCGATTGGAGGGATGCAGACCCTCAAGACTGGCGTGGGTGTTCGCCTGCGCCTCAAGCGCCGAGACCACCGGCCAGACGAGAGCGCCGTTTCGGGCAAGCGGCTCCAGCAGTTCGACGGCGCGTCCCTCGGAGAGATCCTTGCGCCGCAGATCGTCATGCGGGTCGATGATCAGATCGCCAACGGGCGAGAGCTCCTGGTCGTAGACCATATCGCCAATCATGAAGCCCTCCGGCCCAAAGTAGCGCTTCAGACCGAGAATGCCGGGGAAGGTCGATTTCCTCGGCTGCTCGGAGACCTTGATGCGTGGCGTCCAGGCCCGCGCCCCGGGAGTTCGTGTGGCGCTGAGCTTGTAGACACCGGGCAGGGCTGGCTGGTCATAGGCGGTAACAAGTTTGGTGCCCACGCCCCACGAATCGATGCGCGCGCCCTGCTCATGCAAAGACGCGATGGTCTGCTCGTCAAGATCGTTGCTGGCAACGATACGCACATACTCAAGCCCTGCGGCGTCAAGCAGGTCGCGGGCCTGGATGGACAGCCAGGCCAAGTCGCCGGAATCGATGCGGATTCCTCCAAGACGATGACCGCAGAGCTCCATCTCGTGGGCGACGGTGATGGCGTTTCGCACACCGTTCATCGTGTCGTAGGTATCGACAAGCAGCACGCAGTTTTCCGGACTTGCCTCGGCAAACGCGCGAAAGGCCGTCAGCTCATCGGGATGGGCCATCACCCAGGAGTGAGCGTGGGTTCCCGAGACCGGCAGGTCAAAGAGGCGGCCCGCGGCGACATCGGAGGTCGACGCGCATCCTCCGATAACGGCGGCCCGGGAGGCGTACAGGCCGCCCGCGGGGCCCTGTGCACGTCGAAGGCCAAACTCCGCGACCGGTCCTCCGGCCGCCTGACAGACCCGGGCTGCCTTCGTGGCGATGAGCATCTGGTAGTTCACCTGATTGAGCAGCGCGGTCTCGATGAGCTGACACTGCATGATGGGCCCCAGGACGCGGATGATGGGCTCATAGGGAAAAACAACGGTTCCCTCGGGCACGGCATCTATGTCAAGTGTGAGCCTGAGTGTCTCAAGCGTCTCAAGGAAACGCGGTTCGAACAAAGGCGCCCCGGTCGGAGTGGTAAGGCCACCGAGCCAGTCGAGGTCGCCTCCGGTAAAGGCAAAGTTTTCAAGCAGCTCGGCGACCTGCGCCATGCCGCAGGCAATGGTATAGCCACCTTTGAAGGGGTTTTCGCGGAAGTGCATGTAAAAACAGGCGTCCTCGGCAATCAGGCCGGTCTTCCAATAGGCCTGCGCCATCGTCAGCTGGTACAGGTCGGTATGCAGGGCCTGGCCAAGGTTTGTCTGAGCGACGCTCACCGAGAGGCTCCTGCCTTTGTCTGGACGAGGCTCACCGAGAGGCTCCTGCCTCGCCAGAATCGGTGTTGCCGGAGCTGCTCGCGCGCCTTCTGCGACGACGCAGCGGAGCAGATTCGGAGGTATCGGCACGTGAGGTATCGGCACGTGAGGTGTCGGTACGTGAGGCGGACGTGGCCCCCTTGGCAGAGGGTTCGGCCCCGCGGATGCCGGAGGAACGCTGACCGGGTCGCTGTCGCTGCTGTGGCTTTTCCTGGCGCCTGGCCTGCGTCTGTTGGCGCGACTGCTGCGAGGTACGGGCTCTTGCCTGCTGCCGTGTCTGACCCTGAGATCGCTGCTCTGTCGATCTCTCCCCTGAAGCTGCGGCAGCGGCCGAGCCGGAGGTGCTTGCGGTGGTGCCAGCACCTGCCGAGCCGGTCGCCGCGCGTGCGCCCTGCAGGTTTCGCGCATCCTGCGAATCGGCCTTCGCCACTCTGTTCCCGCCGCGGCGCCGGGGGCGGCGCGTCGGGACGCGCGGCTCGGGCTCGGGCATCTCCAGGGCAAGGGCCTCGCGCTCCAGGGCGGCCAGGGCAAGCTGAATGCCGGGTGAAGTGCAGCCCCTGATAGCCTCCTGAGAGATGCGGCAGGGGCGTTTGCATTCGGCGCCCTCGCCGGGACAGTCAAAGTCGCGCAGCGCGACGGCAAAGCGCTTGCCGTCCTCAAGACGCAGATGTATCACCTCACGCGGCGTGTCAAGATCGACGACCTTCGCCTGCCCGAGCGGCGTCTCGATAAGTGCACCCTTTTTGGGAGCCCGCCCCTTAAAGTCCCGGTATGCCTCAAACTCATAGCGCAGGCAACACATCAGGCGTCCGCAGGCCCCAGAGATCTTCGCGGGATTCAGGGGCAGATCCTGCTCCTTTGCCATACGGATGGAAACCGGCTGGAACTCTCCACCAAGACGCGCACAGCACAACTCCTCGCCGCAATGCGCAAGGCCGCCGAGCATGCGCGCTTCATCGCGTACGCCAATCTGCCGCATATCGATGCGGATGTGAAACTGCGAGGCAAGCTCACGAACCAGCTCTCGAAAATCAACGCGCTCATCGCTGGAGAAGTAAAAGACCGCCTTATCCCCAGAAAAAAGGTACTCGACAGAGATTGGCTTCATGTCAAGAGCGTGTTTGCCAATCAGTTCGCGAAAGACGGGCAGGGCCTCCCTGCCCTTCGCGTCCAGGGAATCGATGCGGTCGTAGTCAAGGTCGCTCAGAGCCCGGATGACCGGATTGAGGGGGCTTTTCAGTGCCGCGATGTGCTGCTCGTCAACTTCAAGCGCACCGTCGACGACCAGGCCAATCTCGCGCCCACGCTCGGTGTCCACCAGCACGTGGTCGCCGGTCTGGTAGCTCTCCCGTACCGGGTCGAACCAGAAGACCTTGGGGTTGTAGCGCAGTTTCACAGCCACGACGCTGCGCGTGGAAGTCTCAGTCATGATGTCCCAATACCTCCCTGATGCTAAACAGCAGGGATTCGAAGATGGATTGCACCGATACATTATAGCGCGTTCGCTCCGCGGCCTCATCGACGGCCTTCAGGGCACGGATAAGGTCGGATTCGGTTGCGCCTGCTGCCGCCCTGCCGATGTTTGCGCGGAAGTCCACGTTCACGATATCCTCACCGCGGCCAATGCGCGTAAGCAGGACATCGCGCAGCCAGGAGCGGATGACATCAAAGGCCGCGGCAATATGCTCGCGCTCACGAGCCCCTAAAGAGCGGGTGGAGCGCTTCTCAAGCGCACTCAGGGCTCCCTTGCTCAAAAAATCCCTGCTTTCCTCAAGCTGTGCGGCCTGCTGGGCCTTGAGCTCGTCAAGAGGTGCCTTGAAGGCCACGGTCAGCTCACGTGCGGCCTCAAGGACATCGAGAGCATCGGCTTCAAGCATCCGTTCGACGATGCCAAGAACCCGGACGCGCGCGTCTCGAAGCGTATCGGAGCGCAGAAATTCGCGGGCGCGCATCGTTGAGCCTCCCACAGCCGCCAGCGCGATACGCGCCTGTTCCTCATTCGCGCCTGTCGTCTCGGCAAGCACCCCGACCGCCTCAACCTCCGGAATGTAGCGAAACGCGAGTATCTGACAGCGGGAGCGCAGGGTTTCCAGCACGCTTTCGGCCGTCCGAGCCATGAGGATGAAAATCGTCGAGGACGGCGGTTCTTCAAGCGTCTTGAGAAAGGCGTTGGCAGAGGCGCCGGTGAGCAAATCCGCGCGGGTGAGCACATAGACCTTGGCATCTGAACGCACCGGGGCAAGCGTCACATCATGTATGAGGTCACGAATCTGGGCGGCAAGATAGCCTTCCACGCCCTCAGGCTCAATGACATGCAGGTCGGGATGCGCTCTTCGCAGCACGCGAATGCAGTCGTCGCAGCGGTCCGTGCCCCTGTTCCTGCAAAGCGCCGAACGGGCAAGGGATATGGCTGCCTCGGTCTTGCCCGAGCCGACAGGGCCGATAAAGAGATAGGCGTGGTTGAGATGGGCGCCGCGCACTGCCGTCGAGAGAAAACGCGCCACAAGCGGCTGTCCAACCAGGGTGTCGAAGGGAGGCTGCACAGGGCCTGCGGCAGAGGGGGCAAGCGCGGGGGCGGGGGCGTGCGCGGGGGTGTGGGTGGTGGCAGGCGCGGGGGCGGGGGCGTGCGAGGCGGAAGGCGCGGGGGCGGGCGCGTGCGCGGCGGAGGGCGGCATCAGCCACGCTCCTGCTTCACGCGCCTGATCAGGGCCTCATCGGTCACAAAGGGGCGTCCGTCCGCCGCCGGGAAAAGATCGGCCAGTTCGGCGAAAACCGCCTGCGCCGTCTGGCCCTTGTCAGGACAGCTCGCAACCAGACGCACGCGCTCTGGCTCCTCGGCGGCAAGGCGCTCAAAGCCCTCGCGGACTCGGACATGAAAGTCAAGATCCTGGGCTTCAAGGCGGTCCGCCCCATGTTTTACCGCGCGGCCAAGGGCGGTTTTAAGATCGAGGGTCAGCACGATGGTGCGCTGGGGCACAAGGCCTTTGCCGCCGATGCGGTTCGCGCGGCGGACCGCCTCGAAGCCCAGACCACGCGCCTGCCCCTGATAGGCAAGCGAGGAATCGGTAAAGCGGTCACAGAGCACAACTGCGCCCGCAGCGAGCGCGGGCTGTATGCGCTCGCACACCAGCTGGGCGCGGGCGGCCTCGTACAGCAGGAGCTCTGCAATGGGGTCGATACCCTCGCTGGCAGGGTCGAGGAGGATGGTCCGTATCCGCTCGCCGATAGCGGTTCCGCCAGGCTCGCGCAGGTTTGATACCCGATAGCCGGCGTCCTCAAGACGCGCCTTGAGCAGGAGTATCTGAGTGGACTTGCCAACTCCCTCTCCCCCCTCGAAGGTGATGAAGATGCCGGTCTGTGCTGCCGTCTGGTCTTTGCTCATCGCCTAGCCTCCATCGGGCGATCGTAGAAATCATGCCCAAAGGTGTCGATGGCGACAAAGGCCGGGAAGTTCTCCAGAGTCAGGCGACGGACAGCCTCAGTGCCGAGGTCGGGCCAGGCGATGAGCTCGCTTTTGGTCACAAAGTTCGCGAGGTAGGCTGCCGCGCCGCCCACGACCGCCAGGTAGACGGCCGCGTAGGTACGACAGGCGCGGGCGATATACGGTGAACGGGAGCCCTTGCCGATAGTCACGGTGATGCCCGCCAGCAACATATGGCGTGTGGCGAAATCCATGCGCGAGGCGGTCGTGGGGCCGATGGCACCGTGTGGACGACCCGCGGCGGGCGGCGTGGGACCCGCGTAGAAAAGCGCTTCTCCCTTCAGGTCGAAAGGCAATGCGTTGTGGTTGTCGATATGGGTGATTGCTCGCTGATGCCCGGCGTCGCGCATCGTGTAGACGGTGCCGTACAGACGCACTTCATCGCCGACGAGCAAATGCCGCAGGTCAGCATGATCGGCAGGAAGGTCAAGACGAATGGGTTCGCGCTTCATGAGAATCGTCTCCTCGAGATGACATTCGCCGTCTTGCGAGCTGCTGTGAACAGCCTCGGGCGCACCGGGCTTTTCTCCTATGCTTCGCATGACAGGAACATGGAATGGCTTCGCAGGGCACTGCAACAAAGGTTGATGGCCACCGGTAAAGTGGCGATATGGCAGGGAGCCGTCAGGACATGCGCCGCCAGCGCGGTCGTCTGTCCGCCAAAGCCTCCAGGGCCAACATCGGTCGCCTTGAGCGCCGCGAGCACACTGTGTTCAAAGACGTCCAGGGCAGGAACCGGATTATTGCTGCCCACCTCACGCAGCAAGGCACGTTTGGACAGACCCGCCACCTTGTCAAAGGTGGCACCTACACCGATGCCAAGGATAAGCGGCGGACAGGCGTTGGCGCCCTTCTCGACAACTGCCTCAAGCACTGCACGGCGCACACCCGCCATCCCCGCACCCGGCTCCAGCATGACGATTCGCGAGGCGTTATCCGAACCACCGCCCTTGAGCATGACGTGCAATCGCGCACCGTGTCCAAGGCCCTGCACGAAGGACAGCTCACAGAAGGCAGGTGTGTTGTCCCCCGTATTCTGGCGATCGACAAGGGCGTCACGTGCAAGGCTCATGCGAAGGCCGCAGGCTCGGTATGCCTCTGCGACAGCCGCATCGACCTTTGAGAAGACGTCAGCGGAGACCACGCACGCCTCGCCGACCTCAAGCAGCACCCAGACCGTACCCGTATCCTGGCACAGCGGCACCCGGTCACGGGCAGCAATGTGCGCGTTTTCGATCAACTGCCCCAGTATGACCTGCCCGCGCGCGTCGCCTTCCTCCTGGCGCGCGCGCTCCAGCGCAGCGAGCACATCTGGGCGCAGCTCACAGGCGATGTGCGCAATGGCTTCGCCCACCAGGCGGGCAATGGTCGCAGAATCCAATCTGTCAACAGTTTTCTCCATGCGATCATTGTACTCGACCGGCGATGGGTACATGCGTGCGGTTACCTGACAGGCGGGATGAAGGGCTCTGGGGCAAAACCGGTCGGAGGGAGGGCGAGGCGGCGCAGAGCAGATGCGCAGGGGGCGCCTTCGGCTGCGAGGGAGCGCGGGAGAGAGGCGGCGGGGCGCAGGGGGCACCTTCGGACGCAGGGGGCGCCTTCGGGAGAGAGGCGGCGGGGCGGCAGGAGGCGCCTTCGGCTGTGAGGTACTCAGAGCAGATGCGCGAGCTGCGCCTTGATGCTGTTCGCTGAATTTCGCAGCGCGGCAAGCTCCTCGGCGTCAAGCTCAAGTTCAACGATGCGTTCAACGCCGCGTGTACCCAGGATGGCCGGAACGCACATATACACATCGCTGATGCCGTAGTGGCCCTCCAGGCGGGCACAGACAGACAGGATTGCGCCGCTCGGACGCAGGAGTTCTGCGACCATTCGCGCCACCGAGGAAGCCGGCGCATAGAAGGCCGAGCCGGTCTTGAGCAGCTCGACGACCGCCGCGCCACCGCCCACCGTCTCCTCGACAACGCGCTCAACGCCGGCCGTATCCAGCCGCTCGATAAGAGGGGTTCCCTCGACGGTCGCAAGGCGTGGCAGGGGCACCATCTCCGTTCCGTGCGCACCGATGACCAGCGCCTCAATGTCTGCCGGCGCGCTGTTGGTCGCCTCAGAAATCGCATGGACAAAACGGGCTGTATCGAGCACCCCACCCATGCCGAACAGCCGCTCGGAGGGCAGTCCCGCGAGAGCATAGGCCAGGTTTACCATCACATCAAGGGGATTCGTAACAAAGAGGAACAGGGCATCTGGCGAGGCGGCGAGTGCACCGTTAAGCACCGAGCGCACGATACCGGCATTGGCGTCGAGAAGATCCTCGCGGGTCATGCCGGGCCTGCGTGGCAGACCGGCGGTGATAACGACGATGTCCGAGTCGGCGGTATCGTCGTAATCATCGGTTCCAATCACCGTCGGGCCAAATTGCTCGTTTGAGCGCATATGCATCAGATCAAGCGCCTTGCCCCGTGCCAGGTCGCCGGCTACATCGACAAGGACGACATTGGCAAGGCCCTTGAGAAGCAAAAGGAGGGCGGTATTCGCGCCGACGTTACCCGCGCCGACGATGGTAACTTTGGGAAGGCGCCCAGAAGCGTTCATCCGGCCACCTCTTCAGCGGTGGGGCTGACAGCCTTTCGAGGGGCCGTTTTCTTCGCGGCGGCCTTCCCGGCGCCTGTTGTTTTGGCACCTGCCTTCCTCGCGGTCGCTTTCCCGGCGGCTGTCTTCCCGGCGGTCGCTTTCCCGGCGGTCGTTTTTCTGGCGGTCGCCTTGCCTGTCTTCTTCGCGCCAGCGGCGGGCCGGGCGCCCTTCTTTTCCTGCGCAGCCCGCTCCTTTTCCTTCTCCTTTTCGACACGCAGCGGGCAGGCTGGATTGGGGCAGAGCTCCCAGGGGCCACGCGCCGTGGTGACGACGACCTTAGGTGCGCCACAGGCCTCACAGACCGTTCCAGTCGCCGCGAGTTTACCTCGTTGTGGCAGAGGGTAGGAAGTCTGGCAGGTCTCATAGTTCGTACAGCGAATGAAGCGTTTTAAGGTGCGCGGGCTTTTCTGAGCAATAAGGGCTCCCTGTGTACCCGCCGCCTTACAGGTGGGACACTCGCCGACGTTCAGGTCGGGTTCGACGTTGGTTGGACAGGCCGGATCGATACAGACTGTCTGTGGCTTAGAGCGAAAGGCGATGACCTTGATCTGCGGCTTGCCGCAGACGGGACAGGCCTCCTCCACCGCTTCGATCTTGCCCTGCGGCACCGGGTAGGTCACATCGCAGTCGGGCCATCCTGAGCAGCCGATGAAGTTCGAACGGGTCTTTGCCGAGGACTTCATCAACAGATCCCTGCCGCATTTCGGGCAGCTGCCAACGCGGGCATCGGCGGTAACGGCGTCCTTCAGCGCCTCGCTGACCTCGTCCTTGCGCGGGATAAGCTCCTCCATGATTCGCGCCAGCAGCTGCCGCGAATGCCCCACGACGGTATCGCGCGTGGAGGCCCCCGAGGCGATGGCGCTCATCTCCTCCTCAAGCTCTGCGGTCATCTCGGGCGTTGTGATGCGAGGCGCAAACTGGCCGAGGGCATGAATAACGGCGATACCGAGAGCGGTGGGCTCCACCGGATCGCCCTGGATGTAGCGTACCTCGATAAGGCGCTCGATAATCGAATGGCGCGTCGATTTTGTCCCAAGCCCGAGCTTTTCCATCTCCTGGATCAGGCGCCCCTGGGAGTAGCGGGAAGGCGGCTCGGTCTGTTTCTGCGTCAGCGTGGCACCGTTAAAGGCGACCGTCTGCCCCTGCGTGAGACGGGGCAGCTGCTCATCCTTTTTCAGGCCGTAGGGGTATATCTCACGAAAACCTGCCTTAACGAGCACATCTCCCTTTGCGACAAAGGGCTCGCCTGAGACCTCGATGACCAGCTTCGTGCCCTCGACAATCGCTGAATCGGAAAGTGTGGCAAGAAAGCGGCGGGCAACAAGATTATACAGTTTCCACTCCTCGGGACGCATTTTGTCCTTATCGCCCACACCCGTAGGATGGATGGGCGGATGATCCGTCGTCTCGGTCTTGCCGCGGGTCGCGGTGAGAGGAGCACTCTTGGCACGCTCCAGGAGCGCGGAAGCACAGGGTGCATAGACAGGCACGCCTTTGAGCATACGCACGGTGGCAGCGAGGTCAAGCGAGGCCGGATAGACCGTGTTATCCACCCGGGGATAGGAGATGTAGCCGTCCATATACAGGGATTCGGCAATGCGCATCGTGCGCGCCGGGCTGAGCCCCTCGGCAGCCGCCGCAGCCTGAAGCGAGGTGGTGTTAAAGGGTGCGGGCGGGCTTTGGCGCCGCTCCTTGCGCTCAACGCTCGTCACCTCCCCCTGCGTAAAGCCCCCGACCGCTGCCATGACGCGCTCTGCCTCGGCTTTGACCTTAAAGCGTTCAGTGGCGTGCGAGCACTCGAAGGACTCTCCCGCAGCGTCAAAAAGCCCCTTTATCACCCAATAGTCTTCGGGGACAAAGGCCCGGCGCTCCTCCTCTCGCGCGACAATGAGCGCCAGGGTGGGGGTCTGCACGCGTCCCGAAGGACGGACGTTGCCAAAGCCGGAATACTTGGCCATCGTCAGATAGCGGGTCAGCACCGCGCCCCAGATCAGATCGATGAACTGACGTGACTCCCCCGCCTGGGCCAGGTCGAAATCAAGGGTGACCAACTCACTGAAAGCCTGACTGATCTCGCCTTTTGTGAGAGCCGAGTAGCGCGCCCGCGTCGTGGGGACATCCGGGGCGGCCTCGCGCACGATGGAGAGCGCGTCGGCTCCGATCAGTTCGCCCTCACGGTCGAAGTCCGTGGCAATGATGACGCTGGTGGCCTTTGCGGCAAGGTTTCTGATGGAACGGATGATACCTTTCTCGGCAGGGGTCTTGATGAGCGGGGCATAGACGAGATACGGCAGGGCCGCGACCTTCCAGGCCTTGAGGTCCACCCCATCGCCGGTAAAGGGCTTGCGTTTCTGGAAGGGTGGCTTTGCGAGCACATCGGGAAGGTCGGCAGGGACAAGGACGCCGTCGGCATCAACGCCACACCAGCCGCGTTTTCTGTTCCAGGTGATATGCGGCACGAAGTCGACCGCAAGGATGTGCCCTTTAAGCCCGATGGTTACCCACTCCTCGCCTTCATGCTGAAAGCGATAGACCGGCGTGTCATAGACCTTGTCGGCCCTGACCTTGCCCACCGCGAGGAGCTCGGCTATTTTTCTCGCCGCGATGCTTTTCTCAGTGATTACCAAACGCACGTCTCAGTTCCCTTTCCCGTCAATCTGTGCTTTTCCCTCGGTCTGGATCTTCTCGTCGATTTGGGCCTTCCCGTCGATTTGAGCCTTCCCGTCGATCTGCCCGGCCAGCCATTCGGTCCACTCCTCGATGCCCTGCCCCTTTGTGGCGCTCAGCGCAAACAGGGGCGCAGTGGGGTTGAGCGCCGTCACGCTGGCCCGAAAGGCCTCCTCGTCGAAATCAAAAAGTGACAGGGTGTCCACCTTGTTCAAAATGATTGCCCGTGCCACCTGAAAGATGCCCGGATATTTGAGCGGTTTGTCATCTCCCTCCGGCACACTGAGGATCATCGCCTTGACATCCTCTCCGAGATAGAAATCCGTCGGGCAGACCAGGTTGCCGACATTTTCTACAATGATCAGGTCAAGCGCACCCAGATCCAATGCGTCGAGCGCCCGACGCAGCATCGCCGCTTCGAGATGGCAGGCTCCGCCGGTATTGATCTGCACCGCCGGGATGCCCTGCTCGCGCACGCGACGGGCATCGACATCTGAGGCAATGTCGCCTTCGATGATGGCGATGCGGTAACGCTCGCGCAGGGCGGCAATGGTCGCGAGTATCGTTGAGGTCTTACCCGCGCCGGGTGAGGCGATGAGGTCAAGCAGGTAGATGCCGTGGGCATCGAGCAGGGCGCGATTGTCGGCGGCCAACCTGTTGTTGAGGCCAAGGATGGGCTCGTTTATGTTGACCGTCGTAGACATTCACACCTTCAGCGTTCGATTTCCATGTCCTTTATATAGAGTTCCCGCCCCGCGAGCAACTCGGTCGCAAGCGCCTGACAGACCGGGCACATCCAGTGGAAGCGATCATGCTCAAACTCGTATCCACACTGCGTGCAGCGCGAGCGTGGCCTGGGCTGCTCGACGACAAGGGTAGCGCCCTCAGCCAAAGTGCCAGCCCCCAGCGCCTCCAGCGCAAACTCTAACGCCTCGGGCAAGACCTCGGTCATCTCCCCCGCCACAAGACGGATGCACGTGATGCGCACGGCGCCCGCCTCGCGCGCGGCCTGCTCAACCTGCTTCAGGATGCCCGTCATCAGGCCAAGTTCGTGCACTCACTCATCTCCATCGCCCGCGCCGTCTGCGCCTTCATCCTCCTCCAACTCGCCAGCCTCGGCAAGTCGCTGCCGTTTGATGCGGCGGCTGAGCACGATACGTGAGATGAGCAGCGAGGTCTCGTAGAGGGCGGCCATGGCGGCAAACATCAGAAGCATGGTTATGGGGTTCGCGTCGGGCGTGACCATGGCGCAGACCACCATCAGGACGATGTAGACCATCCGCCAACTGGCTCGGAGCTTCTTGTAGGGGATGATGTTGAAAATCGTGAGATAGAAGACCACGAGCGGCAACTCAAAGGCAAGGCCAAAGCCAATCTCAAAGAGCAGGATGATGTTGATGTAGTCCGGCGCGTTGGCAACGACGGTTGCAAACTCGCGGGTCTGAGCGAGCATCCAGTTAAAGGCCGGATCGAGGATGACGAGATAGCAGAAGGCCATGCCGATTGCAAAAAGGGATACCGCCGCAAAGAAGGTGGGGATGACCCACTTGCGTTCCTCGGGCCTGAGTGCCGGCAGAAAGAAGCCGAGCAGCTGCCATATCCAGATGGGAGAGGTGACGAGCAGGGCAAAGACAATCGAGACCTTGAAGCGCAGGGCAAAGCCGCCCAGAGGGTCGAGGGAGACAATCACGGCGTTGAGCTGCTCGAGATTGGTGATCGCAGCACCGTCATTGGTGATGTATGCGGTGATGGGGCGCACCAGGAAGAGGATAAGGGTCGGAGAGACGAGATAGAGCACGCAGGTCGCAACCAGCAGGCAGACGACTATGATGGTCAGGCGGCGGCGGAGTTCGCCGATATGGTCGAAGAGGGGCATGCGGGCTTGTCCGACAGGCATGGCCTACTCCTCGACACTCGGGGTTGATGGCGCAGAAACGCCCGCCGCAAGGGGCTCGGGGGCTGCGGACGCAGGGGTAGAAGCGGACGCAGGCGTTTCCTGTCTCGCTTTTGCCTCGGCGTGAGCCTTCTCCAGACGCGCACGGCGCTCGGCGAAGGATTCGCCCTCGCCTGAGACGGCGCTCTTCTTTGAGGAGCGAGCTTTGGCCTGCTCCTTTACCTTGCTCGATTCGGCGGCAAGAGCCGCCTGCATCGCATCGCTGGAGACCTTTTTCTCAGGAGCGCTCGAAGCGGACGACGCGGCCTTGTTTGAGGATGATGCAACCTTACCCGCATCCTTTTTCCCCTGAGGCTTCTTATCCCCGGAGATGCCGTCCAGGTTCAGGCCCGAAAAAGGGTTCGCCAGAGGCTCAAGGTCCTTGAGCGGGTCATAGACCTCAGTCTGGATGACCTTGCTCATCTGTTCCTGGGCCGTGCGGAACTGCCTCACGGCGCGACCAATGGTCCGCGCAATCGCGGGGAGTTTGTCAGGACCGAATATCAGGAAGCCGAAGAGCAGGATGATTGCTACTTCTGCCCCGCCTAATCCGAACAACAATGCTCCTTAGATGATCCTGCCTCAGCAGAATAAAACGGCCGCATATCGATACCGTGTCGCACCTGGCGCGGTTCTGTTGGCTCGCGGACACAGGCGTGTATTGTAATGTAAATACATCCATGCTTCAATGTGCCGCGTCGCAGTCACATCGAATCTCGCATCGAAGAGCGCATCGAGCCGCACGTCGAAGCTCACATCGGGCCTCACATCGAGCCGCACATCGGGCCTCACATCGGGCCGGAGCAACTTGCAACGCCAAGTCCGGCAACAGGAAGCATCAATGCAAGAGCCAAAACGACGCAGACAACGGTGATGAACACCTTGCGCGCCGTACGCTGTGGTCGCTGCTTTGCCATGTACCCTACCTTTCTCATTCGCCGTGCCCGCTTTCAACGTCGGGCTCGTTCATCGCCGCACGTGCCTCTCAGAGCCAGGACAGCCAGCCTCTCTCAGGGGGAGAAGGCCGGGGCTGCCTTCGTATCAGCTAGCCCCTCAGTTTCAGGCGCATCTCCTCGGTACGTGCAAAGACCCGCTGCACGTCCACGCCATGTTGATGCTCACCATCATAGAGGATGTCTCCGCCGATCATCGCCATCAGGACATTGTCCTGGGTCGCCGTATGGACGATTGCCGAATTGGGGTCATGCGTTGGCGCCTGGTTTGAGTTCGAGAGATCGAGCGCGATGAGATCGGCGCGTTTCCCGACATCCAGCGAGCCCACCTCATCCTCAAGCCGAAGAGCCTCGGCGGCTCCCAGGGTTGCCATATAAATCATCTGAGCGGCCGTGATAAAGTTTGCGCGATTGCCAAGCGCACGCTGGATGAGCAGGCCAAGACGCATCTCGGCGAGCGGGTCGGTGGCGTCGGTCGCGGCCGGCGAATCGGTACCCAGGCCAATCCTGAGTCCGGCTTTGATGAATTTGTTGAGCGGTGCCACACCCATCGCCAACTGGGCGTTGCAACGGGTACAGACGGCGACGGCGATGTCGTAGTCCACGAGTTTCTCAATATCCTCATCGTCAACCTGCACGCAATGGATGGCCAAAACATTTGGTGCCTGAAACAGGCCCCAGTTGAGAATATAACGCACGGGGCTCGTACCGGTGGCAAGCCAGGGCGGCATGTCGATACCATAACCGCGCTCCGCCTCGGTAACATGCACCGAGAAAGGCGAGGAGCCAAAGCGGATGAATTCGTACTCCTCTCGACTGCCGGCCAGATGCACAGCGACCGGTGTGCCGTCCATGGCATAGTTGGAGATGCCCTGAAAGACGAGGGGATGGCAGTTGTAGAGCGCACTTGGCGATATGCCCACGGCAAGCCTCTTCGGATCGACCGTGGCACGCCAGTCCTCGATGTCTGCATAGGCAGCCTGAAGCACATGGTCAACCTCGGCCCGCTCCATCGTGCCAACCTCGCGGTAGATAATGCCACGCAGACCAACCGCCGAAGCTGCCTTGAGCGAGGCCCCGGTCTTGGTGATGTCCGCTATTGTGGTAATGCCGCTGCGTATGGCCTCCAGGGCGCCGAGTTTGGCGGAATCCTCCCAGTCGGCGGGCGTGAAGAGCTTTTCCTTCTCAGCAATGTGCAACTTCCACGCGGCGTAGGGCACATCGTTGATAACCCCGCGCATGGCGGAGTACTCCAGATGGGTGTGCGCGTCGATAAAGCCGGGCATCAGGGCAGCCAGGCCAAAATCGTGCTGTTGCTCATCGGGGTAGCGGGTCTTGAGCTTTGTCGCATAGCCGATGTCCGCAATACGTCCGTCGCGCACCAGTACCGCGCCGTTCTCGATATGCGGCAGGCTCACGGGAAGCACGTAGCGGGCTATCAGGAGCATGGAATCCCTCCTTGGAGGCTCAGGGCACAGACGTCAGGGCGATGCGCGCGAACGTCAGGGCGATACCTGCGAACGTCAGACGCTGTCCGTCGAGGGCAGACGATACGCACTGGCGATGACCCCTCAACAGTACCACAACGTCACGCCAGGCGGGTACGGCGTAACCATCGCGCAACCGAAGCGTCGCGCGGGAGTGGGCGGGCGCGTCGGGAAGCATGACCTCAGTTCTTTCTACATATTGTCTAGGGACGCTCCTCGATATCGACAATGTGCCAGCCATCCTCGTCTTTGTGTATCCTCCAGAGTGAAGGGATGTTGTAGGAGCCAGATGGAAAATCAAATCCCGTACTTTCAATAGTTCGCGTATAGCGAACCCACACATAGCCATCTGAGAAGTTGTGAAGTACAAACACTCTTCGCAGCTCAAAGGTGACCTGAGGATCATCAAAATAGCGCAGCGGGTTATATTTGTCCTCCGGCCTGTC
>JAISLY010000023.1 GCA_031277035.1 Coriobacteriales bacterium | reverse complement strand
TCCTGCGTAATCAGGCTGTAGGGAATCGGCTCGTTGGGCAGGCATATCTGCCACGGCAGCTGGCTGTGCGTGAACTCGACAATCTGGGCCGTTGTGGCGCCCTTCCACCTGTCCACTATTTGCTCAATGAGCGCAACCTCCTGTGCGGAGAGATATTGCGGAGAGAAGGGGCGGTCCTCAAAGACCGCCGGGCGGTACCAGTGGGCCTGTCTGCCGTTGACGGTACGCATCTGCCCAGCGTCGCCACTCGAGAGAGACGGCGCGGCGTGCGCCGAAACATTCCTCAGCGCCAGCCGTATTTGTTAAAGTAGCGCACCATGGAGCGGATCTGTTGCAGAAAGGCGCGGTTGTTGCTCATGGCAAGCCGCTGATACTGATGGATGACCGAGACCTGGGGGTAGAAGATCAGGCTGCCGTACTCACGCGCCCGTCGACTGAGGTCGTTATCCTCAAAGTACAGGAAGAAACGCTCGTCAAAGCCGCCGATTCGCCGGAAGACCTCAGTACGAATAACGCTGAAACTGCCCGTGCAGGTCTCAATCTCCGTGGGCGCGTCAAAGTCCTCATCGGCACGCACGTATGCGCGACACAGCCGCCGTGCCCAGCCAAAACGTCGCTCAAAGCGGCGCGCGAGGAGGTATTTCAGGCGAGGTTGCAGCTTGGGAAGCTTCTGCTCACTGCCATCCGGGTTCAGTATGCGGCAGGTGGCCATCGCCACCTCCGGATGCTCGTCAAGAAAGGCAAGCAGAGGGCTGAGGGCGTCTTCTACAAACAGGATGTCCGGGTTTATCAGCACGTGATACCGTGAGTCCAGAAAGGGCAGCGCCTTGTTGTGTGCCGTGCCAAAGCCGAGGTTGCGCTCGTTTTGTAGCAGCCTCACCTGGGAAAACCTCGTTTTGAGAAGCTCGGAGATGGCGTCGTCTGAGGCGTTGTCGATGACGAAGAGCTCCCGTTCATCGAAGTCTGTGAAGCGTCGCATCGACTCCAGAAGGCCAGGAATCTGGAGAGCGTTGTTGAAGGTGACAATGGATGCGCTTGCTCTTTGTGGCATAGTCACACCATTTTAGCAGGTGCGACACAAAGCGAGGCACGGCGCCTGCCGCGGGCCGCAGGACACGGGCTGCTGGCCACGGGCCTGCCACGGGCCTGCCGCCATCCGCGAGAGCCTGCAGCCTGCCGCCACTCAGTTGTCGCCAACCTGTTGCCTCATCCCTGCACAAGGCTATCCGGCTTGCCGTATAATGGAACTTTTCCTGTCCATCTGCGCTGCGATGAAGAAACATAAGGAAATCTGCATGGAACACGCGCACGGCAAGGGCGCCTCAAAAAAAGGTAAACGGAAGCTCAAAACGTGGCAGAAGCTCATCATCGGCCTGGGCATTCCCGCGATTCTCATCCTCGGCGCGGTGATGGCTATCCTGTTCTACCTCGAATCGGTCGATACGAAACTTGCCATGGAGCCTGTCGAGATGGAACGGCTCCGCGAGACGCTTGCACCGCGCCCGCCGGAACCTGAGGAGCCCTATTACGTCCTCGTTCTCGGCTCGGACGCGCGGGAGGCGGGCGCAGCCTCGCGCTCCGACACCATCATGTTGTGTCGTCTCGACCCCGAAGCGAAGAGGGTCTCGATACTGTCTATCCCCCGCGACACAAAAATCGAGCTGCCGGATTACGGCACGCAGAAAATCAACGCGGCCATGGCCTACGGAGGGCCTGCAGGCGCGGTTGAGGCCGTCTCGGATTTCGTGGGAGTTGAGATTGCGCACGTTGTGATGATTAATTTCGATGGCTTCAAAGGCATCGTCGACCGTCTGGGCGGCGTGACGCTCGATGTACCCTTCTACACCAGCTTCGACACCGTTGAGCTGCAACCCGGCGTGCAGACGCTCAACGGGGAGCAGGCGCTCGCCTTCGCACGCTGCCGCTACAGCTACACCCTGGGCGACTTTCAGCGCGCCGCCAATCAACGGGCGCTTCTCAAGGCGATAGCCCGCCAGATCATTCAGGCGCCCGCAAGCGAGATACCCGGCCACGTGAACAGCCTGGCCGAGTGCATGGACACCGATCTGAGCGCAGCACAGCTCATCGAGATGGCCCTGAGTTTTGAGGGAATGGACGTCGATGCCGATATGTATACCGGCCAGGTTCCCTCAACGACCGCGACCATCGACGGGGTCTCCTACGTGATTACCCTTAATGATGAGTGGGCCACGGTGCGTGAAAACTACGTAAACGGAACCGTTCCCTTTGTCGATGAGAGCAACCAGCCGCAGGTGGTCGACTGAGAACACAGCGGGGCAAACGCGGCTCTGAGCGCAAGGCGGCGCCTGAGAGCGCAATGGGGCAGACGCGGCTCTGAGCGCAAGGCGGCGCCTGAGATGACCGGGGACGCAGAGGGCGAATCAGAAGGAGACTGAGAGGAGACTTTTGATGCGTTTCTCACTCACGGAGCCCCGTATGATTGCCGAGGCGCGGGCGCAGAGCACCTCGCGTCCCCTCATTGTCGAGATACTGATCTGGCTCGCGGTCTTTACCGTTGCGGTCCTGATGCTTGAGGGCGGCCTCCAGATGCTCTTCCTCCTCCCCAGCCTCCTCTCTTCCGATGCTCTCGCCGAGTTCATGGCCACAAACCTCGCGGCGGCAGAGCGTGGCGTCCCCCTGGATTTTGCGACCCTGGAGCAGGCAACAACGGATTTGACCACAAAGCTGTTGAGCGGGCGCACGGCCATGATCCTGCTCCTGCTCTCCACGAGCGGAGCCATTGCCGGCGTACTTATCTACGTGCGTGCCATCGAGCGCCGCCGCTTTGCAACGATGGGCTTTCGGCGTGGGGGCGCCCTGCGCGAGTATCTCATCGGCCTGCTTGTTGGCGCGGTGATGTTCTCGATAGCTGTGGGTATCGGCGTAGCAAGCGGGGCGCTTGTCTTTGGAGAATGGAGAGGTTTCACGCTCGGATCATTGGGTATTCTTGCCCTGTTCTTCCTGGGTTTCATGGTACAGGGACTTTCCGAGGAGTTGCTCTGTCGGGGCTACTTCATGGTCTCGCTCGCGCGGCGGCAACGCCTTGTTCTTGCGGTCGTGGTCAGCTCGCTTGCCTTCGCGGCGCTGCACCTTGCCAATCCCGGCGTCTTTGGCACGCCCTTCGCGCTGATAAACCTCGCCGGCTTTGGCGTATTTGCAGGTGTATATATTCTTAAACGAGGCAGCATATGGGGTGCCGCGGCAATTCACTCGGTCTGGAATTTCGTGCAGGGCAACATCTATGGCCTGCCGGTCAGCGGCGCGGGCAAACTTGAGTCGGTTTTCGTCTTCGAACCGGTACAGAAGGGCCTCGCACCTTTGGTGAACGGAGGTGCCTTTGGCCCGGAGGGCGGCCTTGCCGTCACCATCGTCCTTGCCGTTGGCATCATCGTTTTGCTGTTGATGAGAACAAAGCCAGAAGAGGTGGCCGAAGGGCCCGTCTCCCCTATCTCCCCTTCGCGCGTTTCGCGGCCAGCTCATCGCCCGAAAGCTGCGTCTCCTCAAAAAGCTCATCCGAATCCAGGCCAAAGGCGGTATGCAGCGACTGCAAGACCTGCTCGGTCTTATCCCCCTCTATCACCACGCTTATGCGGATGGCCGAGGTTGAGATCATATTGATGTTCACGCCGCTGTCCGCCAGCACCCTGAAGACCCGAGCCGCGATACCAGGGTTCGACTTCATCCCCGCGCCAACCAGCGATACTTTGGAGATGGTCTCGTCGATGATGTACTCACGCGCACCAAGCCGGCCGACCGTCGCGGCTAAAACCGGCTTCAGGCGGCGCAGCTCGGAAATGGGGGTCGTGAAGCTGATGTCGGTTGTCCCGTGCTCCGAGATGTTCTGCACGATCATGTCAACGTTTACGTTCGCCTCGGCAACACGCCCGAAGACCTCGGCGGCAATCCCCACCCGGTCGGGCACGGCGCGGATTGTTATCTTGGCCTCCGAATTATCGTAGGCGATACCTGAGACGATGGCTTGTTCCATGGTTGAAGTCTCCTTGACAAGAGTTCCGGGCTTATCCGAGAAGGCCGAGCGGCAGTGGATAACCACGCCAAAATTCCGGGCCACCTCCACTGAGCGCATCTGGAGAACGCCAGAGCCGGCAGCTGCCAGCTCCAGCATCTCATCGTAACTGATTGTGTCGAGCTTGCAGGCATGTGGCACAACGCGCGGGTCGGCGGTGTAGACGCCCTCAACATCAGAATATATCTCACAGACATCCGCCTTGATGGCGGCGGCGATGGCGACGGCCGTCGTATCTGAGCCGCCGCGCCCAAGCGTGGTGATGTCTCCGTCGGTCGTGATGCCCTGAAAACCCGCGACGATGACAATCCGGCCCTTATCCAGGGCTTTCATCAGACGATCCGCATGGATGTCCGCAATCCTGGCCTTGTTGAAGGCCCCAGTGGTAAGAATCCCGGCCTGACGTCCAGAAAGGCTCAGAGCGTTGACGCCCAGCGCCTCGACCGCCATTGCCATGACCGCCATGCTGATCTGCTCGCCCGTCGCAAGCAGCCTGTCGAGCTCGCGGGCGGGCGGATTTTCGTTGACGCTTTTTGCAAGTTTGAGCAACTCGTCAGTCGATGAGCCCATGGCCGAGACCACAGCGACGACGCGGGCGCCCTGCGCATGCGAGGCCACAAGTCGTGCGGCCATATCGCGCACACGCTGGGGGTTTGCCAGAGAGGTGCCGCCAAATTTAGCGACGATGAGCGGCGTTGTCGTCAGGGGCGGAGACACCGGTCAGCGAGCGCGGACGCCGGGAGGCGCAACCGCTGGCCGCTCGTTTGCCTGGGATACCTTGCCGCCACAGATGGGACAGACCTCGGTGCCGACGGCATGCTGCGCTCCACAGCTCATGCAGACACCCGGCCGCCATGAGGCAAAGCGATTCTCACCCTTGCACCTGCCGCAGTTCATGCACACATATCCACACATACTCTTCTCACCGTCCGACTGCCTGCTGCGCTCGAACTTTGCCGTTGAGCGTATTCTAGGACAAGGAGCCCGCCCTGGACAAGAGCACGAGGGCTCGGGATGCGTGGGTGGCAGCGCACGGCGGCCTTTGCGGGCGGTTTTGCGGGCGAGCGACCTTGCGGGCCGGCAGCCCTGTGCACGAGCGCCTTGTGCACGAGCGCCGCGGCGGCTTTGCGGGCCGACGACCTTGCGGGCCGGCAACCTTGGCGCCGCAGCAACCTTGGCGCCGCGGCAGCCTTGGCGCAGCGGCGGCCCTTACTCCCCCTTGGGAGGCAGTGAGGGAATCGCGACGATGAAGCAGGCGCCGCCGCCGGGCAGGTTCAGGGCCTCGACCGTACCCTCATGGGCGGTGACAATGGCCTTGACGATGGTCAGTCCAAGGCCGGTACCACCCGTGGTACGGGCTCGAGAGGGATCGCCCCGGTAGAAGCGGTCAAAGAGGCGCGCCGGGTCCACATCGCCAAATCCCGGCCCATCATCAGAAACGGTAATCACGCTGTGACCGCGGATTCCCGAAAGCTCCACATGGATGCGCCCGCCTTCTCCCACAAAGCGGCTGGCGTTCTCCACAAGATTTTGCACCACCTGCTGCAGACGGTCGGGGTCGCCGAGAACATCGGGAGCCTCGCCGGAGATAGTCAGGCGCACCTGGCGATCCTCAAGCAAAAGTTCCAGCATGGCGGCCGCGTGTTCGACAATCGTGTGCAGATCAACACGCGTGAGCTTGATTTCGCCGGCGCCCTCGATGCGCTGCAGGGTGAGCAGATCGTTTGCCAGGCGGGTCAGTCGCTCACTTTCGCGTACGATGGTCTGACAGAAGCGCAGGCGATCCTCGTAGGGGATGTCCTCGTCCATCAGCGTCTCGGCCGCGCCGCGAATGGAGGTCAGGGGCGTGCGTATCTCGTGGGAGACATCGGAGACAAACTGCCCCTGCCGTTTGCTCTCGGCCGTGACCTCTGCCATCGTCGAGCGCACACGGGCACTCACCTTGTCAAGCGACTGGGTGAGTTCCTGAACGGCCAGTGGGGTCAGGGCGCCGCTCTCCTCGGTGAAGCGAACCGAAAGGTCGCCGGAAGCGAGTTGGCGGGCCTTTGTCACCAGCCTGTTGAGCGGGGCAAGGAGAATCCCCGAGAGCAGAAGCGTGCCGATAAAGGCGAGGATTGCAAAGGGGACGGCCGCAAGCAGAATCCAGCTTGTGGCCTGGGAATCAAGCAGGGTGACGAAGACCAGAAGAGCCGCGAACAGAAGCGTACAGAGCGCGGTGACGGTGGCAAGAAGAATGCGGAAGGCGCGGTATTGCATAAAGCCTCCGGTCGAAGCGCGGGTTAAAGCAATTTAAAGCGGTAGCCGTAACCGCGTACGGTCTCGATGAGCGCGGGGTCTACCTGCGCGGCTTCCAGCTTGTCACGCAGACGCTTGACGTGCGTATCAACCGTCTTGGTCTCCACCAGATACTCCCAGCCCCAGGCGTCATGCAAGAGCTGGTCGCGGGAGAGCACCTTGCCCGCATGGCGCATCAGAGCCGCCAGCAGCTCAAACTCGCGCGGGGTAAGATCGATGGGGCCGTTGGCCCCTGAGGCGACGTGCGTGGCCTCATCGAGGGTCACACCGGAGGCCTCGATGGCCTCGTCATAGGCAGCAGCGTTGCCCGGACTGTCCTGCTGGGAGGAGCGTCGCAGCAGGGCTTTGGCGCGGGCGATCAGCTCGCGCACGCCAAAGGGTTTGGCCAGGTAATCATCGCCGCCTATCTCCAGTCCAACCACCTTGTCAAGCTCGGTGCCTCGCGCCGAGAGGAACAGGACGGGCACGCTGCTGGTCGCGCGGATGCGCCGCACGACCTCATAGCCATCCATATTGGGCAACATGACATCGAGAATGATGAGGTCAAAAGGCTCGGACTGTACCAGTGAGACAGCGGTCGCCCCATCTGGGGCGGTCTGAACCTCGTAGCCTTCCTTCTTGAGGTTGTAACTCACAAACTCCGTTATCGACGGCTCATCGTCAACAACCAGGATACGGGCGGGTGTGTCGCTCATCGGGCTTCCCCTTTAATCTTTGGGACAGTGTGCCTACAACTATGCTTATAATAACACGACCGCTCCGTAAGGTATCGATAATTGCCCGTCCTCCTCATGTCCTTCTCACGTCCTTCTCGCGTCCTTCTCACGTCCTTCTCACGTCCCCGAACCACAAGGCGGTGAACTTGCATGTTTCTGGCAGCAGACATTGGCAACACCCAGACGACGCTTGGCCTTTTTGATGGAGAGGATATCCTCGCACACTGGCGCGTCGCCACCATCGCTACCGATACCGCAGATGAGCTGGCGGTTCGCCTGCATAATCTCTTTACGCTCTCAGGGCTTGAGGTGGGCCTTATCGACGATATCGGTATCGCCTCGGTCGTGCCGCCGCTCACCAAGCAGTGGCGTCTCGTCGCAAAGCGCTTCACCGCGCATCCCGCACTCATACTGGACAGTTCGATGGACTCAGGCCTTGTCATATCCTACCAAAGCCCCTCCGAGATAGGCGCAGACCGGATTGCCGCCGCCGTTGGCGCCATCGCGCTGTACGGGCCGCCGGTCATCGTCGTCGATTTTGGTACGGCCACCAACATTGAGGTTGTTGACAGGAACGGGGCATTTGTGGGAGGCATCATCGCTCCGGGCTTGGCAACCTCTGCCGAGGCGCTCTTCAGAGCCGCGGCGCGCCTTGCAAAGATTGACATCGAGGTTCCCCCGCACGTCATCGGAAAGACGACACGCGAGGCCGTGCAGTCGGGCCTGACGTATGGCGAGATAGACCGCATCGACGGCTTGGTGCGGCGGGTCATCGACGAGCTTGGCTATCCGGCCACCGTCGTTGCCACTGGAGGGCTCTCCTCGCACGTCGTCAGGCTCTCGGACACCATTCAGGTGGTGGACGATAACCTGACCCTCAAAGGCCTGAATGTCATCTACCGCCGTATGGCTACGGAATAAACGGCGCGAGGCCCCTTTGATTTCCTGGCCGGGACTCAAAGCATCTCGCTCCTGAGTGGCTACGGAATAAACGGCGCGAGGCCCCTTTGATCCGAGGGATAGGGTGGCTGCGCCGCAATGTCGTCGCGTCCCAACCCATAGACGCCATTTTCGGCACCGGAGAGCAGAGCGATGATGCTGTAGCTCCCCGTCGGGTCGAAGGGTGAGATTACGCAGGACAGGTCGTGCTGATAAGCGGCGTCCACCAGATCATCTGCCCGGCTCCCATCCTGCACGAGCACGACATAGTAATTGTTCGTCAGGGAGTGATCGATGGGAGTTTGCTCCACAGAGGGCTGCTCTGCGGTGGGTTGGTCTGTAGTGGGTTGGTCTGTGGTGGGCGGGGCGTCGGAAGGCCGCTCAGCAGCCGCCTGGTCCGCAGGGGACTGGTCGGCAGGGGGCTGGTCGGCAGGGGGCTGGTCGGCACCTGTCGAGGGCGCGCTGCCCTGCCCCAGGGGCAGACGCAGATAGGGCAGAGAACCGCTGGCTCCCCTCTGATTGAAGAAGGTCGCGATTGAAAGGGAGATCGTTCCCGATTCGGATGGGACATCTTCGCTCTCGACAAGCGTCACCGTGTCGAGCAAGCCATTGCAGGCGTAGGGCAGCTGTTGTTCCTGGGCAAGCTGGTAGGCCTCGCGCTGGGCCAAAGCAACGGTCGAGGCGGCCGCGGGCATCTCAAAAAGCGAATTGATGACCGAACGGTAATCAACCTTGACCTGCACGCATCCCGTGTCGATAAGCCGGGTGGTCAGCGGATACTGCGCGGCAAAGGCTTCCTCAACCGTGGCGGCTCCAGACTGATAGCTGAAGGTCCACTCATCGGTCAGCGCACGAGCGACGCTCAACGCGTAATCCTCCCCTTCCACCAGGGGCAAAATCTCGTGCAGTCTGTTGGTAATGGTCTCATCTCGGGTGCCAAAGCCCAGGGTCTTATCAATCGTAATCAGCACCGGAATGCCTCCGCTGCTCGAGACAAGGTTTGCAAGCGTGCGGCTCAACGCGTTGTCCTCATCGGAATCCAGGGAGAGAATTGCGACGATTCTTCCTTCGAGACGTGCAGTCTGCCAGCCTAAGAAGAGCTGTTTACGCAGGTTCTGCTCGTGCGTCAGGCTTTCGGAAAGCTGATCGTTCTCGGCACTCAAATCGTCAAAGCGCCCCATGAGCGAAGCGGTCATGTCGTCGGAGGTATCCTTTACCAGCTCGCTGCCTGCGATAGCGACGCCAAGCAGAAGCCCAATAGCCAGCGCGGCGAAAATCGAGACGATGGTTATCAGGTGATAGCGGAAGTTATACATGGGGTTTCGTCCACTCCTTCATTTCCTCGCAAAGAGAGTCATTTCCTCGCGTAGAAGACCGCGTATATCCACCGCCGATAGACGCAGTCCACCGTGCCAAAGCCTGTCTGCACGAGCCAGAGCAACTGATCGAGAACAGGCGCCGGATCATCTATCCCCTGGCTTTCGAAGAAGCGCTGCAGTTCTGTATCGCTGAGGCCCTCGCGCAAAAAGGCGACGAGGCGTTCCTGCATCAGGCGCTCGAGCCGCTCATCGGTACCGAGCGCGAGGTCGGCGTTCACAAACTCGCCACCGGGTTTGAGCAGTTCGTAGAGTCGGGAGAAGAGCGCCTGCTTTTCGGAATGTTCCAGGTGGTGAATGGAAAGGCCAGAGACGATGACATCGTAGGCGCCTGTCGCTGGCAGGCTGCGATAGTCACCGACAAGGTAGTGCACGTTTGCGCGATCATGAAAGCGGGCGCGGGCCTGCGCAAGCATCTCCTCTGAGAAATCGACAAGCGTTACCTGCGCCTCGGGGAACCGGCGCAGGAGAAAGTCGGTGGTCAGGCCCGTGCCCGCGCCGAGGTCAAGCACCTGCGGGGCAGCGCCGCTGAAGGCTATCACGTCTGCGGCGATGTGATAGAACTCATCAAAGTCTGCGATGAGCTTACGCCTGTTCTCGTCATAGATATGCGCACGAGCACTGAACTGTGCTCTGACCCTTTTGTCCATTCGATATCGCTCGCTTCCGTTTGCCTGCCTGAGACGCTGCTGTTCGATTACCCGAATCGATGGTCCGAGTCGATTGCCCGAGGCGATTGCCCGGATGAATCGCCGCGCCTTGAGGCAGATGCGGACGGGGCCAAAGCCGGGGTAGAGCGGGGTCGAGCCGGATGGAGCTGAGCCGGGGCCGAGCCGGGGCGAGGCCGAGGGTGAAATCGTGGCAAAGTCCGCTCGCGTTCCCCGCCGACACTGCGGCAACCTATTGTAACACCTTCGCGCACGATGCCTTGTCGCTTGGAAACCGAACCGTTATACTCTCGCCGTGCCCTTTTCGAAGCGCTGCGCACAGACAGGTGTACGTCTGGGCCGTTAGCTTAGTTGGGATCGAGGGTTAAAGAATCGAGCCAGTGGCTCGATTCTACCGAGATCGGGTACGAGCTTGCGAGTACCCACGGAAGAGCAGGGGACCTGCGCGGAAACCTGTATAATGAAATATGTTGCAAGTCTGGGCCGTTAGCTTAGTTGGTAGAGCAGGGGACTCTTAATCCCAAGGTCCGGGGTTCGAGTCCCCGACGGCCCACCAGAATAACTACCATCTACTGATACAGGGAATTGTAGCAATAGGTGGTTTTTTGTTTGGTCGGAAGGGCCCGGGAGCAGAGAATTCTCGGGTTGGACAATTGCCGACAGCGAGGATGGACTAAATGATGACGCTATTCCTCACCAGCTTTCACAGGTACAATAAGAAAATGAGATGAGGAGAGCATAGAACAATGAAGTCATGCCGACAAGAACTGCATTCTAGCATCACATACGGCGGATTCGATTTGGGTACCAGGGAGCAGATCTTCTACAGTAAGTTTGACGGCAGGCGCGGCAAGCGGGTGGTGATGAAGACCATCGGAGTGTGAAATGCCGATTACAATAATACAGGAGGCTATAGGAATATGACGCCAGAACACATTAAACGATTGCTTGCTGAAGGCGAGGGTCTGACAATCGAATACAAGGAATGCGTGGACGGGCTAAACAACAGCGTTTGGGAGACGGTTTGCTCGTTTTCAAACCGCTACGGCGGTCATCTTATTCTTGGTGTGACCGATGGAGGCGGCGTGTTGGGCGTCAATCGCACTGCGGCTCCGTCAATGCGCAAAACTTCGTCAATATGTTGAACAATCCGCAGAAGATATCACCGTCGCTGTTCCTCAGCCTCGAAGAGGTTGAGGTAGATGGCGAGTTGCTACTATATGCTTACATCCCCATCAGCGCGCAGGTCGAACTCTGTTCAGGTAGGATTTACGACCGTATCGAAGATGCCGATGTTGACGTTACGAAGTCCACGGACATCGCCGCGCAGCTTTACGCCCGCAAGTCGTCAATGTACTCAGAGCGCGAGATATTCCCTTACGTCACAGAGAGGGAGCTGCGACTCGACCTTGTGGAGCGGGCGCAGAAAATGGCCGTCGCTCTTGACCCCGGCCACCCTTGGGTGGGGATGTCGCCAATGGAGCTGCTCCGCAACTCGAAGCTGTACGAGGAGGACTGGCGCACGGGCAAAAAGGGTTTCAACCTTGCCGCCGTCCTGCTGTTCGGGCGCGATGACGTTATCGCATCCTGTGCGCCGGGGTACATGACCGACGCGCTGCTCCGCCGGGAGAACGTAGACCGCTACGACGACAGGCTGACGGTTGGTACGAACCTGATTGAGGCATACGACAGGCTGATAGAGTTCATCGCCAAGCACACGCTGGACAGGTTCTTCCTCGAAAACGACCTGCGAGTGAGTGCCCGCTCATGGATAGCCCGCGAGCTCGTGAGCAATCTGCTCGTCCACCGTGAGTATTCGAAGGGCTTTCTGGCAAGGCTCATCATCGAAAAAGACAGGATATATGCCGAGAACTGGAACCGCTCGAATGCCCACGGACGTATAGACCCGAACGACTTTTCACCCGACGCGAAAAACCCACTCCTATCGTGGTTCTTTGTGAATATCGGTCGCGCCGACTACATGGGCTCCGGAGTTCGAAACCTCTACAAATACACAAAAATCTACTCCGGTGGCGAACCCGAGCTCATCGAAGGAGACATCTTCAAGACTATCATTCCTCTTTCGGAGACATTGGAGACAAGAGGCAATGTCTCCAATGTCTCCAATGTCTCCGAGAACGAAACGGCATTGTCGATACTGCGACTAATCAGGGAAAACCAGGAGATTACCTATACCGCGCTTTCCGAAAAGACAGCTTTGAACCGCAGAACTATCCAGAGGCATATTCAAAAGCTGAAAGCTGAGGGTTTGCTTCATCGGATTGGCTCAGGCAGAAACGGCCATTGGGAGATAAC
>JAISLY010000041.1 GCA_031277035.1 Coriobacteriales bacterium | reverse complement strand
AGCTCAGCGACGCGCCGCGCGACGGCATGGTAGGCATCGAGCGTTGCCTGCGCGCCGTGCTCCTCGCCTTTGCCCACACCGGCGACGAGGATGGGGGGATGTGGTACCGCGAACGCCTCAAGTATGCCCATGGGAGCCTCCTTACGCTGCTGTCGTGCCGTCGTGCCGTGCTGCCGTTGGCGGGCGCCACAACACAGCCGTTGAGCATTATACTACCAGCTTACTCCCAAAATTCCCCTCCTGATTCGACCCTGAAAGCAGCGCCGGGGAGGCGTACCATGCAGACCCTCCCCACTGTCCTGCTCTGGGGGTACCCTCTTTTCTCTGTTTTGCTATAATGCCCCCTGAGGTATTCGTCCGCGCACCGTCTGGTGCGCCGTGTAGATACGAGGTGTCTTATGATCGACAGGCAAAGTGTCCAGGATGTTCTTGAATCGATTCGCCCGGCCCTGCAGGCCGACGGCGGCGATGTGTCACTGGTGAGCGTCAGCGAGGACGGTATTGTCGAAGTTGAACTTCAGGGAGCCTGCAAGGGTTGTCCGATGAGCCAGCTGACCCTTGCGAACAGCGTCGAGCGCGTGCTCAAGGATCGCATCCCCGAAGTAACCAGGGTTGTCCCTGCGCTCTAGGCATTCTTTTCATGGCAAAATGTTGGGAGCAACGCGGTTGTGACGCGGAGATGCTCGCCCGCTGCCCCCATGCGACATCTTCCGCAGACGGCCTGTGTGTCGCCGAATGCTTTTACGCGCAATGCCGACGACCGACACGCGAGGTTGCGACAGACTATGAACTGCTTTTTGACCCCGATGTCGACCGGCAGGTTGCGGTTAAGGAGATTTGCCGCTCCTGCGTCTTTTTCCTCCGCCATGCGCCGCGACTTTTGAGATAGCCAGGCGAGATAGCCAGGCGAGATTCCTGTTGGAGCGAACCCGGATTGCGCACGGAGCCTTGCGTGTGCGGCCTGTGCGTGGCCTCGTGGGCGGCTTCGCGTGTGCGGCCTGTGTGCGGCCTGTGCGTGGCCTCGCGTGCAATCCCGTATCCAATCCTCAAAAAATCATGAAATCTCCACGCATATGGCTTCGTCTCACGCTACAATGGAAAACACGCAAGCCACTGGGGGCTGAACGGGCGTTTTCCACAACACCTTGTGCCTCGATGCCCTCGCAATGCAACGGGAGGATTTTATGCGCCTTGAACTGCTCTGTCCGGCCTGTGGGCTGAGACCCTTTGATTCCGATGAGTATGAATCGATGATTCTCCTCGCGCAAAACCTTGCGCTGACCCAGTTTACCTGTCCCAACTGCAACAGAAGCCTCTCGGTGATGCTGCGTCTCACACAAAGCCTGCATCATGCGGCGCTCAAACGGCTTGCCGCGCAGGCCCCAACAGCCCCCGCCCCCGCCACGCCGTCAGCCGAGGCCAACGGCGGCGCCCCCGCCGCCCCCGCCGCCCCCGCCACGCCGTCAGCCTCCATAGCAACCCCTCCAGCCCCCGCCGCCCCCGCCCCCATCAGCTACGCCTCCCCGCTCATTATCGAGGGAGGCTCAGAAGACCTCTCCTTTGTCCATCCCTTCCGCTTCGGCAACCCCGAAGGCAGGCTGCGCCTCGAGCGCTTCAAGCAGCAGCTTGAGCACATCGACACCGTTGACGAGGCACTACAGGAAATCGATTCGGGCCCGTATCGCGAGAAGCGGGACGACTGAGTGCTCGACCGCCTCTACCATACGCTCGACCCGACGGCCTTTACGATAGGCGGCATGGAGATTCGTTGGTACGGGCTTGCCTGGATTGCCGGCTTTCTCGGCGCCGCCCTGCTCTTTGCGCGCATCGCTCGGCGCTGGAAGATACGGATAGAAGCCGACAGCATCCTGACCTTCCTCATCGCCTGCATGCTCGGGGCGGTTATCGGCGGGCGGCTCGGCTACGTGCTGTTTTACGGGCAGGGCTACTACTTTGCCCATCCTCTGGAGATACTGGCGACGCGCGCGGGCGGCATGTCCTTTCACGGCGGGCTGCTCGGCCTGGCCATCGGCATCATCATCGCCGCGCGTATCACGCGCATCCCCATTCTGACCCTCGGCGACCTTGCGGCCATCACCGCGCCGGTCGGCCTTGGCCTGGTGCGAATCGCAAATTTCGTCAACGGCGAGCTCTGGGGTGCTCCCACGACACTGCCCTGGGGCGTCGTCTTTGACAACACGGGCGGCGGCATGCTGCCGCGCCATCCGACTCAGCTCTACGAGGCGCTGCTCGAAGGCCTCGTGCTCCTTCTCATCCTGTACTTCCTCAGCCGGGCACGGCCGCCGTATCCGCGCGGGACCTACTTTGGTGTCTTTCTTATCGGCTATGGCGTCTTTCGCATCGCGATTGAGTTCGTGCGCCTTCCCGACGCGCAGATCGGCTATCTTTTTGGGACCGGCTGGCTGACAATGGGCATGCTTTTGAGCCTGCCGATGATCCTGCTCGGCGGCTTTCTGCTCGGGTATGCCCGTCAAACGCGCCATCCGCAGACCGGGCAGGTGCAGACGACGGCAGAACAGAAGGCGCAGGGTGAGCAGAAGAACGGCGGGAAGGGCGTAGAATGAGAGAACCATCCCAGCCGACGGCTCTGGAAAGGAGCGAATCATGGCAGACATCGTCGAGGCGAAGTATATCTGGAAAAACGGGGAGTTCCTGCCCTGGGCCCAGGCGACGACGCATGTCCTGTCCCACGCCCTGCACTACGGCACGGCAGTCTTTGAGGGCATCCGCTGCTATGAGACGCAGACGGGCTCGGCGGTATTTCGTCTGAGGGACCACCTGAAACGCCTTGAGAGTTCGGCTCGTATCATCAATATGGAGCTGCCCTATTCCCCTGAGGAGCTGATTGACGCCGCGCGTCAGACCATCCGTAAAAACGAGCTGTCGAGTTGCTACATCCGCCCGATTGCCTATCGCGGCTACGGAGCGGTGGGCGTCAACCCGCGCCGCGCCCCGATAGATGTCGTCATTGCCGTCTGGCCCTGGGACGCCTATCTTGGCGAGAGCGCCCTGGCTGAGGGCATCGCGGCCGGCATCAGCTCCTGGCGCCAGCGCAGCGCAAACGCCACGCCGGGTGCGGTCAAGTCCTCGGCCTCCTATCTCAACTCCGGGCTTGCGAACATGGAGGCCCTGGATAACGGCTATGGCGAGGCAATCCTCCTCAACGAACTCGGCTTTGTTGCCGAGGGCTCGGGTGAGAACATCTTTGTCGTGCGCGACGGTATCGTGGCCACGCCGCCGCTTTCTGATGGCATCCTCGAGGGCCTGACCCGAGCTTCGGTTATCACGATTGCGCGCGATTTGGGCTATTCGGTTGTGGAGAAATCCCTCGTGCGCACCGATCTCTATCTGGCCGACGAGGTCTTCTTTACCGGAACCGCGGCCGAGCTGACCCCGATTAACTCGGTGGATCATCGCGCCATCGGCAAGCCGGGGCCCGTTACCCGTGCGCTTCAGGAGCGCTTCTTTGCCGCGGCGACCGGCAGGCTTCCCGAGTATGCCGAATGGCTCGATGTGGTGTGATTCAGCTTTATGACACGACGCTTCGGGACGGAAGTCAGCGCGAGGGCGTGAGTTTGACCGTTGTCGACAAACTGCGCATTGCCGAGCGGCTCGGCGAGCTTGGCATCAACTTCATCGAGGGCGGCTATCCCGCGTCCAACCATCGGGACCGGGAGTTCTATGAGCGCGCAAAGACCCTTGCGCGTCAGGGAGGCTTTGGCAAAAGCGAGTTCGTCGCCTTTGGGACGACCGTTCGCAAGGGCCTGCCGGTCGCACAGGATGCCGCTCTGGCTACCCTGGCGAGCAGCCCGGCGCCCATTGTCACGCTGGTTGGTAAGGCCTGGGCGCGTCAGGTAAAGACGGTTCTGGCTGCGAGTCGGGAGGAAAACCTGGACATGGTTGCCTCCTCAATCGCTTTTCTCAGGCAGGCCAAAAAACGGGTTTTCTTTGATGCGGAGCATTTCTTTGACGGCTATTATGAGGATGCGGCCTTTGCCCTTGAGGTGGTTCAGACGGCCGCCCGCGCGGGGGCTGAGGCCGTTGTGCTGTGCGATACGAACGGCGGCATGCTTCCCTTTCGCGTTCATGAGGCCACCGCGGCGGTCATCGCGGCGTTCTCAACAGATGAGTTTTCGCAGGTCGTTGTAGGCATCCATGCCCATAACGACAGCGGCTGTGCCATCGCCAACAGCCTTGAGGCCGTGCGGGCTGGGGCGCGGCAGGTTCAGGGGACCGTCAACGGCTATGGCGAGCGGGTGGGCAATGCCGACCTGCTTGCGCTCATCGCCGATTTGCAGCTGAAGATGGGCTATGACCTCATCACGCCCGAACAGCTCAGGCTGCTCACGCCAACCGCGCGCGTCGTTGCGGGAATCTTCAACATCGCCTTTGACCCGCATCTGCCCTACGTTGGCTCAAGTGCCTTCTCGCATAAGGGCGGCCTGCACGCAAGCGCCGCGCTTCGTCAGCATGACACCTACGAGCACATCGACCCCGCTGCGGTCGGCAACTTCTCGCGCATTGTCATCAGCGAGCTTGCGGGGAAGGCCGCTCTCAGGGCCAAGGCGCAAAGTTTTGGGCTGGCCTTACCCGCAGACGAGCGCACGACCCAGGAGCTGCTCGACCTGCTCAAGGCGCGGGAGGGCGCAGGTTATTCCTATGAGGTCGCCGACGCCTCACTTGAGCTTTTGCTGCGCGACCGTCTTGGTGAGAAGGCGAGCTTTTTTACGCTTGAGAGTTTTCGTGTCATCTCCGAGCGGCGGCCCGATGGCGTCTCAACCAGCGAGGCGACCATCAAGATACATGTTGACGGCCAACGTTTCATCGCGACCGCCGAGGGCAATGGTCCGGTAAACGCGCTTGACGCCGCCCTGCGCATGGCGATAACCCGCTCGTATCCGCAGGTTGAGGCCTTTGAGCTGACGGACTATAAGGTGCGCGTTCTTGATGAGAGCAGCGGTACGGACGCGGTGATCAGGACGCTTATAGAAACCAGCGACGGGCAGAGCAGCTGGGGGACGGTCGGCGTCAGCGAGAACGTCATCGAGGCGTCCTGGGATGCGTTGGTCGACGCGATTACCTACGGCCTGTTTGCCGCCGGGGGAGCGGGCGAGGGAGAAGTTGGGGGAGCGGGCGAGGGAGAAGTCGCTGCCGCGCCTGCCGCCGCGCCTGCCGCCGCGCCGCATGCCGCAGCGCTGCCCGCGCCCGCGCCGCGTGACGCAGCGCCGCGTGACGCAGCGCCGCACGGCGAGGGGACTTGACAGGGGAGGTGGGCGGATGGGTATGATAAAACATGCTTCTCTGGCGGAGTTGCAGCGCCTCTATGAGGCGTTTGCCCGAACGCAGGATGCCGAGGCAGTCGCTGCCCTGATGGAAGACCTCTGCACCATCCGCGAGGTAAACGAGATGGCGCAGCGCCTGACGGTGGCAGTTCTGCTTGACGCGGGAGCTTCCTACACCGAGGTTCAGGATGCAACGGGCGCCTCGGCGACCACGATTGCACGGGTTTCCAAATGCCTGAACCACGGATCCGGCGGCTATCGCCGGGTGCTTGAGAGTGTCGGCGCCCAGCACAGCGCTGCCGCCAGAGGCACCCAGCACAGCGCCGCCGCCAGAGGCGCCCAGCACAGCGCCGGCTCCGGGGACGCCCAGCACAGCGCCGCTGCCAGAGGCGCCCAGCACGACGAACGCGACCAGAACCAGCAGCACGACGGACAGGATGCGCAGACATAGGCCATGGCTTTTGTACACCTGCATAACCACACCGAGTACTCCCTGCTCGACGGAGCCACGCACATCATCGACATGGTGCGCCGTGCCGCCGAGCTGAACATGCCGGCAATCGCCGTTACCGATCACGGCGTGATGAGCGGCATCCCGGAGCTGGACGCGGCCTGTCGCAGGGTCGAGGAGGAGACCGGCGTTTTTGTCAAGCCGATTTTTGGCTGTGAGACCTATCTCACCCTTGAGGAGCCCCCCTCCAGGGAAGGCGGCTTTCCGCGCCTGTATCACCTGCTTCTGCTTGCAAAGAACAACACGGGCTACCACAATCTTGTGCGCCTTATCTCACGCTCTCATGTGGACTATTTCTATTACAAGCCTCAAATATCCCTCAAATTGCTTGAGGAGTACAGCGAGGGGCTCATCGGAGCGAGTGCCTGTCTGCAGGGCATCATCCCTCGGATGCTCGATGAGGATCGCTTTGAGGAGGCGCTTGAATGGGCTCGGCGCTTTGCTGCGTATTTTGCCCCCGGTGATTTTTACATCGAGTTGCAGGATCAGGGAATCACGACGCGCAACGGGCACAGCCAGCACGACCTGAACGTTCAGCTGGCCCACATCGCTCAGGAGGCGGGCCTGAAGACCATCGCCACCAACGACATTCACTACCTTCGAAAAGAAGATGCCAAGGCCCAGGACATCCTGCTTTGCATCGGCACCGGCAAAACGCTTGCCGATGAGGGCCGCCTGCGGTTTTCCTGTGAGGAGTTCTATCTCAAGACCGAGGAAGAGATGCGCGAGGCAATGCGCGACTTTCCCGAGGCCTGCGACAATACCGCAGAGCTCGCCGCCAAATGCGAGGTCGTCCTGGAACGCAAGCCGATTCTGCCGCGCTTTCCCCTGCCCGAGGGCGAGACGGAGGAGAGCTACTTTCGCGCTCAGTGCCTCAAGGGCCTGCATCGGCGCTATGGGGAGGAGCTTACGCAGGAGGTCATGGAGCGCTACGAGCACGAGGCCGGCGTTATCCTCAAGCAGGGCTTCCCGGCATACTTCCTCATCGTCCAGGAGTACATCGAATGGGCCAAGAGTCAGGGCATCGTCGTCGGCCCGGGGCGGGGAAGTGCCGCCGGCTCCATTGTCTCCTACGCGCTTGGCATCACCGACCTCGACCCTTTGGCAAACGGCCTTCTCTTTGAGCGCTTCCTTTCCGAAGAGCGTGTGGAGATGCCCGACATCGACGTTGACTTCTCTGATGAACGGCGCGACGAGGTGGTTCAGCACGTCAAGGACGTATACGGAGAAGACCATGTTGCCGGGGTTATCACCTTTGGCAAGCTCCAGGCAAAAAACGCCATCCGAGACGCCGCCCGCGTGCTGGGCAAGGAATACCGCGTTGGCGATGACCTCTGCAAGCTGATTGGCGGCGAGCTGAACATCACCATTGATGAGGCGATGGCCAAGACGCCCGATCTGAGGCAGGCCTATGCCGACAATCCCGACTATCGCGAGGTCATCGACGCGGCGCGTTCCATCGAGGGGCAGGTGCGTGGCGAAGGTGTGCATCCCTGCGCTCACATCATCTGCCGCGACCCACTGGCCGACCATGTGCCCCTGAAGCGGGATCGCAACGATAAGGGCATCATCACGCAGTACGATGGCCACTTTACGCCCGACCTCGGCCTGCTGAAAATGGACCTTCTCGGGCTGCGCAACCACCGCATCATCTCGCTGTGCTGCGAGCACGTCAAGAAGCGCTTTGGCATTGAGATTGTCCCGGACGAGATACCGCTTAACGACGCGGGCGCCTTTGAGCTGATGAGCTCGGGCAACCTCGCCGGCCTCTTTCAGGTCGAAGGGCCCCTGTACGTTCGCCTCTTCTCCCGCATGAAGCCCCGCCAGTTCTCCGATGTCGTTGCCTCCATCGCCTTAAACCGCCCCGGCCCACTTGAGTCGGGCATGTTAGACGAGTTCATCGCCCGCCGCGCCAATCCCCGAAAGGTGCGTTATTACGATGACCGCCTGATACCGATTCTTGAGGAGACTTACGGCACGATGGTCTATCAGGAGCAGGTGATGCAGGTCTCGATGACCATGAGTGGCTTTTCCGCGGGCAAGTCCGACATGCTGCGCAAGGCGATGGGCAAGAAGAATATCGACCTCATGCTGCAGCTCAAGGAAGACTGGATGCGCGGGGCCGTGGAAAACGGCTACACTGAGGCCGTCGCCACGAGGATATGGGACGACGCCGAGAGCTTTGCGAAGTATGCCTTTAACAAGAGCCACTCGGCAGCCTATGCCGTTGTGGTCATGCGCACCGCCTATCTCAAAGCCCATTACCCCACAGAGTTCATGGCCGCGGTTCTCACAGGCGTCATGGGCAACGCCGATTCGCTCGTGCGCTATATCGCGGCCACCAAGCAGGGGGGTATCGCCGTCATGGCGCCGGATGTGAACTCTTCGGGCCGGGAGTTTACGCCGACTGAGGAAGGCATCCGCTTTGGGCTGGCGGGCATCCGCGGCGTGGGAGCTCTGGCGGCCGACGCGATTATCGCCGAGCGCGAGGCGCGCGGCCCGTTTCATTCGCTGCACGATTTTGTCTTTCGCCTGAACAACGCCTACTGCAACCGGAAGGTTGTCGAGGCGCTGGTAAAGTCCGGTGCCTTTGATTCGACCGGCTATACCCGGCGTCAGCTCTGGCGCTTCGTGGAGCTTGATAACCTGATGGAGCGCGCCGCAAAACGCCATCGTGATAAGGCCGAAGGTCAACTTGATCTTTTTGGCATGATGGAGGCCGAGGGGGTCGATCCCGGCTTTACCGACGAGATACCGCCGCCCGATGGGGTGGAGTGGCCCCCGGCTACGAAGCTTGGCTTTGAGAAGGACATCCTCAAACTCTATGTCTCGGGGCATCCGCTCAATGAGTACGCCGACCTGCTCGCCGCGCACCGCGAGTTCTCACTCGGCGTCTTTAGCGACGCTGGGGCCAGCGATGGCGATGGCGATGGCGACGGCGACGGCGGCGATGTGGCACAGGGGGAGGGGGGAGGCCTCATCGCGGGCCTTGAGATGGTTGAGGTCCCAACGGATCGCGACATCCGCCTTGCGGGGATGGTGACCGGGCTCTCTCCCATGACCACCAAAAAGGGCGACCGCATGGCCCGTTTTACGCTTGAGGACATGGAAGGTTCCATTGAGGTCATTGTGTTTCCGAAACTCTATGCGCTTTACAGCACCCTTCTTGAGGAGGACGCGAAAGTCTACCTGACGGCCCGCTTTGAGCGGCGCGACCGGGGGTCCCAGCTCATTCTCAGGACCCTTGAGCGGCTCGATCTTGAGGGTCACGCTGCCGCCCTTGCCAAGGACGCCGCCACGACCCTCGAGCTGCGCATCACTTCTGCTTCCTTTACCGCGCAGCTTACCGACCGCCTCAAGCAGACCCTGAGTGCCTATCCCGGCCGCGATTCCGTTGTCCTGTTTGTCGAGCAGGCCGGCGGTGGGCATCTGCGCGCGGCGGTACCCATGACGGTTGAGAGCAGGAACGGAGCTTTTCTCCAGGAGCTGGATCGCATCGACGGCCTGCGCTACCGTTAGGGTGGGGCGACGCGGGGCGCGGGCGTGCCTGCGTGGGCGGCGCGGTGGCCCCAGGCGGGGCGTGGGCGTGTCGGGCCCGGGGCGCGTGGGGCGGCGCGCAGGCTGCGCAGACCAGGGCCGCGCAGGTGGTGGCTCAGACGTTCCAGGAAAGATAGGCCCAACGCACGAGGCGGCCCTCCCGCCGCGTATCGATATAGGCCAGGCGCGGGTAGAGTCCCATCTGAATCAGCAGGTTCACGCCAAAGATATAGTCTGCCGGCTCATCGGGTTCACGCCGGTCCAGGGGGTCGCGCGGCAGGTGAGCCTTCGGCCCAAACTCGGTAGCCATGGTGACCGCAACCCGTTTGCGGGCGGCCGCGCTGAGTTTGCTGAAGGCCTCGTGGAGGTCTGCGACCATCGTTGAGCGTGAGGCGATGACAATATCTGCACTCCCCGGCTCGATACCGGCGGCATCCCAGTCCTCATTCCAATCAAGCAGGTGCGTGCTGAGGTTTTCCAGTCCTTCCACATCGCGTCGGGCCTCAAGAGATGCAAGCATGCTGGCTGAGAAGTCGACTGCAAAAACCTCATGACCGGCTCGGGCAAGAGGGAGCGCAAGCGCGCCCGTGCCGCAGCCGACGTCCATGATGCGGTCGTTTGGCGCGGGCGCCAGGAGCTCAAGAAAGAGGGCTGCGTATTCTGAGACGTCGTGCCGTTTCTCAAAATCCTTTGCGCGGCCATCCCAGAACTCCGCGTTGCCGGGCCCCGGGCGTCTCTGGTTGTGTTCTGCCCAGGCCTGGCGCCAATCGATGAGATGCGATGCACGGACGGTCACGGCTGTCCCCCTGTCGTTGAGGCTATCTTTTTGGCGGCAAAACGTCACGGGACTACCTTAATCCTGCCCAGCCCCCTTCGTCAAATGCTCACAAAGGCGATACGCCGCACATCCTCCCCTCCGCGCACTGTCTTCACGCGCTCCTCTGCCACCCGCGCCCGCTCCCTGCGCGCTTCCCATATGTTGCCTCACGCCTCTCATATACCCAAACCACCCACACACCCAAACCGCAGAATTTTCCCTTGACAAACGGGGGGGGGGGGGGGCATTCTGAACTTTGTTACAAAGGACAGCACAACGACGCCCCTTTTTGCACAAAAGAACGTGTTGGGCGCTGTGCCCACAGTGCAGAATCGTCCTTTTTGGTAACACAGACAAGGCGGGGCAAGACGAAGGGATACCATCATGAGAAAAAGCAGGGTACGTGCGAGAGCGTTGGCGACGGCATTGGCAGTGGCTTTGGCCTTGACGATGCTGACGTCGGTGGCCTTTGCAGACGACGGGGTCGCTGGCGCGGGCAGCGCGGGAGGCGCGGGAGGCGCGGCGCAGGGTATCGAGCCGCAGGATGCGGGCGAGTTTGCCGTGCAGGCGGCACCTGCTTTTGACCCTGATGCCGCGAGCGGTGCCACCCCCTTGGAGGTCACCAAATACCGCACTGCTTCTGGAACGATAAGCAAAACGGGAGAGCGGTGGTACAGCTTTACAGCGCTCACGGCAGGCATCGCCTTGTTGACGACAGAGCCTGGTGAGTTGTTTGCCCTCTACGATGCCAGTGGCACCGTAGTCGCGGTCAGCACAGTTGTGCCCGATTTTGATATCGGGAGCCTATCCTATGGAACAGAATATCGCTATCCCACAACGCCGACTGGCATCTACTATCTTGCCATTGCCGCATACCCGGAGTACGCATACGATCACGATGCCTCCTTCATGCTGTACGCGAATCTGGCGGGCGATGCGGACTTCATCGCGGCAAAGGAAGCGGCGCAGACCATTCCCCTCAGGACTGAGACCTCGCTTGCCGCGAACAGCGGCGTCTGGTATACCTTCAGGGCCGCGAACGGCGAGATAGCACTCGCAGGAGCACCAGCCTCCAGCTCTTTAATTTATGATGCTGAGGGCTACCGAATCAATCCCTACGGCGCCGGCCCAGCGGGCATCTTCTATCCCACCTACCCAGGCGCGACCTATTACCTCTACGCCAATAACACCCAAGGTGAGCCGCGCGACCTGACCGTCACCCCCTATCGCCAACCGAACACCAATGATGACTTTGGTGATTGGAACGCGGATGCAGCATTGGAGCTCAGTGCCGAGGGCGTGACGCAGAGCTTTGCCAACGAGAGCAACACCACCTGGGACGTCTGGCACTTCTCCTCCACCTCCACAAACGAGGTGGAGGAGAGCGCCTACGACCCGTATGCCTGGTGGTGGTCAGAGGTTGAGTTTGCGCTTCTTGCGTCCTATCAGGGGTATTTCTCCAACTATACGGTCACCACCAGCTGGGGCGGCGAGATACTGGATACGATTAACGACGCCGAGCCCAGCGCGCACGTTCAGGATCTGCCGCGTGCCGAGGGCGAGCAGCTTTCCTGGTTTCATCAGTACAGCACCTTCCCGAGCTTTGATACCTCGGTGACTGGCAGCGTCGTCTTCTCCTACGGCATCGACATCTATGTGCCCGTCGGAAAGGGCCTGGTCTTGGACGCGGCGCATGGCGGCGTGTTCCGGGATGTTGACGAGTACGTCGCCCTTCCCTCCTTTGTCGGCAAGGCCGTCACCCTCTCAAGCGCCCTTCCCCAGGGCCGCAACATCGACATTCCCGGCAGGAGCACCAAGCCAGGTGAGCAGGCCATCATCTGGTCAGACACCGTCGGGGCAAACCAGCGCTTCTATGTGGGGCTTGCAGGCGTTGATAATGAGGGCGAATACCTCTACTACTTTGAGAACGTAAACTCAGGGCTTGTCTTAGACATCTCTGGAGCCAACATCTCAAAGGGCGCTGCCATCATACAGTGGCCTTACAAGGAAACCGATAACCAGAAGTGGTATATCGAGGAAAACGCCGGTGACAGTGGCACCTATACCATCACCTCTGCGCTCAATCCTGCCTACAGTCTTGACGTCTTCGGAGGGCAAAACACCAACGGAGCAAAGCTGATTTTGTGGGAAAAGGCAGCGGGCAAGCAAAACCAGAGCTGGACGATAGATGAACTTGCCCCCTCGCTTCCAAGCGGGGCCTACTCCATACGCACCGCTGGTACAGGCAATCGTTCGCTTGATGTCTCCGGCAACTCGCAGGAAGACGGTGCCCAGATACTGCTTTGGGACTTTCATCAGGGCGAGAACCAGTACTTCTGGCTGGAGTGGATACCTGAGACGGGCTATTACCTGATCCTTGGCATCGGGGCGCAGAAGTCCCTTGATGTCTATGGCGGCTCAACGGCTCCAGGTGCCCAGATTATCCAGTGGGAGCCTCATGGGGGCTTAAACCAGCAGTGGTCTATCACAGACAGTGGGGCGGGTAATGAGAGCTTTGCCATCATCGGAGCGCAAAACAACCTCTCCCTTGACGTCTATGGTGGCAACGTGGCAAACAACGGCCGCATCATCGCCTGGCCCTACCACGGCCGCTACAACCAGCAGTGGCTCTTTGACGAGCTGCTCTTCCAGGGCTGAGTGGGGCAGGGGAAAGCGGCCAAACAGGGCGGTTATCCGTCTGTTAGCCGTCCGCAGACAGATGAGCGCTTCGCAAGAAGCGCTCATCTTTTTTCTACTCCCTTTGTGGCAGGGGGAGGGTTTCTCGTTTATCCCCAGGCGAGTTTAAGCTTCTTTTTGTGAGCAGCGCAATCGGCCAGGTAGAGGTTAATCAGGCTTTGGTAGGGGATGCCCACCTCGGCTGCCTGTTGCTTGAAATAGCCAATAGCGGCCTCATCGATGCGGATGGTAATCTGCTTTTTCAGTCTCTTGGCGTAGGGGTTCGGCCAGGAGGTGCTGAAGTCGTACTCCGCTCTCATCTCATCGCTTCCCATAGCTGTTCACCTCGCCTTTGGTCGCTTTGCGTGCCGATATGATTCGTATAACCTCATCGTCTTCCCGGTAGCAATGGCAAACCACCACAATCCTCAACCTGCTGCTTATACCCATGATAATAAACCTTTCCTCATCATCCGAATGGTCAGGGTCGTTGATGACACGAGCGTTTGTATCGGCAAATACCGTTTGAGCCTCATCAAACGACACCTGGTGCTTGGCGATGTTCGCCCGGCTTTTGTGCTCGTCCCATTCAAATCTTAATTCATTCATACTTGTAGTATACCTACATTATAAGTATGAAAGCAAGTTTTTCAGTGTGAGGATTCTATGTTAAAGGCTATACCGACCTTGACCAACTGTTCAGGGATTTGAAGGCATGAAATATACCGTCAAGCCCACAAGCCGCTTCAAGAGGGACTATAAGGCTCTGATGCGGCGGGGACTGCGGATAGAGCTCCTCGATGAGGTCATCGCCAGACCGAGGCGCCCCCGCGACCGCCGGCTCAGTCGTTCCAAGCCTTGGGAGTATGCGACAGGCTGACCTTAACAACAGCACCGGTATCGGTGTTGACAGACACCACCAGGTTCTCCCATATCTTCCCAAACTCATAGATGGCAAGAGGCGCACTCTCCTCTTTTGAGGTCGGCTCGCCGTAGGCAGCGATGAAGTCATCGATGGTCGACTGCTCCGAGAGTCCTTTTGCCAGCTCGATGCCAATCTGGGCGCCATATTCATAGTATTCCACCGAAGTGATAAAGCAGTACTTGAGCGGCTGCGCCGTGTCGGCGTAATTATAGGCCTCGGTGCGCAGGGTCTGGTTGCCCTTGCGTATCTCAAAGCCAACCGTGCTTGACTGCGCGTCGAGTATTTCGTTCTCGTCTGAGGCGATGACCCAACCGTTCTTGACGAACTCGGAGACCGGTGCCGGCAGATGGTACAGCGCACCATCGTATTTGACATTAAAGCTGTTCCAGCTGTCGCCGAGGCCTGCTGGTGCCTGGTACTCGTTTACAGCGGCCGGTGCATCGGCATCGGCGCCCTTGCTGGAGCCAGAGCCAGAGCCAGAGCCGCCCTGCTCCCTGGCAATCAGGTTCTCAACGTCAATCTGGTTTACGAGGTTCGTCTCAACCTGTATGAGAAACACAACTTCGGAGTAGCCATCGGTCGAATAGGTGAGCGACCGTATCAGGGATCCCTCCTGCACATCGCTGGGCTCGCCATAGGCGGCGATGATGTCCTCGTGGGATGCGCCGAAGGTTATCCCGCCGGGCAGCAGAAGCTCGGTGCCCGCCTCCGCATTGAGCTCGTCGAGGCTGACGCGCCCTACGTCGGCATCCTCAAGGCGTACCACGTCCGTGCTGTTATTGACGAAGGAAAGCATCACCAGATGTCCGCCGTTTTTTGCAATGATGCCGAGGGAATACTGGCTTGGCTCAAGGGTCTGGCTTAAAATATCGTCCTCAAGGAGCCAGCCGTTGGCCTTGAATTCCGCATATGGGGTCGGCAAGGTGTAGACCACCCCGTCCAACTGCAGCGCATAACTATACAAATCGTCTGACAACTCGCCCGACGACGATGGCGGGGCAGGTGTTTCTGCCTTTGACGATCCGGGTGTCTCGGCCACAGGTTCTTCGTCCGGTGGTGGCGTTTTTGCGCAGCCAGCAAGCAGGGTGCCAAACAGCATCAGGCAGGCAAGCAGTCGGCAGGCAGGCATCAGCAGGGGCCTGAGAGGTTTTGCCGTCTTCAGGGAGCCTGCGGTCTTCAGGGGTGCCGTCTCCTTCATTGGATTTGTGCCAGTCAGAGACCCTGTGTTCTTCATTGGGATTCCTCCTCTATCGATTCTTTGTGCCGCCCCCTCTGTGCGGGTTCCAGCTTGCTGTACGTATGTTACCATGACACAAACATATGTGTACGCGCAGCTGTGTGCGAAGCGGCGCGCGGAGGCAGTGTGCAAAGGGGCGCCAAGGGGGCGCAGGTCACAGGATACAGGGTACGTGGGCTGCCCTGAGAATGTGGCGAAGGCCGTGGGGGCTGTGGAGAGGACGCAAGGGATATGAGGAACATGAGAAGCGGGCGAAGGAGGAGGGGCACGGCCGTTGCAACCCTGTTAGCGGCGGCATTGGTGTTGACGATGATGCCGCTCGCGGCATTTGCAGGCGAAGGGGCGCAGAACAGCGGGGCGGGCGCGTCTGCGGCATTCGCGGGTGCAGGGGCGTCAGGCGCAGGCGAGACGGCAGGCGAGACGGCCACCGAGGCCACGAGCACACCGGCCACCGAGGCCACGAGCACATCGGCAAATGAGGCAGCAGGCGCAGGCGAGGCGGCCGACGAGGCGGCCGACGAAGCCGCTACCCCGCGAACCGATGAGGACACTGATGGGACGGTGCTTCCCTTTTCCGACGGTGACGCTTCCTTTGAGCCGTTTGCTGCAGACGTGGCCATCAATGCTACGAACTTCCCCGATAATGTCTTTCGAGCCTATGTGAAAGCCACTTTTGACGGCGATAACAACAGTGTCCTTTCATCTGCTGAGATTGGCAGCGCAAGCTCAGTCAATGTTTCCGGGCAGGGAATTGGCACCCTGCAGGGCATCGAACACCTTACCGCGCTGCATACGCTTAACTGCTACGACAACCAGCTCACCGCCCTCGACGTGAGTAAAAATCTCGCGCTGTTGAGGCTCCACTGCTACAACAACCAGCTCACCGCCCTCGACGTGAGTAAAAATCTTGAGCTGGAAGACCTCCGTTGCTTCAGCAACCGCCTGAACTCTCTCGACGTGAGTAAAAATGTCGAGCTGGAGGTGCTTCAGTGCGGTCGCAACCAGCTCACCGACCTCGACGTGAGCGAGAATCCCGCGCTGGTGGATCTCTACTGCGAAGCCAGCAGACTCTCCGACCTCGATGTGAGCAACAACCTCAATCTGGAGGATCTCCGCTGCGAAGACAACCAGCTCACCGCCCTCGATGTGAGTGAGAATCTTGTGCTGAAGAGGCTCCACTGCTTCAACAACCAGCTCACCGCCCTCGACGTGAACGAGAATCTTGTGCTGAAGTATCTCTCCTGCTCCGGCAACCAGCTGGCATCTCTTGACGTGAGCAAAAACCTCGTGCTGGAGACACTTCAATGCTACGACAACCAGCTTACCGTCCTTGACGTGCGTCATAACCCCGCGCTAACGGACCTCTACTGTTACAACACCCAGCTCATCTCCCTCGATGTGACCAACAACCCCGCACTGAAGACACTTTCCTGCTTCGGCAGCCAGCTCACCGCCCTCGATGTGAGCGATAACCCCGCACTGAAGACGTTCCACTGCTACAACAACCAGCTCACCTCTCTTGACGTGAGTAAAAGCCCTGCGCTGGAGACGCTTCGCTGTGACGATAACCAGCTGAGCTCCCTCGATGTGAGCAACAACCCTGCGCTGGAGACGCTTCGTTGTGACAGCAACCGCCTGACTTCTCTCGACCTGAGCAACAACACTGAGCTGCTTATCTTCTCCTGTGCCGACAACCAGCTTCTGGATGTTGTCGGTCTGCCAGCGGGAACCTCCCGTTTCGGGCCGAGCCAGAAGCTTGTCATCCCCGTTCGCCTCGACCCGGAAACCCCCGGCTCCTATTTGAGCGTTGCGGCCTATGCGCTTACTCCGCACACCATTGCGCTCACCGGCACGACGGCGACTTTTGGCGTGACGACCGGGCGGTTTTCTACCACCTCGCCGACAACCTCCATCAGCTTTGCGACCAACGACGGCGCAAGACCCCTTGTCTCTGGCACCATCACCTTCCTGGTGTCACAAAGCGATGCCAAGGACATTGAGTCCTTTGTGCTCGCAGAAAAGGCGGCACAGATTTCAGGCACCGCTGTGAGCCTGACGTTGCCACACGACACGGACCTGCGCTCGCTTACCCCCACGGTCGTCGTCAGTCCGGCTGCTACCTTTACGCCTCAGGGCCCACAGGACTTTACCTCGCCAGTCACCTACACCGTGACCGCTGAGGATGGCAGCACAAAGACCTATACCGTCACCGTCACACGCGCCGCCGCCCCGTCCAATCCTGGCTCCGAATCCAAGACGTCGCCGACCAATCTTCCTGCGTCCGGCAGCAAAACCCCACTGCCTGCGACGGGCGACCATGCCCTCATCGCGCTCCTGACGCTCGTTGCACTCTCAGTGCTGGCGGTAGCAGCAATGGCAATCCGCCCGGTTGTCAGGAAGCGCTGTCAGAAGGGGAATGCCCAAAGTTGACACCGCGCGCACCGCACAAAGCCGAATAACGCAGAAGAGCGCTGTACTTTATTACACTACTGTGCTAAAGTGTGGTATCGTACCGCATTGGAAGCGGCTGCAGGAACGTACCCAAGGCGGCCGCAGAAGGCTTCGCACCAGGATAGGAGCGCTGTATGATCTCCGTTACCCCACGGGGCTTTAAAGACATATTGCCTGATGAGGCGCGCTGGCGCGAGAGCATCATCACCCAGGTATCCGCGACGCTCTCCTCCTGGGGTTACGACCCCATTGAGACGCCGACCCTTGAGGTACTTGAGGTTCTTGAGCAGGGCGGCACGCTTTCCGACTCGGCGTTTCGGCTTTTTGATGCTGATGGAACCTTGCTCGTATTGAGACCGGATGTCACCCTGCCAGTCGCCCGCATGGTGGCCTCGCGCCTTGCGGCCTCTGCGGGGCTGACTGTCGAGACGTCTGCCGCCGCGCCTACGCCGGGCGCGCCCGCGCCCGCGCCCGCGCCACCCGCCGCCCCCGCCGCCGCGCCTACGCCGGGTGCGCCCGCGCCCGCGCCACCCGCCGCCCCCCTCACGCCCCTGCGCTTTCGCTACGTGCAGTCGGTCTTCCGCGAGCAGGAATCGCTGCGCGGCCAGGCGCGGGAGTTCACCCAGCTGGGAACAGAGCTCATCGGCGCGGCGGGCGCGGCGGCGGATGGCGAGACGGTGATTCTTTTCAGCGAAGCTCTTGCTGCCAGCGGCCTTGAGGACTTTACGATAGCGCTTTGCACGGTCGGCGTTCTGCGCGAACTCATAGAGCTCGGCATCAGCGCCGGCGGCCTGTCCGTTGAGTGGGGCCGCGAGGTGCGAGCGGCCAGTCATCGCAGTGACCTTGTGGCCTTAGAGGAACTGGCCGCAGACAAACGTCTTGACGCGCCGCATCAAAAGGCCCTGACGCGCCTGTTTGAGATACGCGGTGGCCGCGCGGCCATTGAGGAATGTCGCGCCCTCGTTGAGCCGCTGGGCTGCCAGGACGGCCTTGAGCAATTGGCGCAGACCTTTGCCATCATCGAGCAGAGCGCGGCCGCGGCGCACGTCTCCATAGATTTCAGCGTCATGAGCGATTTTGATTACTACACCGGCATGGTCTTTGAGGCGTATGCGCCTGGTGTGGGCCTCAAACTCGGGGGCGGCGGGCGCTACGATGGGATGTTTGCCGGCTTTGGGGCCGACGTCCGCGCCGCCGGCTTTGCCTTTGGGCTTGAGCGCGTGATGCATGCTCTGCTGGCGCAGGAGTCCACGCGCACATCCGCCCCCGAAGAGCCCCAGCTCACCCGTCTCGCTGTAGCCGCCGAAAAGCCCGCCGCCGCATTTCTGGCGGCCGAGCGGCTGCGCGGGCAGGGCCGCAGGGTTGCTCTGGATTTTGCCTGCGACCTGCCTGCGTCCAATGAAGAGAGGTGGCGATGATGAGCGACCTCCAAACCTCCGCCCCTGCTCTCACCCCCGCCGCCGCGACCGGCGGCGGCGAGCCCACTGCCGCCCCCGCCTCCGCAGCCGCGACCGGCGGCGGCGAGCCCACCCCCGCCCCCGCCCCCGCCCAACCCGACCTCAGAATAGCCATCCCCAAAGGAGCGCTGTATCGAGAAAGCGTCGCCCTGCTCGCTCAGGCAGGCCTTGATACGAGCGGCCTGGACAATCCCGGCCGGCAGCTCGTCTTTTACAACGAGGGCGTGCGCTACTTTATCGTGCGGCCGACCGACGCTCCGGTTTTCGTCAGTTACGGCGGGGTGGACTGCGGCATCTGTGGGAAGGACTCTCTGCTCGAGGCGGGTCTTGAGGCTATGGAGCTGGTCGATCTGGGCTTTGGCGCCTGCCGCTTTGTCGTTGCCGAGCCAGCGCTCTCGCACGGTATCGCCGAGGACACCTATCGACGCCTTGGCGTGCTTCGGGTGGCGACCAAGTACCCACGCATCACCGCCGCGTACTATAATTCCCTCGGTATACAGGTTGAGCTGGTCAAGATGCACGGCAATATCGAGCTGGCACCGCTGTGTGGCATGGCGGATCGGATTGTCGACATCACGGCGAGCGGAAGGACGCTTTTGGAAAACGACCTGGTCATCGTTGATGAGGTCTTGGCCTCGACGGCGCGCTTCCTCGGCAACCCCGCCAGCGTTCGCGTCGATCCGCGGGTCAACGATCTGGCACGGCGTCTGAAGGCACTCGTCGGCCGCGAAGCAAGAAGCGCGACATGAGGGCAAACGCCAGGCACGACGCCTGAAGGCACTCGTCGGGCACACCAAGCGGGAATCCCCGTCCGGCACGGAAAGGAGAGCGCAACATGAAGGTTGAATATCTGGAGGCCGGCGAGAAGCCGGACATCCGGTACCTGAGGAGGCTGGCTTCGCTTGACGATGAGACCCTTGCCCAGGTTGCTCGCATCGTCGTTGATGTCAGCGAGCGCGGCGATGTGGCGCTTGCCGAGTACACGGAGCGCTTTGATGGCGTGAAGAAGGATTCCTTCTACTTCAGCCCGGAGCAGATTGCCCGGGGCGTCAAGGCTGCCGACCGGCAGGTCATCACCGCTTTGGAGAAGGCCGCGCGTAATATCTGGGACTTCCATGAGGTTCAGCGGCAGAAAAGCTGGTTTATGACGCGCGAGGACGGCGCCCTTATCGGCAGTCGACAAACCCCTCTGGCAAGCGTTGGCATCTACGTGCCGGGAGGCCGCGCACAATACCCCTCGACGGTGCTCATGGACGTTATCCCTGCCCGCGTGGCGGGTGTCAGGCGCATTGTTGTCGTTACGCCGCCGCGCCCCGATGGCTCTCTAAGCCCCGAGGTGCTTGCCGCCGCGCAGATTGCCGGAGCCACCGAGGTGTATGCCATCGGCGGCGCCCAGGCCATCGCCGCCCTGGCCTACGGAACCGACCAGATAGAGGCTGTGGACAAGATCGTCGGCCCGGGCAACTCCTATGTCGCGGCGGCAAAGCGCCTCGTCAGTGGCGTTGTGGGCATAGACATGGTCGCGGGCCCGTCGGAGGTTTTGATACTGGCGGACGAGACCGCAAACCCCTCCTTTGTGGCCATCGACCTGCTTGCGCAGGCCGAACATGACCCCGAGGCCGCCACCTTTCTGGTTACGACCGACGAGGATCTGGTCGATGAGGTCATCGAGCGCATCGAGACCTATCTGGCTCGCTCGCCGCGGCTTGAGCTGACCAAGGAGGCCATCGACAAACGCTGCGCGGTGTTCATCTGCCCCGATCTCGCCACTGCAATCCTTGCCGCGAACAGCATTGCGCCGGAACATCTCGAGATACTGATGGACCAACCGCTCGAACTGCTTGGTCTGATTGAGAACGCCGGTGCCATCTTCCTCGGCCCGTGGACGCCAGAAAGCGTCGGCGACTATGTGGCCGGCCCCAATCACACGCTGCCGACGGGCTCCACCGCGCGCTTCTCAAGCCCGCTTTCGGTCGATGACTTTATCAAGCGCTCGAATATCATCAGCTATTCCTACGCGGCTCTTGAAAAGGACGCCGCGACCATCCAGACGATTGCGGCGAGCGAGGGCCTGTGGGCTCATGCCCAGGCGGTCGAGCTTCGTCTTTCGCCGGAAGAGGACGATTGATGACCTCTTCTCTCCGACCGTCTGACCCAGCGCTGCCTGCACCCTCCGCTGCGCCGAACCCGCCTTCCTCTCGGCAGCCTTCTCTCCGACCGCCCTCTCCCCGTCTGGCAAAGCTGGTGCCCTACGATCCGAAGAACCTGCCTGCAAAGGTTCTCCTCAGTGCGAACGAGAGCCCCTATGGACTGGCGGATGAGACCCAAGCCCGCTTTCTGGAAGCGCTTGCGACCACAGAGCTCAATCGCTATCCCGACCCCCTGGCGCGTGACCTGCGCACAAAGATAGCCGACTTCTGCGCGGTGCCTGAACAGTACGTGCTCATCGGCAACGGTGGAGACGAGCTCATCTTCAACCTGCTTCTGGCCTGGGGCGGCCCGGGTCGTCGTCTGCTGATAACGCCGCCCTCCTTTGGCTCATACGAGCTGTTCTCCCAGCTCACCGGCACTGACCTGCTCACGCTTGCACGCACGAAGGATATGCGTATCGACGAGGCGGCGCTGCTTGAGCGCCTGGGGCGTGGCGATGTGGATCTCGTAATGTTTGCCTCACCAAATAACCCAACGGGAGACTGCCTGCACCCCGCCTTCATTGAGCGCGTGCTGGCGGCCACAGACGCCCTGGTGCTGCTCGACCAGGCCTATATCGAGTTCGCAGATGCCGCCTACGATGCCACCCATCTGCTCGACCGCTTTGAGAACCTTGCCATCCTGCGCACCTTCTCAAAGGCCTTTGGGCTCGCGGGCGTTCGTCTGGGCTACCTTCTGGCTTCGCCGCTCGTCACAGAAACGCTTTGCAAGGTGCGCCAGCCCTACTCGGTGGACGCGGTCTCAGCTCTGGCCGGCATCGCTGCTCTGGACACGGCGGAAATCATGCAAAAACGCGCCGCCATCACCGTCGCACAGCGTACACGCGTCGCCGCCGCGCTTGCGGCTCTGCCCGGCGTGCACGTCTTTGACAGCGAGGCGAACTTCCTGCTGGTGCGTATCGAGGGGGCGGCAGGGCTCTGGCAGCGTCTGCTTGATGAGCACGGCGTACTGGTGCGCGACTTCTCACGGGCCCTGGGGCTTGCCGACTGCCTGCGCGTCAGCATCGGCACCCCTGCGGAAAACGACGCGATGTTGGAGGCGATACGATGCGTACGGCGCTGATTACGAGAACGACCAGGGAAACGGACATCCGTCTTGAGCTTGCCCTCGACGGCCGGGGCGTGACTGACATCGAGACCGGCGTGCCCTTCTTTGACCACATGCTCGACGCGATAGGACGCCACGGACTCTTTGACCTGCGCGTGGCGGCACGCGGCGATCTTGAGGTGGACGCGCATCACACGGTGGAAGATGTTGGCATCGTCCTGGGCCAGGCGTTTGCGCAGGCACTGGGGGATAAGGCCGGGATACGCCGCTTTGGAGACGCGCTGGTGCCAATGGATGAGAGCCTCGTGCTCGCCGCCGTTGACATCAGTGGGCGCGGGCAGCTGCATTGGGACGTGGCGCTTCCCATCGAGTTCATCGGCAATTTTGACACGACGCTGTTTCGGGAGTTCCTCATCGCGGTGGCTGCCAATGCGGGACTTACCCTGCACGTCCGCTCCCTTGCGGGCGCAAACGCGCACCACCTCATCGAGGCGGCGGCAAAGGCCACGGCGCGCGCCCTGGCCCAGGCAGTCGCGCTGGATGAGCGCGTCGGCAACCGCGTTCCCTCAACAAAGGGCGTGCTCTGATGGCCTTTGTCGTCGTCGACTACTGCAAGGGAAACCTGAGAAGCATGCAGCGCGGTCTGGAGCTGGCCGGTGCCGAGGCCCTCATCAGCGCCGACCCCGTCGACATCGCGGCCGCCGAGGCAATCGTCTTGCCGGGGGTGGGCGCGTTTGCGGACGCCTCGGCCTTCATGGCGCAAAGCGGCCAGATGGACACCATTCGTGCGCGCATCGCCGCGGGCACGCCCTTTCTCGGCGTCTGCCTCGGCCTGCAGCTGCTCTTTGAGCGCGGCGATGAAGGCATGCCCGCGGATCAGTGGGCAGAAGGCCTCGGCGTCCTGCGCGGCTTTGTGCGGCGCCTGGACAGCACAGATGGCGCGGGGCGAAGCTACAAGGTGCCGCACGTCGGCTGGAATCAGGTGCGATTTTCTCCAGCGCCGCACAGACGCGAGGAACTCATGCCGCTCTTTGAGGGGCTTGAGGACGGCTCAAACTTCTACTTCACGCACTCCTACCAGGGGGTGCCGCACGATGAGGAGGATGTTCTGGCCGAGGTCGCGCACGCGACGAGTTTTCCCTGTGTCGTGCGCAAAGGCTCGGCTTTTGGCGTGCAGTTCCATCCGGAGAAGAGCTCCCATAAGGGGCTTCGTCTGCTGGAGAACTTCGTGCGCTTTGCTCGGGGATATCGGAGTTTGCAGCCTTGAGGCGCGGTGTGTGCGCCGTGCGGTGCGCACGCCGCGCGTTGGAGTACGCCGAGCGTTGGGGTACGCCGGTCGGCAGGCGTTGGGGCGTGCGGTGCGCATGCACCGCGTTGGAGTACGCCGCGCGTTGGGGCACGCCGGCCGGCAGGCGTTGGGGCGTGCGGTGCGCACGCCGCGCGTTGGGGCACGCACCGCGTTGGGGCACGCCGGTCGGCAGGCGTGAAGGCGCGGGAGCATGAAGGAGAGGGAGCCATGTATCTGCTGCCAGCCATAGATCTTCTCGATGGCAGGGTGGTGCGTCTCGCGCGGGGCGACTACGACGCAGTGACCGTCTATCACGACGACCCCGTTGAGCAGGCGTGCCGGTTCCGGGAGGAGGGCGCCGAGTGGCTCCACGTCGTTGACCTTGATGGCGCACGCACCGGCACGCCTTCCAACAGTCCCCTCATCGAGGCCATCATAGCCGCCACGGGACTGAAGGTCGAGGTTGGCGGGGGGGTGCGTACGTCTGCGGCCATCGAGCGACTTGTTGCGGCTGGCGCCTCGCGCGTGGTTATCGGCACGCGGCTTGCCACCGACCCCGCCTTCGCACGTGAGGTGGCCGCACGCTTTGGCGAGACCATCTGTGCCGGCATAGACGCCCGCTCAGGCGAGGTCGCCATCGAAGGCTGGCGACGGGAAAGTGGGATTGGCGTCACCGCGCTTGTTGAGCAGCTTGCCAGTTGGGGCATCCGTCACCTTGTCTACACCGACATTGCGCGTGACGGCATGCAGAGCGGCATCGATGCCGCTGCCTATGAGCGACTCGCTCGGGTCGCGGGTTTTCCCGTCACGGCCTCCGGTGGCATCAGCACCCTTGACGACCTGCGGGCCCTGGCGGCTCTCGGTGATGAGCTTGTGGAGGGGGTCATAGCGGGCCGCGCCCTGTACGAAGGCAGCTTTACGGTAACCGAGGCCCTTGCCACCCTGTCGAGCTGGCAAAACAGCCATGTCTGACCCAGGGGGACGGCAGGCTGCGTAAAAATCTCTCCGACTTTTGCGTTTTTCTGCACAAAATTGCGTTTGTGCGAAGAATCGATCCGGGCTGCTCTTCGCCCATCAGGCATTTTGCAGGCAGTGTGGGGATAAGAGGCCCATTTCGGGGGCTAAAAGTTCGCACAAACGCAATTTTGTGCAGAAAAACGCAAAAACAGGGACGCATGCCCCGTCCCTCTGTCCTCATCACGTCCCTGTGTCCCTGCGTCCCCACCAACGAGGCTCAGGGAAACAAAACGAGCAGCAGGCCGTAGATAAGCACGCCGGTGACCGTGCACCAGAGCAGCGACCGGAACTTTACCGCCACAATAACGACCGGCACAGCAGCGATCCAGCCTATCGCGGTGGGCCAGAGGTCGCCCGCGAGCAAAGGCGCGCTGAACAGGTCGTTGGCAACCAATGCGGCGAAGGCGGCCGGCGGAATGTAGCCAAGTGCCTCGGAGAGGCGTCCAGGCAGTTCGCGGCCTTTGAGGAGAAAGACGGGCAGGACGCGGCTCGCCAGCATCGTAGCGATGCAGACGCCCATGATGATGAGGAAATCTCCCCAATTCATGGCGTCGGCTCCTTCGCTGTTTGGCCCTGGTCGCCGTCTCCCTCTGAGAGCATCCTCAGGCCTTTCCCCGCCTCTGAATCGGTCCCCGAATCCGGATTTGTCCCTGGCCCCGAACCCGAACCTGGCCCCGGCTCCGTTCCCGGCCCCGAACCCGAACCCGGCCCCGCCCCCGAACTCACCACCATCGCCGCGCCGATGCCAAGTACCGCCCCGATGAAAATGGCGCCTCCAGCGAGGCCGAGCAGTTTGCAGATAAGCACGCCCACAGCAGCAGTGAGTGCGGCAACAATCGCCGGACGCGAGAAGGCCTGCATGAACAGCAGGCACAAAAAGATGCTGGTCATGGCAAAGGTCGCCAGGGCAACCGGCACGGAAAACAGGCTCCCGGCCAGGGCTCCGATGACAGTTGCCAGGGCCCACGCGACAAACGCGAACAGGTTCACGCCGGTTGCCCTGGCGAGGTTCCAGTCGCGGTCGTTGGCAAAGCGCTCGGTGTTCACCCCAAAGCTTTCATCGGTAAGTGTTGCCGCGAACAGAAAGGAGAGCCGTTTGCCCGCGTGTTCACAAAAGCGCGAAAGCGAGGCCCCGTAGAGAATTTGTCGCGTGTTGACGAGCGACACGCTTGCGATGATAGACGCGATGGGTGCTGCCGCCAGCCACATGGCGGGGATGAGATACTGCCCGGCGCCGGAGTAGAACAGCAGGCTCATGAGGGTAATCTGTGCGAGGTTCATACCCGCCTGTGCGCCAAGGATGCCACAGGGCACACCGAGCACAATGTAGCCCGCCACGATGGGAAGAGCCGCCACAAACGATTGCCTCAGCCCCCGCAGATGGTGTGGCTGCTGCAACGTTTTAAAGCCCTGACGTGTGACCGATGGTTTTTTCATGGAACGGGTCAGTATAGCATGGGAACGCCGAGAAACACCAACACCTCGCCTCAACGCCGCGCACTGCCCGCCGCGCACTGCCCGCGCCTCAACGCCGCGCACTGCCCTCCAACACCGTCCTTCAGCGCCACACTCTCCTGCCCCTCAGTGCCGCCCCTCAAACAACGGAGGTAAAGGTGAGAAAGACCTCAAGGGCGCCCAGGCAGCAGACCAGGTAGAGACTTTCGCGGGCGATGCTCCTGGCGGGTCGGATGAAGTCGGACAGGGCGAGTGCAAGCAGGGGGATGGTCGGAATGAAGTAGCGGCCCTGTATACCGGCGAGCACCGACGCGCCGACGGGCGTCCAGCTCACGGAGGCGAGCAGGACGAGCAGGTAGACGGCAAGGACGAGCGCCAGCATGATGAGGCGCGTGTGTCCTGGCAGCTTGAAGAGCCTCTCGCCCTTTGCGCCCCCTGCATCCTCTACGCCTCCTGCACCCCCTGCACCCCCTGCATCCTCTACGCCCCCTGCACCCTTTGCGCCCCCTGCCGCTCCCGCACCTTTGGCGGGGCTGCTGTTGAACACCAGAAGGACGAACAGGAGGCAGAAGGTCCACATCGGGAGCTGACTGCTGAAGGCAAAGCCAGATGAGATGTCGATGAGTCGCGGCAGACGCAGAATCAGGCTGGCCCCTAACACCCTAAGCGCGGTCAGGGGATGCGCGAAGAAGGTCTTCAGGGTGTAGGCATCGGAATAATAGGGATTTAAGCTCTGATCTGCACTGAGGCGGGTAAGCTCGGTGGAGGTCTGCCCGAGGGTAAAGACGCCAATTGACACAAGGCCCAGCAACAAGATGCCCGCACACCAATACAGCCTGAAGCGAGGGTATGGCCACTTTTCCCCAGGGATGATAAGGGGCAAAAAGACAAGAGGGAAATACACATACTTCAAAGGAGCCAAAAGTGCGCCCAGCAGGGCAAGTACGAC
>JAISLY010000028.1 GCA_031277035.1 Coriobacteriales bacterium | reverse complement strand
AGCGTCGGCGCATATCGCTGTCGATGCGCTCGGCCGCCGAGACCCTCGGCATCGAGATCGAGGTCGCTGAGCCCGACCCCAACGCACCCAAGCCCAAGCAGAAGCCGCGCAAGGACAAGAACGCCGAGGCTGCGGAGAACACATCGAAGGAGAAGGGCGAGGACGCTGCTGCTGAGGCAGTTGAAGCTGCCGAGGCGGGCGAGGATGTTGCCGCCGACGAGCAGCCCGTCGCGGTTGAGGCCGAGGTTGAGGCCGAGGCCGTTGTCGCTGCCGAGGATGCCCCTGTTGACGGCACTCTCGTGACGGAGGATGACGCGGTGGCTGAGGAAGCTCCCGCTGAGGATGCCGCAGACGAGCAGCCCGCAGCGGCTGAGGCGGAGGTTGAGGTTGAGGCTGAGCCCGAAGTCGAGCCCGAAGTCGAGGCCGAGGCTGTCGCCGAGGCACCAGCCGAGGAAGGCGTCAGCGACGAGGCCGATACCGCTGCCGAGTCTGAGGAAGCTCCCGCCGAGGACACCTCCGCAGATACAGCCGTTGAGGAAGCCGCAGCCGCCCCTGATGCCGAGGAAGCGGAGCCTGCCACCGAGGAATGACAGACCCGCGCCATATCAGGAACTTCTCAATCATAGCCCATATCGACCACGGTAAGTCGACCCTGGCCGACCGGGTATTGCAGCTCACCCACACGATCGCAGACCGTGACATGGTCGAGCAGGTGCTTGACTCGATGGACATCGAGCGCGAGCGCGGCATTACCATCAAATCGCAGGCGGTACGTGTCATGTATGATGCCGATGACGGGCAGACCTACCAGTTCAACCTCATCGACACGCCGGGGCACGTCGACTTCACCTACGAGGTCTCGCGTTCGCTGGCCGCCTGCGAGGGGGCGGTTCTCGTGGTTGACTCGACCCAGGGGGTGGAGGCGCAGACGGTCGCAAACGCGCTCATGGCCATGAACGCGAACCTCGAAATCATCCCGCTCATCAACAAGATCGACCTGCCTGCCGCCGATGTTGAGCGTGTGCGCCACGAGATTGAAGAAGGGCTTGCGATACCCGCAGACGATGCGCTTACGGCCTCGGGCAAGACGGGGGCGGGCATAAAGGAGCTCCTTGAGGCGATTCTCGTGCGCATTCCTGCCCCCACCGGCAAGCCTGAGGCGCCCCTCGCCGCGCTCATCTTTGACTCCTATTTTGACCCCTATCGCGGCGTTGTCGCACTGATTCGCGTGATTGACGGACACATCGCCGCAAACGCGCGCATACGCTTCATGGCAACCGACGTGGTGACGCAGGTTGAGGAAGTGGGGGTGCGCCGCCCCGCCAACACGCCGGTCGAGGAGTTGGGGGTGGGGGAGGTCGGTTACCTTATCACGGGACTCAAGGACCCGGCCGACGTGCGGGTGGGCGACACGGTGACGCTTGCGAATGGCGGCATCGCCCAGGCCCTGCCCGGCTATCGCGAGGTTAAGCCGATGGTCTACACGGGGCTGTTCCCGCTCGACGGCGACCAGTACCCCGACCTGCGCGACGCCCTCGACAAGCTCCAGCTCAACGACCCGGCGCTCATCTACGAGCCAGAGACGAGCCACGCGCTCGGCTTTGGCTTTCGCGTGGGCTTCCTCGGGCTGCTCCACATGGAGGTGGTCAAGGAGCGCCTTGAGCGCGAGTTCTCGCTCGACCTGCTTGCCACCGCGCCGAGCGTGGAGTACCACGTCTTTCTCACAAACGGGAAGACGCTCTCCATCCACTCCCCCCAGGAGATGCCCGACGCGGCAGGCATTGAGCACATCGAGGAGCCCTACCTCTCCGCGACCGTCATCATTCCTCCTGACTACGTGGGCGCGGTCATGGAGCTCTCTGTGGCGCGGCGCGGCGTGTTCAGCACCATGCAGTACCTCTCCACCACCACCGTTGAGATGAAGTGGGAGATACCGCTCTCCGAGCTCATCATGGACTACTTTGACCAGCTCAAAAGCCGTACCAAGGGCTACGCCTCGCTGGACTACGAGTTTTCCGAGTACCGAGCGGCCGAGCTTGTGCGCCTCGACATCCTGCTTTCCGGCAAACCGGTCGACGCGCTGAGCTTCATCGTCCATAAGGACAAGGCATACGGCACCGGCACCGTGCTCACACAAAAGCTCAAGGAGATCATTCCGCGCCAGCTGTTCGAGGTGCCCATCCAGGCGGCCATCGGCAGCCGCGTGCTCGCCCGCACGACGGTCAAGGCGCGGCGCAAGGACGTGCTCGCCAAGTGCTACGGCGGCGACATCAGTCGCAAGCGCAAACTTCTGGAGAAGCAGAAGGCGGGCAAGAAGCGCATGAAGAACATCGGCAGCGTGGAGGTGCCGCAGGAGGCGTTCATGGCAATCCTAAAGGTTGATGAGTAGCTTGTCTTCAGCCGCACGGGAGAAAAAGGAAGACCGCCTCGCTCCTTTTCTGAGTCTTTTTGAGAATGGCTGCTTTCTGGCGCCGATGGCCGGTGTGAATGACCCGGTGTTTCGGGCTATCTGTAAGCGGATGGGGGCGGGGCTTACGTATACGGAGATGGTCTCGGCCAAGGGGCTTGAGTATGCGAGTGCCCGAAGCGAGGGTCTGTTGTTGATGACTGAGGAGGAGCGTCCGGCGGCGGTGCAGCTCTTTGGGCGTGACCCGGCGACTCTGGCTGAGCAGGCGCAGCGCCTTGAAGAGCGTTGTGGAGAGGATCTGGCGCTTATCGACATCAATATGGGCTGTCCTGCCCGTAAGATAGCGGGGAAGGGCGAAGGGGCGGCGCTTATGAAGGAGCCTGAGCTTGCGGGGCGTATCCTCAGTTCGGTGGTGAAGGCGGTGCAGCTGCCGGTGACGGTGAAGTTTCGCAAGGGTTATGGGATTGAGGAGGACAGCGCGGTTGAGTTTGCGCGTATGGCACAGGACTCGGGTGTTGCGGCGCTTACCGTGCATGGGCGTACGGCGCAACAGCTCTACCACGGCGCAAGCGACCGTGAGGTTGTGGCGCGGGTGAAGCAGGCGGTCTCCATACCTGTGATAGCGAGCGGAGACGTATTCACGCGTGAGGACATCCGCTTCTACCGAAAGGACTGCGGTGCCGATGCTGTCATGGTCGCACGCGGGGCACGCGGCAACCCCTGGCTGTTTGCTGAGGCGAGGGCTGTCTCGGGTGGTGATGGGGCAGAGCGTGACGAGTGCGTTGAGGGCGGTTGGCACCGCGAACCCTCGCTTGAGGAGCGGGTGCGCGTTGCCCACGAGCATACCGCCCGGCTCGCGCAGCTCCTTCCGCATCGTCTGCCCAGTATGCGCCGTCATATCGCCTGGTACTTTAAGGGAACACCGCACGCCACGGCCATCCGCCGAGCCGCCAGTGACTGCACGAGCCTCCAGGACTACGAGGCGCTCTTTGAGCAGGTGCTCGCATGGCGATGACGGACAGGCTGGGACGGGAGTCACAAAAGGGAACGTCCCCCTTGTGTCTCCCGTCCCAGCTTGCGCCCGCCGCCTACGGTGCTTTATACCTGCACATCCCATTCTGCGCTTCGCGCTGCGGCTACTGCGACTTTACAACCGAGGCCACCTCACCTGGCGACCCTCGGCTCGATGCCTACGTCGAAAGGCTTGTGCGCGACATCCGCTCGGCCGCGCGCGAGGGGCTGCTCGCGCAGGTCACGACCGTCTACATCGGCGGTGGCACGCCGAGCTTCCTCGGCTCGCGCAGGCTCGTCAACCTCGTCTATACGCTGTCGCTCAGCATGAACCTGGGCTCCGAGACCGAGTTCACGCTCGAGGCAAACCCCGAATCGCTCACGCCCGCCCTCGTACGCGACCTCTACTCGCTTGGCGTAAACCGCTTCTCCCTTGGCGTGCAGAGCTTTGACGACGCGGAACTTGCCGCGCTCGGCCGCGCCCATGATGCCAACGCGGCTCGCCGGGCGCTTGCGACCATCCGTGAGCGGGCCGACAACGTCTCTGTCGACCTCATGTGCGGCATACCCCACCAGAGCACCGCAAGCTGGCAGCACAGCCTCAGCGAGGCGCTGCGTGGCGGGGCATCGCACGTCAGCGTCTATCCCCTCACCATCGAGGAGGCCACGCCCTTTGCCAACGCCATCGCTGCTGGTCACCAGGCACCGCCCGACGAGGATGTGCAGGCGCAGATGATGGAGGCCGCGGCAGACGTGCTCGGCGCTGCGGGGCTTTTGCGCTACGAGGTGGCCTCCTACGCCCACCCCGGTTTTGAGTGCCGTCACAACATCGCCTACTGGACCGGCGTGCCCTATCTGGGGCTCGGCCGCGGCGCGGCGGGTATGCGCACGGCCGCCGACGGCATGCGCGAACGTCTCCTGGACGGCGAAGTCACAGAGCGCCTGACCCCCGCCGAAGCTATGCGCGAGGACCTCATGTGCGGCATGAGGATGAGCGCAGGCGTCTTACATGATGCCGTGCACGCAGCCGAGCCCCTCGTCCCAGGCATCACCGAGCGCTTCGAGGAGCTGGTCGCCCTCGGTCTGGCAGCGTCTGCTGAGGGCCGCTATCGCCCCACCTCTCGCGGCTGGCTGTTAGGCAACGAGCTCTACGGTCGAATATGGAATTGTTGACAGGGAAGTTCAAGGAAAACGGTTCTTTTAGGAGGCGCCGAGTACATGGACAAGGCCGAGAATGTCGGCACGGCCGTCTTTGTGGCGGTATAGGCGAGGCATCGATGCGCGTTCTTTGCAGGGCGACACAGGCACCGCCCCTTACCCTGAGCTTCGACTGCCTGGCATTTAGCGGACTGTGGGACCGTAGACAAGGCCGAGAATGTCGGCACGGCCATCTTTGTGGCGGTATACCAGGATGAATGAGGATATCGCGAACGTGCGGATTCTCGGGCCATAGCGGGCGACCAGAGCCGGGCGAGCCAGCGGTGAGCTACGGCAATAACTATCGAGAGTCCCAGAAAGAAACAGCATACCGATAAAACCGGCAGCTCAGTGTGCCGCCTTGCCCTGTCCTACCGACCAGCCAAGGCTTTGTGCCTGCAGCGTGTAGAGCCTTTTGTACAGCCCTTCTTCTGCCATGAGCTGTGAATGCGTGCCCTGTTGGACTGCGCGGCCCTTGTCCAGGACGACGATCCTGTCTGCCTCTGCTATGGTGCGCAGGCGGTGGGCGATGACGAGCACGGTCTTGCCAGCTATCAGCGCGGAGATCGCCTGTTGTATCGATGCCTCATTTTCGGGGTCGAGGCTGGCCGTCGCCTCGTCAAGCAGGATGATTGGCGCGTCTTTGAGCAGGGCGCGCGCGATTGAAATGCGCTGGCGCTCGCCGCCAGAAAGCGTCGCGCCGTTCTCGCCCAGCAGCGTGTTGTAGCCTTCAGGCAGCCTGTTGGCAAACTCGTCGCAGCAGGCGGCCGTGGCGGCGGCACGCACCTGCTCGTCAGTGGCATCTCTGTTGCCAATTCTGATATTGCCCCAGATCGTGTCGTTGAACAGCACCACGTCCTGAAAGACAAAGGACAGAGAGCCCATCAGGTGTTCGGGGTCAAGCGTCTTGACGTCTACGCCGCCAATGCTGATCCTGCCGCCGTCCACGTCCCAAAACCGCGCCACCAGCCGCGACACCGTGCTCTTGCCGCTGCCGGAGGGTCCCACCAACGCCGTCAGGCTGCCGGCGTCAATCCTCAGCGAGAGGTCGCTCACGGCCTGCTCCGCGCCTTTGCTGTAGGAGAAGCCCACCTGCTCGCAGACGATGTCAAAGTCCGTCAACTCCTTCTCCCCGTCGCCCGTCATTGGCTCGACGGCCAGCAGGGCGCGCATCCGCCGCAGGCTGATCTGAAAGTAGAACAGCTCCGGGAGCAGCGTGAGTATGGTGGTAACGGGGGCATATATCTTTACCACGATCATCATAAACACCATTAGTGGGACAAAGCCGAGCTGTCCGCCTGTCAGCAAAAGCGCACCGATCAGGGCCGTAAGCCCTATGCCGCACTGCAAGACGGCCTGCGCGCCGGTCACAAAAATACCAGCGCCGACCTCCATCCGTATCGCCAGGCGCATCATTTCACGCAGTGCCGTCTCAAGCGCCTCAAAGCGTTCGCCGTCCATGTTGCAGGCCCGTATGACCTTGATACCCTCGATGTATTCCTGCACGCGCTCAGATGCCGCCAGTTTTGCTGCCGCGTGCTTTTTTGAGACACCGCCGTAGATTTTGCGGCTGAGCAGGACTATTCCAAGCGCCAGCGGCACCGTGATGAAGACCGCCAGCGCCATGCGCCAGTCGTAGAAGGCGAGCAGGACGCAGATTGTCGTGATGGAGATGGCGTTGGAGATCAGTTGCGGGATGATGTGGCTCATCACGTGCTCGCTTATGGCCACATCGCCCATGACGTTGGTGGTGAGCTCTGACAAATCCTTGGAATTGAAGACGCTCATCGGCAGGCGACGGATGTGCTCGGCCACCGAGACGCGCGTCTTCTCGCACTGCGTATACGAGACGACGTATGTCTTCTCGTAGTCGTTGCGCTGGCATAAGAACACAATCAGGACGCCGACGACACCTAAGCCGAACAACAGCCACAGAGCCGTCCATGAGACCTCGCCGCCGGTAAGCGGCTTTATCAGCTCCATGATGAACCCAAAGAGTGCCCAGACCGGCAGGATCTGGGCGAAGTTCGTGAGCGTACAGGCAAAAGCCGCTTTCTTCAGGCCGGCGTAGCCCGCGTCTGAGAGCATCAGCATACCTTGCAGTCTGGGAAGACGCCCGTCAGTCATAGCGCACCACCTTCCTGTCGCATCGGCTCAAGCCCGCCCGTGCAAGCGACGCCATCGCCGCCGCCGGCCCTTGCCTGCGGCTGCGTCGCAGACATCCGCCAGCTCGAGGTCTGCGTGTAGGTGCGCCACATATCGCCGTATCTCCCGCTCTGCTCCAGCAGCTCCTCGTGCGTGCCGCGCTGGGCTACGCGCCCGCCATCCAGGACGACGATCTGGTCCGCGCCGCGCACCGTGGAGAGCCTGTGCGCGATCATGATAACGGTCTTGCCCTGCATCAGGCGCTCAAAGGCCTTTTGGATGAGATGCTCGTTTTCCGGGTCGGAAAACGCCGTGGCCTCGTCCAGCACGACGATGGGCGCGTTCTTTACGATGGCGCGCGCTATGGCCAGGCGCTGCCGCTCGCCGCCGGACAGGTGTATGCCTTTGGTGCCGATGATTGTCTGGTAGCCCTGCGGGAGTTTTTCGATGAAGGCCGCGCACTGCGCGTCGCGCGCCGCCTCAAAGACACGCTCATCACTGGCGGAAGGATCGCCCATACGGATGTTGTCCATGACGCTTTGCTTGAAGAGGTAGACGTCCTGGAACACAAAGCCCACCATGTCCATGAGCGCGTGAGGGTCTATCTCGCGTACGTCGATGCCGCCTATCTGCACGCTGCCGCTGCTTGCGTCGAAGAAGCGCGGGACGAGGTGGGCAATGGTTGATTTGCCGCCGCCGGAGGGCCCCACCAGGGCCGTCACCTGCCCCTGTTGTGCCGTGAAGGACACGCCCGAAAGCGCCTCAAGGTCCTGTTTCTCGTCATAGGAAAAGCTCACGTCTTTGAATGTCACGTCATAGCTGTCGGGCAGTCTGGGGCTGGTGCAGACGGAAAGCTCCGGCTGGGCAAGCACGGCATCCATAGCCGCGACGTTGCCTGTGATCTGCATCATCGTGCCGCTGGCATAGATGACCTTGATCATGACGCCGCCCACGGCCTGCGTGAGGACCAGATAGAAAAGGACGGTTGTGGCAAACGCCGAAAACGCCGCCGTGCCGCCCGGTGTGACCCGCATACCGATGAGTATGGCGACGGGCATGATACACAGGAACACGCTTTGCACCACGGTCACGGCGGCGGCGTAGTTGTTCTTCATGCCCAGGGTGTACCGGACAATCCAGGCGGTGTAGTTCTTTATCGAGTCGTACAGCCTGCTGAACGAATACACCGTCTGGCCAAACGCCTTGACCACGGATATGCCGCGGACGTACTCCACGGTGGCGTTGTTCATGTCCTCCAGCGCCCTTTGATAACGGTCCATGTTGGAGCGCACCCCCTGGCTTCCCACCATCTTGGCGTATATTGCAAGCCCTATGGCTACGCCTGCCGTTGCGGCTAGGCCAAAGCGCCAATCCACGGCAAACAGCAGGACGAACAGCAGCACCGGAGCGGTGGCGGCGGCCGCGAGGTCGGGGAGTTGATGGGCGATAAAGCCCTCGATTTTCTCGATGTTGTCATCGGTGATCTTGCGCAGCTTCCCGCTGCCGATGAGCACATGAAAGCCCAGCGGCACCCGTGCCAGATGTGAGGCAAAATCGACCTTGAGCCGGTAAAGCGTGCCGAATGCCGCCAGATGGGAGAGCATCAGCGCCGCAAAATACACGAGTATGTTGCCGACCGCGCCAGCGAAGGCCATCCATCCCCAGCCTATGATGTGTCCGGCGTTTGCCGCCGATACATCGGGGAGCGCCTCCAGCACCTCACGTATGATGAAGTAGATGGCTATGTAGGGCACAAAGCTTAAAACGGCCGCCAGGGCTGAAAGCACCAGCGAGCCGATGACGAGCGGCTTTTTGGTCATGGCAAGCTCAAGCAGCCGCGCAAACCCCGTCTTGGGCGCACCTTGATCCTTCATGAGTACCATCCTTGCCCGCGGCTTCCTTAATTGTTAGAATCAGCTAACTTCAAGATGCAGGCAGCGTAGCACAGCGCCGCTGCCCTGTAAAGCGCCGGCTTTGCAGCAGCCCTTACAAATCGCCCTGGGACTGTCCTTCAGCCTGAAGTCTGTGCTCCTGCCGTGGTTCTGCTGTGCGCCTGCTGTGCTTCTGCTGTGGTTCTGCTGCGCTCCCGCTGTGGTTCTGCCGTGGTTCTGCCGTGCGCCTGCTGTTTTCCTGTTACCCTCGTCCTGCTCTCGTCGCCTCCAGCGGGCCCTTGCGTGGTATCCTGAGCAGGCACGGTAGTCACGTCAGCAGGAAAGCGTATGCAGCTTACCATCACAAAGCTCTCCTATACCTACGAGGATGCGCCCACGCCCGCCCTGGGCCCCCTTTCTGCGACCTTTGCCGAAGGGTGGACGGGGGTTGTGGGCTCAAATGGCAGCGGCAAATCGACCCTGCTCAGGCTCGTGACAGGCGACCTTGGCGGCTTCACGGGCAGCATCGTTCCTGCACCTGCCCGCCCGCCTGCACCTGTCCCCGCCGCGCCTCTGTCCGCGTCTGCGTCTACAGCTGCGCCCGCCGCTGCCGCCGACGCCTCGTCAAGAACCCCTTCTGCGCCCTCGTACTGCGCGCAGGCAACCGAGTACCCGCCAGCTCAGGCTGAGGAATTCGCGCTCGACTTTGGGAGCGACGCGATGCGCGTTCGCCGTATTCTCGGCATCCAGGACGACTGGGTCTGGCGCTTTGACACCTTGAGTCACGGTGAGCGCAAGCGGCTTCAGGTGGCGGTCGCACTGTGGCTCAACCCGCCCGTACTCGCGCTCGACGAGCCCACCAACCACGTTGATGCGGCCACCCGCGAGCAGATTCTCGCGGCGCTTGGGCAGTACCGGGGCGTTGGCCTGCTCGTCAGCCACGACCGCGAGCTGCTTGACGCGCTTGTCTCGCACTGCCTGTTCATGCGCGACGGCAGCGGCACCATGCGCAGCGGCACCTACACGCAGGCCCGCGAGCAGGAGGAGCTTGAACGCACAACAGTCGCACGCGAGCGCAGGGCGGCTAAACAGGAGCTCTCGCATCTGCACGCGGAGCAGCAACGGCGCCGCAACGAAGCGGCGCGCTCAGACGCGCGGCGCAGCAAGAGGAACATCGACCCCAGGGACCATTCCGCAAAGGCAAAGATTGACCTTGCGGTGTTTACCGGGCAGGACGGCAAGGCGGGCAAACTTTCGGTTCAGCTTGGCTCACGCATCCAGGCCGTGGAGCAGCGAGTCGCAAGTGCCTTTGTGCCCAAGGTCTACGACAGCTCCTTTTGGCTTGACACCAAGCCTTCAAAGCGACGCGTGCTCGTGGAGCTTAAAGAGGGGAGTATTGCGCTTGGAGACAGGCGGACTCTGCGCATCCCCCGACTTTTTGTGGACAGCACCGCTCACATCGGGCTTGCCGGGCCAAACGGCACCGGGAAATCGACCCTCGTGCGCCATCTGGTCGCGCAGCTGCCCGCCGACGTGCCCGTGGTCTATCTGCCGCAGGAGCTTGGCAGTGCCGAGGCCCGCGAGCTGCTCGGAGAACTCAAGGCACTTGGCCCTGAGGAGCGCGGGCAGGTTCTCAGCATCGTCGCGCGTCTCAACTCAGACCCCGCCCGCATCCTCAGCGGCGAGGCTCTCAGTCCTGGCGAGCTGCGCAAGGTTCTGCTTGCGCGCGGCGTCCTGCGCGCTCCTGAGCTCATCATCATGGACGAGCCCACCAACCACCTCGACCTGCACTCCACCGAGGCGCTTGAGGCCGCGCTTGCCAGCTGTCCCTGCGCACTCGTGCTCGTGAGTCACGACGCAGCCTTCCTCAAGGCGGCCACCACCACCCGTTGGCTCTTTGATGCCAGCGGCCACATACGCGTGGCGTGAGCAGATGGGCGGCACCCTGCCTCCCTTTATGCCCTGATAGATGGCGGCCCCATACGCGTGGCGTGAGCAGATGGGCTCTGCCGCCCGTGTGGCGCGAAGGGTCGGCGCCAGGGTGTGCGTGGTGTGACGATTTAAGAAGGGCGTAGGGGAGGGCTTGCGCGCATTTGCCCGCCGCAGCGTGGCAGAGAAAAATGACTAGTTGACATACTCCAATAGTCGGAGTAAACTACTACCTGTCTGAAACACAGGAAACCCGGAGCAGCCTCTCCGGGTTTCGCTTTTTGTCCGGTCTGCTTTTGTTCGGTCTGGGCTGCCTGCCGGGCCCGATACCTCCGCCGCCACCCATCCGCCACCCATGTTTCCGCCGGTGCCGGTATCCCCTGTCAAACGGTGCCGATGAGTCCCGCTGGCAGCCCCTCACGTCCTCATGCCAACAGACACGCGCCGTATGACAAGGCGAGGGCCAGGCAGATCCAGGTATACAGGCCGATGTTCCAGGTGTGAAAAATGTCGCGCGGCTTTGGCTGCACGAGGGACCAGATAAGGCCGGCTACACCGCGCAGGATAAAAACGCAGATGCCAAGAATCAGGGCCGCGTCGACGAGCTGCTGTGCGATAGGGAGTTTGATAACACCCAGCGCAAGCAGCGGAAGCAGCGCGGCGGCAAGAAAGACAAAGGAGGTGACGAGAATCAGTGGCTTGCCAATCCGTATCCGCTCACCATCCCTCCCGAGGTTTATGTAACGGTCGGTGCCGATGGTGCCGCCAAAGAGCCAATACACATGAAGCCCCGCGATGGCGAAAAGGAGAACCGAGCCAAAAATGCCGACGGCATACATATTCAACCTTTCATCAGGTCGGTCGCGTCAATCAGAAGAGCGATCATCAGTGCACATCATCAGTGCACAGTCCTCTCAGGTGTTGAGCAGTCTAACACAGCCCGTCATCCCTCACACGCACAATCCCTCAGGTCTTACACCGTGTCACCCGGCAAGCCTCACCGTGTCACCTGGCAGGCCTCACCGTGTCACCCATCACGCCTCACAGCCTGCCACCCCAACACCCCACCCCTCACGTCTCCTTCTGAGCGAGCGCTTTGATGGTACGGCGCACGTCGAGATACTGGCGAGCGCGATGGAGGAAGCCGGGCAGGTCGCGACCGGTGGCGCGATGGCGCATATCCACCATCACCTCAAGCACACGATAGTGCTGCTTGAGGGCGCGGATGGTGAGCGCGACCTCGACGCCATAGCCTTCGGCGAAGGGGAGAACCGCCTGCAGGCACTCCCAGCTCAACGCGCGCTGACCGCTGAGAGGAGCCTGTGCGTCATAACCGCCGCCCCACTCGCGGATGGCACCGCGTGCGAGATTGACCACCACCCCAAAGCCTCCGCTGCCAGGAGGCTTTGGCAGCACGCCGACGGTCATGTCCGCCAGACCTGCCGCGATGGGGGCAAGGAGGGTCTTGGCCTCGCGGGCGCTTGCGCCAAGATCGGCGTCGAGAAGCAGGACGGCATCCGGCCAGGGCGCCTCAAGGCTTGCGATACCATGTGCCAACGCGGCGCCCTTACCGCCATTGCGCTCAAGGCGCAGCACGCAAGCGCCCGCTCGGCGGCCGACCTTGTCGGTGCCATCTGTCGAACCGTCGTCGATGAGCACGACCTTCTCCACATCTGACAGGGCGCATACGGCCTCAACCGTTGCACCGACAAGGTCGGCTTCGTTGTATGCCGGTATCAATGCGATGGCCTTCATCGCGCATCCCTTCATCGAGCCTCGGGCACCGGCGCACTTCAAACCGGCCCACTTCGCCCCGCCTCACTCAGCCTCAGCGAACCCCCTTCAGCGTCCCTCTCCGTATCACGCCCCGCCTCAGCCCCTGCGCGGTAATGTGCCCAGGGGGTCTTTCCGTAACGCGTCCCTGCGCAGCTTGCGAAGCATCCCTCTCCGTATCGCACGCCGCCTCAGCGAACCTCCTTCAGCGCCATCCCGCCAGCGCCCCTTGTCCCCGCGCCTTCTCCGCCCTTTAGCCGCCTTCGTTTTCTGGCGCCTGCTTGCGGATACGCCGTAGCGCACCGCGCGCGATGCTGTTCACCAGGGCGATTTCAGGCACTCTGAAGAGGCGACAGAGCAGGTAGAATACCGCAAGCGAGAACAGGCCGCACAGCACGATGGTCACAAGGGAGATGGCGATGGTCTGATCATTATCTCCAATTGAGATAATGAAGGGAATGGCGATGGCAAGCGTGGCGGCGATGAGGATTTTCAGACTGTCCAAGATGATGCGTCCCAGCCCAAAGGAGCCAATCTGGCGTCGCAGGGCGATGGACATGGCGGCGCCGAGCAGGGCATAGGTGATGGCATCGGCAAGAGGAATGCCGATGAGCCCCAGTCCGCCCCAGGAACCAAACGTGCCAATTCCGCTGGTCAAAAGGGCGTAGAGGGAGGCCTGCAGCACGCGACCGCAGGCGTCGATGATAATAAAGCGGTTCAGTTTGCGTAGGGAGGAAAAGGCCCGGTAGATAAACATATAGACCGCGTAAAAGGGGAGTGCCAGGCACCAACAGGCAAGCACGCGGGCAACATTGAGCACGTCGTCGTAGGTAAACTGTCCAGCGTGGTAGAGGCCGGCAAGCTGATTGGAGAGCGTGAGGATGATAAGGGCCAGCGGGATAATCATGAAGATGGTCGTGCGCATGCCAAGGCGTACATTGCCGCGAAAGCGCTTCCAGTTGCCAGCGGCGGACGCCTCACTCATCTCAGTGAACAGGGCCGTTGAAAGCGCGACACCCAGCACGCCATAGGGCAGCGCAAACCACAGCCAGGCATACGCGATGGTCGCTGGCCCCTGGGCAGTGACGTTAAGGGCAAAGGCATTCTGCACACTGATGACAATCAGATTCATGATGATGAAGACGGTCGCCGGCAGGGCCATGCGCACCGTCTCTTTCAGGGCCGAATCGCGCAGGTTTATCTTGAAGCGCAAAGGTATCCTGAGTTTTCGAAGCGCGGGTATCTGCGAGGCAAACATGGCAACGACACCCAGGGTTGTGCCAACGCTGAGCCAGACCATACCGCCCTGCCAGCTGATTTTGGAAATAAAAGGGTAGCCAAAGAAGGTTATGATGACGCAGATGTTGTTAAAGACCGGACCGAGCGCCGGCCAGAGAAAACTGCGATGGGCGTTGAGAAGACCGGATATGATGGCGCCGATGCCATAGAAGACCATCTGGATTGCGAAGAATCGAAAGAAGAAAACGGCAATCTGTGCGGTGAGCGCCTGGGTCATGAAGGTCTGTGTGAAGATGACCTGGGGCGCAAAGATGGTGGCGAGCAGGGCAACCGAGCCGAGCACGATGACGCCGATGGAGAGCAGATTGGAGGCATAGGCACTCGCGCCGGTGCGTCCGCGTTTTTCCATCTGCGCGAGATACAGTGGGAGAAAAGCGGTGGTTAACACGCCGCCCGCGACAAGCTCATAGAGCATGTTGGGCAGATTGTTCGCGACGCTGTAGGCCGAGGTGATCATCGTGTTTCCCAGTGCGAAGGCCATCGCCCAGGTACGCAGGAAACCGGTGGCGCGTGAGAGCATCGTCGCCATCGCCATCGTCGCCGTCGAACGCCCTACCGAGGGCCTCTGCTCGCTTCCCGGCCCACTGCCCGGCTCGCCTCCCCCCTCATTCCTCAGCCCATTCCTCAGCCCATTCCCCGACCCATCCCCAGGCCCACTGCCCGCAGCTCCCTTTTCCTCGCGGCGCGTGGCGCTCAACGCATTGTCGGCCGGAGCGTCGTGCTTTTCTGGCGGCAAAACGCCACTGTCTGCATCCACCATCCCCTCCGCAGGGGCGATGACGGCCAGGGCACGCTTTTGAAGCTCCCCCAGCGTAAGCGGTCGCCCATCGACTGCGATTGTGCGCAGATGCCAGCTGTGCAGGTCGCAAACCAGCCAGACCAGGGCCGAGATAGGATAGATGAGCAGCAGAGCGGGGGTAAAAACGCCCGAATCCTCCAGAAAGAAGGTGATGGCGGCCATGACAAAACAGACGGAGTAGACCACACGAAAGGCTGTGTTGCGCTGCCAGAATTCGCGATAGGAACCGGGCTTAAAGACTCGAATGACAAACAGCAGGATAACCACCAGCACAAGAAACAGGATGGCGGCACCGGGTACGTAGCTGGAAATCGTTTGCGTGGAGACGCGCCAGACCCCCAGGATGATGTCATGTACCAGTGTGGGAAACCCCTGCTGCATCGAAGGGATGACCCACTTCATGTGCGAGGCTGCGTTCAGCGAAACATCGGCATACAGTGCACCGATTGCCAGGACGAGAGAGCCCGCTGCTGCGCCGAGCACAAACCACCAGCGCAGTCTGTGCCCATTAAAGACCCACCAGGTGGTGAGAAGTCCGAGCGTCCCCCAGATTAAAGGTCCAAAACTGGCCCCTAAGGTGGGGGCGCAGGTTACAAAAAGCAGCGCGAGGGAACCGAGGGCGTATCCCCAGGTGCGAAAGAAGGGAAGCCAACGAGCCTTGGGAAACCGGTTGATAAGCAGTCCTGAAAGGGTTATCCACGATCCGAAGAGCACCGCACCCTGCTCGTTGCCCATGCCGTAGTAACGCGAGCCTTCCGCGATGTCGTAAGTCAGATAGCCCGGCGTATCGAGCGGCCCGCCAAACAGCTGTCCGACAAGCAGTACGACGACGCTCAGGGCAAACAATGCGATGAGTGAGTTTACCCAGCGACTATAATAGCCTACGAGTAATGCGACAAAGGCGATGCCGGCAACCCACAGCGCACAGCCAAGGTACAGGTCGCCCAGAGAGGGGGCAAAGGGGACGAAGAGAAACATCAGGAAGGTCGCCGGCGGATAGGACAGAACGACCAGACAGAGAATACGGGCGACGGGGATGAGCAATGCGCGCGAATCCTTCTTCTCGCGGCGACCGAGGACAAGCAGCAGGACTGAGAGCGAGAAGGCGACAAAGACCAGTGTCAAGAAGGCAAGGCTCACGACCTCTTTTGTCTCACGCACCGCCTCGTTGAGGTGGGCAAAGCCCTCCACCGTCGAGAGGCGCTCGCCAACAGATGACCGGGTGGGCATGATTGAGACGCCAGCTTCAGCCGCCGCGGCAGCGACCGCATCCAAAGAGCCCCCAGGTGCAGATGAAGCGGAGGCGGCCCGATCGAGATGCTCAAAGAGCGCCACCAGGTCGCCTCCCGTAACAAGCGCGGTGCGTCGGGTAGCCGTCGAGCTCACATAACCATTCATCCCCTCTCCGCGGATGACGACAGGAGACAGATCGCCAATCGGCTCAAGACCAACAAGCGCGGGTGAGGAAGAGATGACGAGAGGCCAGTCGGAGGGCAGAGAGCGAATGAGGACATCAATCTGCGCGTCGAGCAGGGCGGGCGAAAAAACATCCGGTGCGCTCATGAGGCCGCAGGCCGGCTGTTGCTCAAGGCGTGCGGCAAGCGAGAAGGGAGCGCTGAGGTTGGCAAGCGCCGCTGTGCCGATGAGCGTATGCAGATGGGGCGTGTGCTCCCGGGTAATCATCTCCCAGCGCAGGCCGGGTACGTAGAGTACGATGATGGGGCGAGCGGCATCCGGTGCCGGTTTTCTGATGATGGTCGGTGCAGGGGTGTCCTGCCAGGCCCTCTCCCATAGCTCGTCAAAGGAGCGCGCCGCAGAAGAGGTCGAGTCGAGCGAGGCAGCCTCCGCGGGTCGAACAAAGGCCATCTGCCCGAGAAGGAGCCCGAGCGTCAGCACCAGCAGGATGACGTTTCTGAAGCGGATCATTCTGCCATAATACGACATCTTGTATCGAAAGTGCTATTTAGGCGCCAAAACTCGCTCGACAGGAAGCGAACGAGGCGGAAACGTAGCTTTCGCTCATTCAGATGTCATGTTGAGGTATCGATTCTCTTTTTTCTTGCGGCTCCTTCAGAGTCAAGCTGCCTGAGGGTATTACTTGAAGTAACCACCATCGCAATAATGAATCCCATGGAAAGTAACTCACAAAGAAGGTACAGGTCGTTGAGAAAGGAATGCGCTCCGCCAAAAATGCTCCCAAGGGCAACGATACCTGCCGTCATGAGTAGAAAGGGACCCGCTGCGATGAGGTAGGCGCCCGAGAGAGCAAGGCAAACGATGCCGGTTGTTCTACAGGCATGAACAGAGCGTCTGTGGCGGACAAGGTCGCCCTGATTAAGAGCGGATCTATCCAGTAGGTTCACCAATAAGATGCCAATCAAGGCGAAAATCGTAATCGCCAAAAACGGCAAGAGGGCGGCTATGATGAAGTCGTCTGGTCTACTGTGAATTGAAAGAAGGAAGGGCAACGAGGCTAAGTTGAGCAGGAGCAGAACCAGCCCGCTGGCAAGAATTATGCTGTTTTTTCGCAACGCACCATTGCTTTCAGGCTCAACCACCGAAAGTCCTCTTCCAATCGGGGATTACGGGAATCCCGCAACAAAAGGAACATCATTATATACCGACCCCCTACGCGAACTTCGACAAGACGCTTCGGCGATGTGCGCCCCAAAGCGTGCGCCAATCCTGTACTATGGAGAGAAGCGTCAGGAAGGACGCGAAAGCACGCCCGCGCATCTGGAAGGCCTGTCGTTGCGTTTCTGGAAGGGTTGTCTGCGTTTGTGGTAAGCATCATCTCAGCCCTCGTCTTCGGTGTGGCCGTTCCCGTTTTGGTAATGGCCATGTTGGTTCCCTCTCTTCAGGCCAAGGCTCCCAAACAACCCAACTACCGTGGCGCTCTGGTCTACAACGGCCTTGGCATCGTCTGGTTCGTCTGGCTCATCGCCTTTTGGGTCGGCGCCCATCTGCTCGTCGCCCTGCGCGTGCCGCAGCCCGGCTGGATCAGCTATCTGGTACCGCTGTTCCCGCTGATTGCCGGCTCCTGCGCCTTTGGGCTTTTTGACGACTGGGCCGGCGGGAACATCAAGGGCTTCAAAGGCCATCTGCGCGCGCTGGCGCATGGTCAGCTGACGACGGGCGGCCTCAAGTTTGTCGGCATCGGATTTTTGAGCCTGTTCACGGCCATCTCGCTGTATTTTGACGCCACACTTCTCTCGGTGTTCAAAATCGTACTCGTGACCTGCGTGATTGCCCTGTTCGCCAATCTGATGAACCTCTTTGACCTCAGGCCGGGGCGCGCCGGGAAGGTCTATCTCCTCCTGCTCGCCACCGCGATTACCTGTGTCGCTGCCTTTGGATTGGTGCGCATCGGCGTTCTCGACATCGTCGCGCTTGTGGTGGCAGCCCTAGGTCCGCTTGTGGCAGTCTGGCGCTTCGATCTGGGCGAGAAGGGCATGCTTGGAGATGCCGGGGCAAACTCGATGGGCGCCTTTCTGGGCTTTCTGTTTGCGACCTCATTGCCAATCTGGGCACTTGCGGTGCTTACGGTGGCACTCTTTGCCATCAATCTTTTGAGCGAACGCGTCTCGTTTACGCGCATCATCGAGCATGTTCCTCCTCTCCAATGGTTTGACGAGTTGGGGCGTGCACAGCCCGCTCACCGCACGCAGGTTCCTCATTCGCGAGATGAGCGGGCGTTCGCACAGCCTTCTCATTCGCGAGATGAGCGGGCGTTCGCTCGCCCTTCTCATCCTCGGACTGAGGGGACGCAGGAAGCCGTATCGACGCAGGAAGCCGTATCGACGCAGGACACCGTATCGACGCAGGACACAGAAAGGCGTACGCATGGCTAAGCACATCTTTGTTACCGGAGGCGTTGTCTCCTCACTCGGCAAGGGCATCACGGCGGCCTCCCTCGGGCAGTTGCTCAAGGCGCGGGGCTACCGGGTAACGATGCAGAAGGCCGACCCGTATCTCAATGTCGACCCTGGCACGATGAGCCCCTTTCAGCACGGGGAGGTCTTCGTCACCGAGGATGGGCATGAGGGCGACCTCGATCTGGGCCACTACGAGCGCTTCATCGACGAGAACCTGAGTCGGGAGTCCAACTTCACCGCTGGCTCCATCTACCAGTCGCTCATCTCGCGGGAGCGGCGCGGCGACTTTCTGGGCGGCACGGTTCAGGTCATCCCGCATATGACCAACGCCATCAAGGACCGCTTCTCCCGCATCGCCGACCAGAGTTCGGCCGACATCGTCATCACCGAGATTGGCGGTACCATCGGCGACATCGAATCGCTGCCCTTCATCGAGGCGGCTCGGCAGTTCAAGATGGCAAAGCCGCTTGGCGACGTCGTCTTTATCCACGTGGCCCTCGTGCCCTATATCACCGCAGCGCACGAGGTCAAGACAAAGCCCACCCAGCATTCCGTCAAGGAACTGCGCTCCATCGGGGTTCAGCCCGACTTCATCGTCTGCCGCTCCGATCACGACATCACCGACAAGGTGCGCGAGAAGATTGCCCTGTTCTGCGACGTGCGCGTAGAAAACGTCATCAACTGCATCGACGCGCCGAGCATCTACCAGGTGCCGCTGAACCTGCACGAGCAGGATTTTGACAGCAAGGTGCTGCGCACACTGGGCCTTGAGGCACCCGAGATCGACCTGCGTGCCTGGCAGGACTACAACGACAGGATGGCGCGTCTGGACGGCGAGGTCGACATCGCCATCGTCGGCAAATACGTGAGCCTTCCCGATGCCTATCTCTCCGTAATCGAAGCGCTCGGCCATGCGGGCGTCTTTAACGGCTGCAGGGTCAACGCGCATCTCGTGGACGGCGAGACGCTCAAGGATGAGAGTGTTGAGAAGGCCCTGGCCTCCATGGACGGCATTCTGGTGCCCGGCGGCTTTGGCATCCGCGCCTTTGAGGGCAAGATTGCTGCTATCCGCTACGCACGCGAGCAGAGGATACCGTTTTTGGGCATCTGCCTCGGCCTTCAGGCGGCGGTCTGCGAATTTGCACGCAACGTCGTGGGCCTTACAGACGCCAACTCTGCCGAGTTTGAGCACGAGGTGCCCGAGGCTATCTCCTATCCGGTCATCGATCTGATGCCCGAGCAGGAAGACATCGACGATTTGGGCGGCACGATGCGTCTGGGCGCCTACCCCTGCAGGCTTGCGGAGAAGACCTGGGCGATGGCAGCCTATGGCGAGCCGCTTATCTATGAGCGCCACCGCCATCGCTACGAAGTAAACAACGTCTATCGCGAACGCCTTATCGAGGCGGGCCTTATCGTCAGCGGGCTTTCGCCGGACGGTCGGCTCGTCGAGATGATTGAGCTGCCCGACCATCCCTGGTTCGTGGCAAGCCAGGGCCACCCCGAATTCAAAAGCCGTCCAACCCGTCCACATCCTCTGTTTCGTGAGTTCGTGCGAGCCGCCGACACTGGGCGGGCAGGAAGAAAGGAGAGGGCATGAACGCACAACGCCTGCTTGCGACCTTCTGCGACCTGGTGCGGATTGACAGTTTGAGCCGGGAGGAGGCCGACGTTGCCGCCTACTGCAAACAGGCACTGGAAAAGGCGGGGTGTCTGGTTCGCGTCGACGACAGTGCGGCGGCGACCGGCTCCAACACCGGCAACCTGATTGCCTATCTGCCCGCGAAGGGGATTGAGGAGGCGTCCAGCGGCGCGCGCGTCCCAACCATCTACTTCTCCGCGCATATGGATACGGTGGGCCCCGGTCGGGGCGTCGAACCGATTATCGGAGAGGACGGCATCCTTCGCTCGGCGGGTGCGACCGTCCTTGGCGGCGATGACAAGGCAGGTGTCGCGGCGATTATCGAGATGATTCGCGCCCTTGGCGAGGACAGCCGGCCTCATCCGCGCATTGGGGTGCTCTTCTCCACCTGCGAGGAGATCAGTCTTCTGGGCGCCTGCGCCATGGATACCTCGGACTTTGACGGCGAGCCGTGCTTTGTGCTCGACGCGGGTGGCAAGCCGGGATCTGTTATCATCGGCTCACCCTATCATTATGGTTTTACGGCCACCTTCACGGGCAAGGCGGCGCATGCGGGCATTCTGCCCGAGGAGGGCATCTCGGCCATTGCGCTGGCAAGCAGGGCGGTTCTTGCGCTTGAGCTTGGGCGGCTCGACGCCTTTACGACGGTCAATGTCGGCACGATAGAGGGGGGCATTGCGGATAATATCGTGCCTGAGACCTGTGTCATAACCGGCGAGTTTCGCACTCTTTCTTCCGAACGTGCGGCGCGCATGCAAAAGGAGATGGAGGATCGGATACGTGCTGTCACAGAAGGTGCGGACGCCAGCGTCGAACTGACATGGTTAGTCGATTTCGAAGGCTTCTCGCGCTCTGAAGACGACCCGCTGGTACGCCTGGTGCTTGAGCAGGCGCGCAGCCTCGGACTGCACGCCGAGACGGCCTTTTCCGGCGGAGGCTCGGATGCAAACATTCTTAACCGTAAAGGACTGTCTCCCATTGTCCTTGGCACCGGCATGACCGATGTGCATTCCACACGCGAAAGCCTTGCCATAAAGGACCTGGAGGACCTCTGCCTCCTCAGCGAGGCTCTCGTATACGCCCTTCAACGGCAGTAAGGCCCTGACCGGGATCGGAGGACTCGATGAAGACAGCACCCGGAACCACCGCCCTGCGTATCGCAATCTGCGAGGACACCCCCACCGACGCCGAGGTGCTCTGCGCACTTATCGAGTGCGCGAAGATACCCTTTGAGCTCAGCACCTTTCTCACGGGTGAGGATTTTCTCGCTGTCTTTGAGAAGGGCACCTTTGACCTTATCTTCCTTGATGTTTACATGGGCGAGCTTTCCGGCGTGCAGACGGCGGAACGCATCCGTGAGGTGGACAGCCAGGTGGTCATCGTCTTTACGACGACCTCTGACGATTATACGCGTGAGGGCTACCGGCTTAACGCCTACAAATACCTGCTCAAACCTATCGTAGCCGAGGATGTCAACGATGCGCTCGACCTCGCCGTGCTCAAACGCGACAAGGCGCAGGGAGCCACGCTTGCCATCGTCACCGACAACATCCCCGTTGTCATACCGCATACCAACATCATCTATGTCGAGGCACTCAACCGCAGATCAATCATCTACACGACTGATGCCGAGTACGCCACGACAATGACGATCGACGACCTGGGAAAACTTCTCCCCGGGCCCCGATTTTTGCGCTCGCATCGCTCCTTTATCGTCAATCTCGATCATGTGGAGGAAATCGAGGAGGACTTTATCATGGACACCGGCGCCCGCGCCTATATCGCGGTTAAGAATCATCGCAAGATAAAGCATGCCTACGACGATTATCTCTTCTCGCTGGCACGAGATGAGGGATGAGGGGCGGCAGCGGAGCGGTGGGCGATAGGGCGCCCGGGGCAGCGGAGCGGTGGGCGGCGCCGCCCGGGGCAACGGAGCGATGGGCGATAGGGCGCAGTGATGGGCGGCGCCCGCCCAGGGCAACGAAACGATGGGCGGCGAACGCTGGGAGCGACGGGCAACGGGAGCCGGCGCGGCGTTGCAAAGGGCCCTCGGCGCCCAGAGCAGACGGGTCGTATGAATGAACAGGGGACAGACGATGGATGAAGGCCGTCTCAGGCGGGTCGGCATGGTAGCGGGGGTCGTCTACGGCATCGCCTTCCTGTTTTTGTGCGCCATACTGATCGGCTCAGCGCTCTCCTTAAAGAGCAACGTCATCTATCACTGGACCGAACTGCGTCCCGTCGCAAACTTTACCTTCGCACGCGAGGGTCAGCCGGATCGGGACATCGTGTTGCCAACAACACTTTCTGGCCTGGCTCCCGGCGAGCGCATCACCCTCACGTCCAGCGTCGAGACCACCATCCACGACAACCTTCTCATCAAGACGACCGGCGCACCGCTTAGGATGTATGTGGCTGACAATCTCTATCTGTCAATCGGCCTTGAGGGCACCTATCCCGCCTTTCAAAAACGTCCTTCGCCCGACATCGACACCGTCGCCATGCCCACGGAGGCCGGCATTCAGCAGTTGCGCTTTGAGTACACCGTGCCCTATGGCGCAAACAGCCTCGACCTTCCGCTTGTCTACGTTGGCGACAGCCAGGTACTCTTTGCGCACCTGCTGACCGAAAACGGCCTGATGTTCACCATCGCCGTTCTGCTCCTGCTCAGTGGTATCGTCCTGGTCGGCCTCGGCCTTATCGTCGCCTCGCGCGTGCCGGCGGCACACTCGTTTTTCTGGTTGGGCTTTGCCTGCCTTGCCACAGGACTGTGGGCCTTTTGCGATAACGACCTTACGCTGTACCTCATCCCTCTACCCTCGCTGCTCTACACCTTTGCCTGTCTGGGCCTGTTCTCTCTCAGTATTCCCTTTCTAAAATACGGCTCGCTGCTGCTTGCCCTTGAGGGCCGCCCGCCGACCTCAGGTTCAGCGAACCGTGTGCTGCTGCTGTTCGGGAGTCGCTCTCTGCTCGATGTGCTCTACACGCTGATGCGCCTGTTGCTGTTGGTTCTGCTGATTTTGCATCTGAGCGGCATCGTTCCCTTCTCACAAAGCGCCTCTCTCATGCAGGCCCTTACTCCAGCGACAATTGCCCTCTTTGCCGCCTTTGTCCTCTTTGAGCACTTCGGGCAACACAATCCACAGGCGGCACGGCTCGTCTTGCCCGTGGTGGTCTTTGCCCTCTTTGCCCTGGCAAGCATCCTGGACATCGTGCCGAAGTTCTTCGACTTTGAGGGCGCTGCCCTGCAGATTGGCGTGCTCCTCTTCACCTTCTGGATGGCTTTTCTTGGCTGGGGCTATGTCCGCGATGTCTTTGATGAAGCGGATAAGAGCGCGGCCCTCGAGGTGGAGATGGACGCCATGAATCGCAATCTCGACATGCAGCGGGCGCTGTATCACAACCTCACGCAATCCACAGAGGAGGTGCGGGCGCTGCGTCACGATCTGCGGCACCAACTCAGTGCCATTCGCGGTTACCTGCAGACCGACGATGTGGAGGGCGCACTCAACTATGTGGAGACGATTGCCGACCACATCCCCGATCTGGCCAATAAGCTGCTCTGCGATAACTTTGCCGTGAATGCCGTTGCGGTGCACTACCTCGACCAGGCGCTCAGCGCACATATCCAGACCGACATCAGACTGGTCGTTCCTGTCGAGCTGGGGCGCATTCCGGATAACGATATGAGCATCATAGTCGGCAACCTCTTTGAGAATGCGATAGAGGCATGCCTGTATGTGCCAGAGGACAGGCGCTTTATCAGGATACGGAGTACGGTGACGAAAAACCGCCTGACTCTTGTGATTGACAACAGCTTTGACGGCACCTGCCGGGTTGTCAAAGGCGTCTTTTACTCAAGGAAACGCGTCGGCAAGGGCATCGGCATCTCCTCGGTGCGGGCAATCGTGGAAAAATACGACGGCGCCTTAAAGTACGAGGCCGCCAATGGCGTCTTTACGGCCTCCCTTTATGTGAAGATGTGAGACTGAGAAAGCCGATGTTGCCGTATCCCGATACACTGTCTTTCGGTATGCTTCAGGTATGAGAGGTGGCACACATGCGCCAGTGCATGGATTCCGAGAATATCCATCGAAGGATGAGCAAGGTCATCGGTCAGCTGAATGCCATCAACAAGATGGTGGATGAGGACGTCCCGTGTGAGGACATCCTTGTGCAGATCAATGCGGCAAAGGCCGCCTTGCACAAGGTAGGACAGGTTGTCCTGGAGGGCCATCTCTCCCATTGCGTACGTGACGGCATCGAACATGGCGATGCGGACAAGACCATCGAGGACTTTGCGCGTGCTGTCGAACATTTTTCACGCATGAGTTAGAGCACCCTACTGAGCGGCATACAGAGAGCTGGATGCCGCTTGACAAACCCGGCCCTCAGACCTGGATGCACCTTGACAAACCCGGCCCTCAGAGTTGGATGCACCTTGACAAACCCGGCCTTCCCTCCTAATATACCTATACCCCTATAGGTATAACAACAGGACAATGAGACGCTCCTCAGTGCAGGAGGGGATAAGGGAGTCAGGGTGTGGGTGTAATCCGATTTCTCAGAGACGAAACCAGGCGCACGACCCTGTTTCTCATCCTGTCCGCGCTCTCGCTGGTGGCAAGTTTCTTCTGCTCTGCACTGTTGCCTCTCGACCCGGCCTGGGTCGCGGTCCTTCTGTGCGGTGCGCCCATCGTAAAAGGCGCCGCGGTTGCGCTCGTGACACGTTTTGACATCAAGGCCGACCTGTTGGTCTCCCTCGCCCTCGTCGCCTCCGTGCTCATCGGTGAGATGTTTGCCGCCGGCGAGGTCGCCTTCATTATGACGATTGGCGCATTGCTGGAAGAGCGAACCGTCGCAAAGGCGCGGGCCGGCATCGAGCGGCTTGTTCGCCTCACACCGCGCACCGCCCGTGTGATACGGGGCGATGAGGAGCAGGTCATTTCTGCCGACGAGGTGCGCATCGGCGATGTACTCCGTGTCTTTGCTGGCGAGATGATTGCTGCGGACGGCACCATCATCACCGGCTCGACCTCCGTTGACCAAAGCGTCATGACCGGCGAGTCCATTCCGGTGGACAAGGGCCCCGGCGATGCGGTTTTAAGCGGCACGGTCAACCAGTTTGGCGCCTTTGATATGCGTGCGGACAAGGTCGGCGAGGACAGCTCCCTGCAGCGGATGATACGTCTCGTCGAGTCGGCGGACGCGGGCAAGGCAAAAATCGTCGGCCTCGCCGATCGCTGGGCGACCTGGATTGTCATCATCGCGCTTGCTTCGGCCGCCGTAACCTGGCTGGTGACGGGAGAGGTCATCCGGGCGGTGACCATCCTTGTCGTCTTTTGCCCCTGTGCACTGGTTCTCGCGACGCCGACGGCAATCATGGCGGGCATCGGCAACGTGGCACGCTACGGAATCCTCGTCCGAGAAGGCGATGCCCTCGAACGCCTTGCGAGCACCTCGTGCCTTGCCTTTGACAAGACAGGAACGCTGACCTATGGGACGCCAAAGGTCGTCGCGGTGTGCGTGCGGGCGGGTGCGGATACCCTCACCACAAACGCCCTCGCCCCAGAGGCCTCCGCCCCAGATGCCGCATCCACAGTCGCCCTCACCACAAACGCCCTCGCCCCAGCGCCCTCGGCACACCTCGCCGCGTGGACAGGCGACGAGCTGCTCTCCCATGTCGCGGCGGCGGAGCGCCTGAGCGAGCACCCTCTCGGCAAGGCAATCGTCTCTCACTACCAACTCATCAAAGGCAGCCTGCCAGAGGAACCAAAACGCTTTCGCATGATGCCCGGCAGGGGTGTTGTGGCAACGGTTCGGGGCAGGCAGGTTCTTGCCGGCAACAGCGAGCTTCTGTCTGAACAGGGTGTCTTACCAGATGAGGGGCTTGCCGTACAGGCGCAGGCGCAAAGAGAGGGCGGCGGCACCGTCATCCATGTCGCGATAGATGGGCTGGCAACAGGCCTTATCGCGCTTGCCGACGAGCCACGTAAGGACGCACGGGCCCTCGTCGGAAGCATCACCGACCTTGGGATACGAACTGTGCTCCTCACCGGTGACAATGAGCAGGCCGCCGCCCATATCGCCCGCGAGGCCGGGATTGCAGAGGTCTTCTCGCGCTGCCTGCCGGAAACGAAGCTCCAGCTCATCGAGGAGCTCCAGAGCAGGGGTGAGCGAATCTGTATGGTCGGCGACGGCGTTAACGACGCACCCGCGCTGAAGAAGGCATGGGTGGGAATCGCAATGGGCGGCGTGGGCAGCGACATCACCATCGACGCCGCGGACATCGCGCTCATCGGAGATGACATCCGTCACCTGCCCCATCTGCTGGCCCTGGCAAAGCGGACCATGCGCACGATACGCCTGAACCTCGCCGCCTCCCTGCTGCTTAATTTCGTCGCCATCATCCTTGCCATGACCGGCATACTTGGCCCGGTCCTCGGCGCCCTGGTGCACAACGTCGGTTCCGTTGTCGTCATCATCAACTCCTCCCTGCTGCTGAAGTACCGCGATGAGGTAAGCGATGAGGCGACAAGTGAGGCGACAAGCAAAGAATCCTCACTTCCAGTACAATAAACGGTTTGAATATGACAGACCCACATCAGGGGTTTGGACAGGCGCACTCGGTGCGCTGCGAAAGGGACAGCCGTGGCTCAGGACTACAAGGATACGATGAATCTGCCCAGTACGGACTTCGCGATGCGGGCCGGCCTTCCGCGCAGTGAGCCCGAGCGTCTTGCAAAGTGGACAGAGATGGATCTCTACCACCGCGTGCTCAGGCACAACGAAGGGCATCCGAGCTATATCCTGCACGATGGGCCGCCCTATGCAAACGGCCCCATCCATATTGGGCACGCCTTTAACAAGGTGCTCAAGGACATCATCGTGCGGTACAAGTCTCAGCGGGGCTTCTTTGCCCCCTATGTCCCCGGCTGGGACTGCCACGGACAGCCCATCGAGCACATGGTGGAGACGAAGGTCGGCACGGAGAAGATGCGTCAGCTCGATCAGGTGACAATCCGGCGACTGTGCCGGGATTGGGCGCGGGAGAACATCGACGTGCAGCGCGAGGGCTTCAAACGTCTTGGCGTCCTGGGCGAGTGGGACGACCCGTATCTGACCTACACGCCTTCTTATGAGGCGGGTAACGTACGGATATTCAAGACGATGTATGAGGCGGGGGCTATCTACCGCGGACGCAAACCAATTCACTGGTGCTATCACTGCCACACGGCCCTTGCCGAGGCTGAGATTGAATATGGAGACGAGGTGGCCTCAAGCATCTATGTGGCCTTTGAATTGGAGGAAACTCCGCCGGTTTTTGCCGCTCCCAAAGCTCTCGGGCCTCTCTTCATTCTCATCTGGACAACGACGCCCTGGACCTTACCGGCAAACACGGCCGTCTCGCTTGCTCCCCAGGCCAGCTATGTCTGTGTCCAGGTCGAGGGCAGGCGTTTCATCCTTGCCGAATCGCTGGTTCCTGCCGTTGCCGAGATTGCGGGATGGGAGGGCTACGACTTTTTGCGAGGGGCGGATGGCGAGCCAATCCGCGCGAAGGGCAGTGCGCTTGAGGGCCTGCACTATGCACATCCCATCCACGAAAACATGCAGGGTTGCATCGTAACGGGCGAGCACGTCTCCCTCGATACCGGCACCGGTGCGGTGCACACGGCCCCCGGCCACGGTCAGGACGACTATCAGGTCGGGCTTGCCTGGTCGCTGCCGACGCTTATGCCGGTGGATGACAACGGCGTCTTTGACGCGGGAGGTGGCCCCTTTGAGGGCCTTGGTGTCGACGCGGCAAATCCGCTCATCATAGACTGGCTGCACAAACGCGGTGTACTGGTCGCCCAGGCCGAGATCAACCACAGCTATCCTCACTGCTGGCGTTGCCACAACCCGGTCATCTTTCGGGCCACCGACCAGTGGTTTGTCTCGATGGAAGACACCAATCTGCGCGAGAAGGCCCTTGCCGAGATTGGCACGCTGAACTGGTATCCAACCTGGGCCGCCAATCGCCTGCGTTCGATGGTCGAGGGCAGGCCGGATTGGTGCATCTCGCGCCAACGGTCCTGGGGCGTGCCAATCCCAGTCTTTCGCTGCGCACAGTGCGCCTCGACCGTAGCCACCTCTGCGACCTTTGACGCCGTCACTGCGCTCTTTGAGCGAGAGGGGGCCGACGCCTGGTTCATTCGCAAACCCGAGGAATATCTGCCCCCTGACATCCATTGCGAGCAGTGCGGCTCCACCGAGCTTGTGCCGGAATGCGACATTCTCGATGTCTGGTGGGAAAGCGGCGTCTCGCACACCTCGGTGCTTGAGGCCTACTCCTGTCTGAGCCGACCGGCCGACCTGTATCTCGAAGGCAGCGACCAGCACCGCGGCTGGTTTCAAAGTTCGCTGCTCACCAGCGTCGGCGCCTATGGCCTTGCTCCCTATCGCGGCGTCATGAGTTGCGGCTTTACCGTGGACGAGGAAGGCCGCAAGATGAGCAAATCCCTCGGCAACGGCATCGACCCCGCTGAGGTCATCGCCGAGAGCGGAGCCGATGTGCTGCGTCTGTGGGTTGGCAGCGTCGACAGCTCGCAGGATGTGAGCATCTCGAAAAATATCATCGCCCGTACCTCGGATGCCTATCGGCGCTTTCGCAACACCTTCCGCTTCCTGCTCAGCAACCTTAACGACTTTACGCACGCAGGCGTCGTTGGCTGGGCCGATCTGACTCCCATCGACCGCTGGGCGCTCGTTCGCCTGCTCGAGGTCTCAGAGGCGGTAACCGAGGCATACGAGAGCTTCCGCTTTCACATCGCCTACCACACGCTGTATGACTACGTGACCACCGATCTTTCCGCCGTCTACTTCGATGCGCTGAAAGACCGCCTGTACTCCGATGCGCCCGATGACATCAGCCGCCGCAGCGCTCAGAGCGTTTTGGCGAACATCCTTGAGGTGCTCGTGCGACAGCTTGCTCCCATTCTCTGTTTTACCTGCGATGAGGTTCTTGAACACTACCCTGCGGGCCTCGCTGAGGGCAGGCCTGAGGCTGCGGCACTGTCGGGCTGGCCAGAGCGCTCTGACGTTACGCCGCCTGTCCCAAAAGGCGTCGAGGAGGATCTGCTCGGTGAGTATCGTGTCGTTCTCGGCGTGCGCGATGCGGTCACCAAGGCCCTTGAGGAGGCACGCAGCGAGAAGTTGATCAACAAGAGCCAGGAGGCGAAGGTCACGGTGAGACTGGCGCCGCTTGCCGCCAAAATCTGCCGCGCCCTGCCAAAGGGCACGCTCGAAGAGCTCTTTATCGTCGCTGAGGTCGAGCTGGAAGAAGGGCTGGAGCACGACGGGCAGGACGCTCTCACTTCGCCGGAAGTCCAGGTTAAGAAGGCTGTGGGGGAGAAGTGCCCGCGCTGTTGGAACATCCGTGAGCTTGGCCTCGACCCGGCCCATCCCGAGCTATGTTCTCGCTGCGCCGCGGTTCTTGCAAAACTACAGCTGCGCAAACGCGACGAGGAATGAACCGGTGAGAAGGCGTCACAGCCCTCTGATAGCAGCTGCGGTGGTCACACTCGCTGCGCTCATGGTCATTGTCCTGGACCGTCTCACAAAGACCCTGGTCGTAGCGCAGCTTGGTGATGGCAGCACGCAGTCTGTTATCCCTGGCATCCTCGACTTCACACTCGTCTACAATCGTGGTGCGGCCTGGGGCATCTTTGAGGGAGGCCGCCTGTTTTTCCTGGCGACTGCCGCGCTGGCCGTGCTTGCTGTTGTCATTTACATCGTCGTGACGAAGCGGCACGCGACCCTTATCCTCCTTGCCCTCGGCCTGTTGGTCGGCGGTGCTGTGGGCAACGCCATCGACCGTGCGCTCTTTGGTGAGGTCGTCGATTTCGTGCGCCTTCTTTTTGTGAGGTTTCCCCTCTTCAATGTCGCCGACAGCGCCATCACCGTCGGCACCGTCTTCCTGTTCATCCACATCCTGTTCTCCGGCCGCACGAGCGCAGAGCCGACCTCTGAGCCAGTCTCCGATTCGGTGGCTGAGCAGCATTCTGCACACAATCCTGAGCAGCATACCGAGCAGGATACCGCGCAGGATACTGAGCAGGATACTGAGCAGATAGGCGAGCGCGGAGCACAGCAGGAGGGCGATTCCCGTCTCGACGCAATACCTGAGCAGGCTCTTGAGCGGGACTCTGGGCATCAGGATGCCTCGGAAAATCTGGCTTCCTGATGTCTGCTCACAGGCATATCGTCCGCTCAACCGAACAGGGGAGCCGTCTTGATGCCCTGCTTGCCACCCGTGAGGGCATCGTCAGCCGCGCGGCAGCCGTGCGTCTCATCGAGGAGGGCGCGGTTGCCCTCAATGGCGCCACGGTGACCTCCAAGCGTCGCGTTGTTCTGGCGGGCGATACGCTGACCTGGGAGCTTGCGGCCACCGCTCCACCTGGCCTTGTCGCTGAAGACATACCGCTTGACATCCGTTATGAGGACGATGACCTGCTTGTTCTTTCCAAGCAGGCCGGCCTGGTCTGCCATCCGGCCCAGGGCCATGAGCGCGGCACGCTCGTCAATGCGCTCATCGCGCATTGTGGCTATGACAAACTTGCGCAGCTCCAGGGTGCCGACCGTCCCGGTATCGTGCATCGCCTGGACAAGGACACGACGGGTCTGATGCTTGTGGCAAAAAACGATCAGGCCGGAGAACTTCTGACCGAGGCCATTCGCATCAGGGCCATCGACCGGCGCTATCTGACGCTCGTGCACGGCTCCATCGCTCCCGACACCGGCCTGATAGACGCACCGATTGCCCGGGGCGAAGCGGACCGAACGCGCATGGTCGTCTCCGACGCCTTCCGCGCACGCTCAAGCGTCACGACCTTTACCACGCTCGAACGTTTTGCGGCGGGACGCTTTGACGAGGGCTACACCCTCCTGGAATGCAAGCTTTACACCGGCCGCACCCACCAGATTCGCGTGCATCTCTCCTACACGGGGCATCCCTGTGTGGGCGACCCGCTGTACGGAAGCTGCAACCGTCCAAAGGCCCAACTGGGGCTCGACCGTCAGTTCCTGCACTCCTGGAGCCTTTCTTTTGCCCACCCCATCACCGCTGAACAGAAGCACTTCATCGATCCGCTCCCCGCAGACCTTCTTGAGGCTCTGGGCCGTATCGAGGGTGAGAGTCTCGGTCGTACCGAGGCAGGAACGCGCATCCTCCCCGAGGTCCTTGCAGAACCACCCTCGGGTGCCTCCTCGGATACCTCCCCAGATACCCTCACCGCCGCTCCGCCCTCGGATACCCTCACCGCCGCTCCGCCCTCGGGTGCCTCCGCCACCGCCCCGCCCGCAGTCCCTGCAACGCCCCGACGAGAAAGGCCATGATATGTCACAAGCCTCACCATGTTCCGCCGATACCAGCCTTCCCGAACTCCAGGCATTCTTTGCCCAGGACCGCTACGCCTGCGGCCTGACCGGTGTGCGACTCGTCGAGGCGCGCCGGGGTCATGTCCTTTGCGAGCTGGACGTGGAGGAGAAGCACCTCAACGCAATGAACGCGGTCATGGGGGGAGCACTCTTCACGCTTGCCGACTTTGCGCTGGCGGTTGTCTCAAACCTCGGAGAGATGCCGACCGTCTCTGTCAGCAGCACCATCGAGTATCTGAACGCGGCGCGTGGCAAGAAGCTGACGGCGCGGGCATCGGTGGATAAAACCGGGCGCAATCTGGGGTATTACACCGTTGACATCCATGACGAGCTCGGTACGCACGTCGCCCGTTTTGTGGCGACCTGCTATCGCCAATCTCAACCGCCGTCAGAGGGCTCCTCCTCATGAGCGATGCCCTGCTCATAGCGCTTGGGCTTGGCTTTGCCTTTCTGATGACGACGCTGGGTTCTGCCACGGTGCTGCTGTTCCGGGGAGATCTGAAGGGCTCAACACAGACCGTCTTTCTCGGCTTTGCCGCCGGCATCATGATTGCCGCCTCGGTCTGGAGCCTGATTATCCCCTCCATTGAGCTTTCGGAGGAGGCGGGGAGGGTTGGCTGGATACCTGCGGTTGGCGGCATTATCATCGGCGCCGCCTTCCTGTTTTTGCTCGACCATCTGATACCGCACTTTCATCCCGCAAGTGGTGAGATGGAGGGGCCTCGTTCCAACTTCAAGCGCTCGACCCTGCTTGTCTCTGCCATCACCCTGCACAACATCCCCGAAGGCATGGCAGTTGGTCTTGCCCTGGCGATGGCGGTGCAAAGCGGCGGCAATCCCGCCCTCATCGCCTCAGCCTTTGCCCTTGCTCTGGGCATAGGCATACAGAACTTCCCGGAGGGAGCTGCCGTTGCGCTGCCGCTGCGACAGGCGGGGCTCTCCGCCCCACGGGCCTTTCTGGTCGGGGTCGGCTCGGGTGCCGTTGAACCGCTCTTCGGGATGCTCGCCGTCCTGCTCGCCTCCCTTATCGCGCCCTTCATGCCCTGGCTGCTTGCCTTTGCGGCAGGCGCAATGCTGTATGTTGTGGTTGAGGAGCTGATTCCGGAAGCCCAGCTTTCCTCCGTAAAGCACCTTGGCACCATCAGTGTGCTTGCGGGTTTCCTGCTGATGATGACACTCGACGTGGCCCTTGGCTGACGTGAGCAGGTACGTGCCTCAGAGTTGACAGACACTATACCCCGCACCTTGACACCAGCCGTGGCCCGTGCGGGGTTGTTCCACACAACGAGCCTTACGCAGCAGCAGGGTCTTGCACAGGCACAGGCACCGACATCGAA
>JAISLY010000002.1 GCA_031277035.1 Coriobacteriales bacterium | reverse complement strand
CAAACCCATGTATAAGACCGTCATAGATTGTCAGCACAGAGGCAAAGAGCACCAGGGCGAGGATCTGGAGCGGCAGCTTGTAGATGAGGAGCTGCCTGTCGCTCAAGCCCAGCTGTCGCGCATAGCGGCTGCGGCAGGCTTCAACCTCGCGCTCAAAAAGCGTGAAAGAAAGCGTTGCAGTCAGAAAAAAAGGGCGCTGAAGAAGCAGATGGCGAAACCCTGCCAGCTCTGCCCTATGCGCGCGAACAGCATAATTCCAAAACCAAAAGCCACAAGGAGGGCGACAGAAAAAATGCCGCTCCACGTGCGGAGCCCGCGAAGGTCCTTTTGGAAGAAGGCGCGGTAGGGGCCTTGGAAGGCGGCGGCCGATGACGAGCGCCGCGCTTTCTTTCGCTGCCGGGCCCCGCGCCTCGCTCTCAGCCGCTGCCGCAGCCATAGCGAGATCGGGCACGTCAGCTCTCCCATGACAAGAACCGTGACAAACACACCCAGCCGACAGGCAAACGGCAGTCCTCCCGTCAGCGCCAGAAAGACAAACAGGGCCCCAGCGAGGCTGACGGGAACAGCGACCGAGCAGGCCAGCAAGCGTATCTGCCAATTGGAGAAGCCAAGGTAGGAGAGGTAGTCGATCTGGGCAACGGGAAAATGGATGGACATCAGCTTGCCAAGGGCAACACAATGCGCGAGCGTGACCAGGGCTGCCAGCACAAGCCCATCCAGAGGTTGGGAGGCCATGCTGTTCACGCCACCCTGCACGAGCACAAACACATACACGACAAGCAATGTCGCTACGTAGGCAACGGCCTGTTCCCCAAACAGCGGCAGGAGCTTTTTGTGTTCAGCGAAAAATCTCATATAATGCGTCGCTCGCACGCGTATCACCGTTTCTCCCAGCATCGGCCATTGCTTAGGGCAAGATAAAAAGAGAAGCGATTCCTCCGCTCCCATTATATCTTGGAAAAAACGAGGGAGGGCAAAAAGGGGCGCTGATGCGTCCGCCTCAACCGACAGGAGCAACTCGGCGCAAAGCACGTCACCCTGTTGTTGACGGGTTATTGAAACCTCGCCCTCCCCATCAGGTGGATTATCGAGTCGCAGGTATCCTGGAACGTAATGTCTTTGGTAAAGCTGTTCTTCTTGACGTAGGCATCCCATAGTCTGGTAAGCCCTGTGCGGGGATATTGATGTTGGCGGCCCTGTTCTTGATTAAGGCTTTGAGCTGCATGGCATTTTTCATCTTCATAGCAATGCTTTCAGATAGTTATGCACGCGGTTGGTGACGCGCAGGCGTGCTGCGTAATCGAGCAGCAGGGCGGTGTTTGCTGAGGCAATCAGGGCAGACATCCGCAGGGCAATCGCTGCCATGGAGCATCCCAACGGTGTGGCGCGACTGCTGGAGGCAAACCTGCAACGCCTCGCATAAGGCTGTGGCACGCGGAGGGGTGGGCTCCGCAGGCACTTCAGAGGTGCCGGAGAGGATGTGCCCAGTCGCTCTGCTTTTGGGCGGCGTAGCCGCCTCCTTCGATAAAGTCGATGAACTCCACCAGGCTGCGGTCCCAGAAATACCATTCGTGCGTGCCCTCCCATTCCACAGCGCGCACATCAAGCGGCAGCGCGGCAGCATGCTGAGCAAAGCGGCGATTCTGACTGAGTAGCGCTTCGTCGTCGCTCAGCCCGCAGGTGGTGAATACGCGCGGGCGCTGTTCGGCGGGCAGGGTCGCAGCCTGTTCGATGAGGAAGAAGGGGTCGGCTTCATCGGGAATGTCAAGGTCGGGCCCAAAGACCGGCGTGAGAAACGCGGCGACCTCAAAGCCGGGGCCGACGGGGTCTGCCTGGGATTGAGGCGCATCCGTTGCGCCCTGTCGCGTGACCGAAGGCGCTGCCAGCGAACGTATGTCAACGACACCGGAGAATGAGCCGATAGTATGATAGCGTTGTGGGTTGGCCAGGCCGATGCGCAGGGCACCGTAGCCGCCCATGGAGACGCCCGCAATATGATTCAGGGCAGCTTCGCGAGGTATCTTAAAGATGTGGTCGAGCTGCTCTGGGAGCCATTGCGTGATGATGTGGTAAAACGGCGCACCGAGGCGCATGTCGTTGTAAAAGGAGTTCTCCGCCTCGGGGATGACGAGGATGTAGCCTCTGTCCGAGGCGTAGCGGTAGGCCGAGCTGAGGTTGGCCCACTCAAGGGCCGAGTTCGACAGCCCGTGCAGAAGCGTGATAACCCCGTGTACCTCGTTTTGCGGGGCGGGCAGATCGGTGGGAAAGAACAGCTCGACACGGATTGCCTTCTGAGCCTGCTCGATGAATAGTTTGGTGCTGACGTAGGCCATGATGCTCCTTCTCTCGCGGTTGGGGGTGGCTGGGACGACTGGGACGACTGGGGCGACTGGGACGACTGGGACGCTTGAAGGCGTGTGAGGCGTGTGGAGAGGCGACCTCTCTCAGGGGACGCCGGGGATGGCCTCCAACAGGGTCCTGGTATACGGATGTTCAGGCGCGTCGTAAATCTGGCTCGCCGTGCCCTGCTCGACGATGCGCCCCTCAGACATCACCGCAATGCGGTCGCAGAGATAGTAGACCACCTCAAGGTTATGCGATATGAACAGGATGGTGAGGCCGAGCCGTGTGTGCAGGTCGCCAAAAAGATTGAGGATCTGCGCCGCCACGCTGACATCGAGGGCAGATGTCGCCTCATCAGCGATGAGGAGACGCGGCGAGAGGGCCAGGGCGCAGGCGATGCAGACCCGCTGCTTCTGTCCTCCAGAAAGTTCGTTGGCTCGCCGGGTGACAAGCGAAGGGTCGAGGCCGACCTGCTCGAGCACTTCCACCGCGCGCTCACGGCGGCGCGTCCGGTCCCAACCGTGAATGCGCAGCGGCTCCTCCACAAGCCAGCCGACCCGTTTTGCCGGATTCAGGGCACTGCCGGGATTCTGGAACACTGCCTGTATCCTGCGGGCGCGCTCAAGGCGCTGCTCACGACGGCTGCGACGAACGCTCTCGCCACGTTCGCCCCCCGCTCCGTCCTCGCGCCCGCCGTGCCCCGTGCGCCCCTCGCCCCCCGTCCCGCCCTCGCGCCCCGTGCGCCCTGTGCGCCCCTCGCGCCCGCCACGCGTGCCGCCAAAGGCCTCGCCTTCGACCACGATCTGCCCCTGGTAGTCAATCAGCCCCAGCATCGCCCGAGAAAGCGTCGTCTTGCCACAACCGCTCTCTCCCACCAGCCCGAATATCTCCCCCTTTGCGATGTTGAGATTGATGTCGTCCAACACCCTGCGCTGGGGACGGGCGCCAAACAGGCGCTCTCGCGGCGCATCATAGCTGCTGGACACCCCGACAATCTGTACCAGAGGCGTATCGGTACTCTGCCCCGAAGCGGCCGCGGCGCCCTCCTGTACCAGAGGCGTATCGGCACTCTCCGCCTTAGATGCGCACATATTCCATCTCGCTTTCCACATCGGCAAGAAAGCAGTTCACCTGATGAAAATCGCTCAACGCCAGTTCGTCCGGAACCTCCAAAAAGCACTGCGAGTGCGCGGCGGGGCAGCGCGGGGCAAAGGCGCAGCCGGCCTTCTCCTCCGCCAGCGCGGGTACCCGTCCGCGGATGCTGGGCAAAGGTGCGCCCTTGCTGCGCCGCGTGGGGATGGATTTGATAAGGCCCTTGGTATACTCGTGAACCGGGTGCCACAGGACGTTGCCAACCGTGCCTCTCTCGACGATGCGCCCGGCATACATGACCAGCACCTGGTCGCAGATCTGGTTAATCACCCCAAGGTCGTGGGAGATGAACAGGATGCTGGTTTGGTCGGTCTGATTAATCTGGCGCAGCAGGCGCAGTATCTGAGCCTGAGTGGTAACGTCCAGGGCCGTGGTTGGCTCGTCGGCGATGATAAGGCGTGGACGACACACAATGGCCGCGGCGATCATCACGCGCTGCAACATGCCGCCGGAAAGTTGATGGGGATAGGCGCGCAGCAGGGTCTCGGGGTCGCGCAGACCCACTTTGCCCATCGCCTCCAGTACGCGCTCGCGAATCGCGCCGGCGGTGCTCACACCGTGCAGCACAAGCGGCTCGGCAAGCTGTCTGCCAATGCGCATCAGGGGGTTGAGGGAGCTCATCGGCTCCTGAAAAATCATCGTCAGACGGTTGCCTCGGATGGCGTTGAGGTTCCGCTCCCGGAGCTGGTCGAGGCGTTCGTTCTCAAAGACGATGGAGCCGCCGACAAGCTCCATGGCGGCAGGCAGAAGGCCCATCACAGACAGCGCGGTGAGAGATTTCCCGCAGCCGCTTTCGCCGACGATGCCGACTATCTCGCCGGCGTTTACCGTGAGACTGACGTCTTCGACGGCGCGTATGGTGTGCTGGCGTTTTTGTCTGCGCTGACGCTGGCGCAGGCCCACGCCGAGGTGCTCAACGCGCAGCAGCGACTGGCTTGCCGGTGCCCTCATGGTGCCCTGTCCTCCTTCCTGTCCCTTCGATTCGTCCAACTCCGCCCAGCCCCTGCTGCCTGCCTGCCACATTCACCCGGCCCCGCCCTGCTCGACGCCTGCTGCGCTGCCTGCCCCGCCAAGCCTGCCCGGCCCCGCCCTACCGGCCCCTGCCTGCCCCAGCCTGCCCCTGCTGCCTGCTCAATCCACCCGGCCCTACCCTACCGACCCCTGCCTGCCCCAGCCTGCCCCTGCTGCCTGCCCAATCCGCCCAGCCCCCGCCCTACCGACCCCTGCTGCTCTCAACAATACCGCTTTCGGATTCCCTCGCCAAGAAAATGAAAGCCGAGCACCGTCAGGATGATCATCAGGCCCGGCGCCACTGCACACCACGGGGCGCTGAACAGGTGGCTCTGCGCCTCGGCGAGCATCCGGCCCCAGCTCGGCGTTGGCGGCTGTATCCCCAGTCCCAGAAAACTCAGGGTGGCCTCGGCGAGAATAGCGTTGGAAAGGCCAATGATCAGGGCGGAGAGCAGCACGGGCAACAGATTGGGGAAGATGTGGCGCGTGATGATGCGGAAGTGCCCCGCGCCCATGACGAGCGCCGTGTTGACAAAGTCGAGGTTGCGCCAGGTGAGCATCGAGGAGCGCATGATGCGGGTAAAGCCGGGGATAAACAGAATCAGCAGCGCGATGACAATGGTCAGACTGCTGGCGGGCAGCACGGCGACAAAGATCAGAGCCAGGAGGATGCCGGGAAACGCACTGAGCGCGTCCACGAGACGCATCACGGCAGTATCGAGCGCTCCTGAGAAGTAGCCGATGGTCAGGCCGATGGCAGAACCGATAAGGGCGGAGCCAAACACCGTTACCAGCGCGACGAGAATGGTATAGCGTCCGCCGACCATGATGCGACTCAGCTGGTCACGCCCAAAGGAATCCGTGCCAAAGGGGTGGGTGAGGGAGGGTGCGAGGTCGCGCGCGCCCGACACCATCTCATAGACCGGATGCGGGGTATAGACGAGGCTGAGCACGGACAGAGCCATGACGGCAGCTACCAACACCGCGCCTATCTTGGCCTCCAGGCCCCATCGTCTACTCATCGATCACGCCTCACAAACATCCTTCCAGCGGTCGGGTGACGCTTCCCCTCGCGCCCTCCCGGCGGTTGTCGTCGTTCTCCCCACAATTCTCCCGGTGGTTATCGGAGGTCTCCCCAAAGTCCTTCCGGCGGTCGGGTGAGGTTCTCATGAGAGTCTCACCCGACTGTCAAGCGCCTTGATTGCAACGTCGACCAGCGTGTTTGCCACAATCACCACCACCGCGATATACATGACCAGGGTCTGGGTCATCGGAAAGTCGCGCGAGGTTATCGAGGAGACCAGCAGTCGTCCAATCCCCGGCACGCTGAAGACCGATTCTATGACGATGCTGCCGGCAAAGATGTCGGCGACAATCATCCCCATCATTGTCAGCGCGGGAACCAGGGCGTTTTTGAGCGCGTGCACCCGCAGGGCTCGTCCACGCGAGCTGCCCCTGCTGTAGGCGGTGCGTATGTAGTCGCTTTCCAGCTGTTGGGTGATGCTGTCGCGCAGGTATTTTGCCGCCATCCCCGCACAGGGAATGGCGATGGCCAACGCGGGCCAGAACAGATAGGCAAAAAAGCCTGTCGGGTCGCTTTCCCAGGCGACATAGCGTCCGGCGATGAAGAAGCGCAGCGTCAGGCCAAAGAGCCAGACAAACAGCACCCCGAGAAAAAATCCCGGTGTGGAGATGCCCACCGTCGCCAGGGCCGAGACCAGCCGGTCAATCCAACTGCCCGAGAAGCGGGCTGCCAGGAGCGCTGTGGGCAGGGCGATCAGCACCACAAGGACAAGGGAGAGCACCGCAAGGGCAAGGGTGACCGGTATGTAGTCCGCCAACATGTCGTTGACGGGCAAGTCATATTTAATCGAGGTGCCGGCGTCTCCGCCAAAAAAGCCCCCCAGCCAGGAAAGGTAGCGCAGCGGCAGCGGTCTGTCCAGGCCAAGCTGAGTGCGCAGGGCGGCCACCTGATCCGCGCTTGCATCCTGCCCAAGCATTACCCTGGCCGGGTCGCCCGGCAGGATGGCAAAGGCGGCAAAGGTGAGAAGCGAGACCAGCGCCAGCGTCACGAAGGACAAAAGCAGCCTTTTGACGATGAACAACACAGCGGCCTCGCCTCTCATCCTTCAGTCAATCAGGAGGCCCTCTTAATCAGGGAGAAGTCGCTCACGCCGTACAGCGGGTAGCCGACCAATCCGTCAAAGTCCTTTTGCAGGGCAGAAAGGCCCGCGATGTCCTGGATAAACACACTGGCGGCCTCGTCGGAGATGATCTGTTGGACCTCTTTGTAGAGCTCCACCTTGGCGGCGTCGTCCGTTGTCGCAACGGCCTGGTCATAGATGGCGTCAAAGGCGGGGCTTACAAAGTTGTAGAAGTTGTCCTCCGCATCAGAGCGGAAGCGGGCAAGCTCTGCACCGGGCGACAGCGACGCGCCGCCAACGCTGACGACCGTGGCCTGATAGTTGCGATTGGTGTAGACGTCCTCAAGCCAGGTCGGCCAGTCCACCTGTTTGATGGTGGCGTTGACGCCGATGGCTTTCAGCTGCTCAACGATAACCTGAGCCGTATCCACGTGAACCTGATAGTTCGAGGGCACGGCGATTTCCAGATCAAAGCCGTCGGGATAGCCGGCCTCGGCCAAAAGCTGCGTGGCCTTCTCCACATCAGGCGTATAGGCGCTTGTCAGCGAAGCGTTGTAGTATTTGGAAAGGCCGGGGATAAGCGGCGTGCCAACCGGGGTGCCGTAACCAAAGAAGGCCTTCTCGATAATCTCATCGGCGTTGACGGCGTAGTTCAGGGCCTGGCGCACGCGCACGTCGGCAAGGGGCTCATAGCTGTTGTTCAGCGAGAGCTGCTGCACGGCGTTGGAGTTGCGCTCGACGATGTTGTACTGGCCAAGGTCGAGGTCAACGGCGTTTGAGGCCGCGATGCCCGCGCCATCGATGTTGCCGCTTTTCAGCGAGGTGACGGTGGCGTTGTCATCGGCCGCGAACACGACGGTCAACTTTGTGAGGTGCGGCAGCCCCTCCTGCCAGTAGTCGGGGTTTGCCTCCAACACCAGCTCCTGCTGAGGGGTGTAGCTTGCGAACTTGAACGGGCCGGTGCCAACGGGAGCGCTTGCCTGATCCGCATAATCGGCAGGAATGATGGGATTGGTGAGCGAGACGAGGAACTCCGTGTTTGCCTCCGTCAGCGTGATGGTGATGGTGCCGTCGTCGGCGACATCGACGCTTTCTACCTGCTCAAAGCCAGCGTAGACCGCTCCGGCCTTCAGCGCCTGGTCAAAGGAGTAGCGCACATCGGCGGGGGTTACCTCGTTGCCGTTGTGGAATTTCACGCCCGCACGCAGGTGCAGCACGTAGACCTTGCCTTCCTGCTGGATTTCAACGTCCTGGGCCAAAGCCGGCTTGATGTCTCCGGTCTGATCCGATTTGAGCAGACCCTCAAACACGTTCCACAGGATGCCCCTCGTATCGCCGCCCACCGCGAGATAGGGGTCAAGACTGTCAATCTCGGCGCTGGCGCCCCAGCGCAGCTCGCTTGGCTGGGCGGCGGGAGCCTCGGCTTCGTCGTCGGCGGGGGCGGGGGCGGGCTGCTCAGCATCGCCTCCGCCCGCGCAGCCGGGCAGGAGCAGACCCGCGGCCAGAACGAGGCTCAGGGCCAGCATTGAGACGAACCGCTGCGCAAACCCGCGACGGGTTGGGCGCGTTGATCCGTCTATCTGAATTTGTGGTCGTGTTGGTCGTGTTGGTCGGTCAGCGTTCATGATTTCCTCCTTGACATACTGATTGTCTGTCTTTGCTTAATGTCTAGTAATCTTATAAGATTGCTACATAAGAAAGAATAGCAGGGTTTCCGCGCCTTGTCAAGCGCCATGAGTACGAGGGCGGCCACGAGGGCGGCCTCGAGGGCGGCCACGAGGGCGGCCACATCCCAGTTGATGATACAGTCGGAGTTGGGAAAGAGCGCCGATGAAGCGGCGATGATGCGCTTGAGTTCCTGTGCCAGTCTGACGCATAAAGTGACACACTGTGCTCAGTCTGTTCAAATACGGATGAGTATCACGCGGTGCATGTCAACTCATACGTCCTGTGACAGCCCTGTGACAGCTCGTCTTGCGCAGACCCCGTGGGATGTGTATTGCTTTTGTGCGCACATTATGATACTTTGTATTTATATTGTTTAGACAAAGGAGGTACCGTGTCCTCAACTACTATCAATGTCCGGACAGAAAGCGAGTTGAAAGCCCAGGCGATACAGGTGTTCGAGTCGCTGGGGCTGGATATGTCAACTGCGGTCAACCTGTTTTTGCGGCAGACCGTCAGGTACAATGACCTGCCATTTGTCATTGGTACCCAAACAGGCCCCGCTGACAGCGGCACAAGCCATCGACAGGCTCAGCCGGACAAGCGGCCGCCCTTTAATTTCGGTGGGCTGACGGGAGCCTTCAAAATCTCCGACACATTCGATGAGCCGCTCGACGACTTTGCGGACTATTCGCGTTGAGCTATCTCCTGGATACCCATGTCCTGCTCTGGGCCTCGGATGCCAGGGAGTCACAGCGGTTGTCAAAACCTGCCATCGCAGCATTGGCTGACACAACACAGGATATCTACATCAGCACGGTGACCTTGTGGGAGATAGCCATCAAAGCAAGTCTGCCCGACCGTTTTGAGTTCTTCCGGGGCAGCCTCGCCGACCTCTATGCGTTCATCGGTGCAAACGGCATCAGGCTTCTTGGCATACGGCAAAATCATCTCGAAGCTCTCCAAAAGCTGCCCTTTGTCCACCGTGATCCCTTCGCCCGCCTGATTGTCGCCACTGCTCTTGCCGAGAACCTGGTGATAGTTACCGCTGACAAAAACATACAGACCTATCCGGCGGCCTGGCTCTGGTAAACCGGAACCAGGCTCAAAAATCCGTCTGCTGTCTCCAGGATTCCTTGGCGTTGCGCGCAACGGAGTGACGGCAGTCCTTATCCGCTCAGCAGGCCGGCATCGAGGGCGTATTGGGCACCGGTGACGTAGCGGGCCCTATCGCTTGCAAGCCAGAGCACGAGGGCGGCAACATCCTCCGTCTCCACCCAGGGCACCGCCAGAAGGTTGCCCGCGCTGCGCTCGCCAATCTCTTGAGCCGTGGTTCCCTCCATCTCGGCGAGGCTGTCGTTCATCTGCGTGTTCACGCCGGTGGGGTGGATGCTCACCACGCGGATGTTAAAGGGCGCAAGCTCGATGGCCCAGCTTTTCGTAAGCCCCGTAAGCCCCCATTTGGAGGCCGCGTAATGTGAGAGGCGCGCCCCTCCGCGCAGCCCCATGATGCTGGAATTGTTGATGATAACCCCGCGCCGCGCCGCCTTCATGTGAGGCACCACGCGCCGCGCGACAATCATCGGGCCTTTGAGGTTGATGTCGATGGTCGCGTCAAGCGCCTCGTCGGTAATGGCGTCCACCTCGGCGTAGCCAAGCACGCCGGCGTTGTTGAACAGGATATCGATGCGGCCAAACGCGACCATCGCCTCATCGACCGCGCGCGTCACCGCCTCATCGTCGCGCACGTCGGCAACGCCGAGGACGGCGCGGCGCCCCAGTGCAGCGAGCTCGTCGGCCAGCGAAAGCAGCGCATCGTCTGCGCGATGCTGGACGGCGGGATACTCGACGCGCCGCCCCACATCGAGGGCGACGACATCTGCCCCCGCGCGGGCGAACTCAAGCGCGACCTGCCGCCCCTGGCCGGAGGCGGCGCCGGTGATGAAGGCGACCTGTCCCGTGAAGTCAAGCGGTGCGGAGGCAGCTCCGAAAGCGGGAACCGCGCCGATCTTCTCGGCCATCCCTACCGTTCCCCAAGCCCAATTTTCGCAAGGAACTCAGGTGTGATATAGGGCTCAAGCTGCTCGTCTATGTCGACCTTTGTCACCATGTTAAAGTAATTTGTTGCCACCATCTGGGCCGCGAAGCCAATGATGAGCACAATCTCGTCGGCGCTGAAGCGCTTCTCAAGCCGCGCGTAGACATCGCTGGGCACGGCATTGGGGTTTTGTGAGATGGCCGCGCCGAGGTCGAGCAGCAGCTGCTCGGTGTCGTCGGCCTGAAAGCTGTCAGGGTTCTCCCCCGCATCGACGAAAATCTGCTGGAAGAAGGTGGAGCAGAGCAGACAGTGATTATTGGTGGACACAGCATAGCACAAGAGGTCAACGGCACGCTTGCCCACAAGGTCTACGAGTCGCGCATACAGCGTGTACCAGGCCATATACGCGTGGTAGGTGGGCAGGTCGTGTAGCAGCAGGCGCTTCATGTTCGTTACGCGGCCCGAGCGCTTTGTCCAGTAGTCGTACTCCGCGCGCACCTCATCTGTGGCGCCCTCATACTCAGTCAGTGGGAGAAAACCCATGACACACTCCTTTCGTTCGTCGACCTCGCATTCAAGAATGTCTGCAATCTTATAAGAATAGTATACGCTCTGCAAGCCTTCGGTTTCGCGGGCATTTTGGGTACGCTGCGCTCTGGACTTGACAGCGCGGGGGCTCTTCCGTACCATTATATCGCTATTAAACTTATAAGAATACTACAGATTGCAAAACAAACGGTCGGCCCTGGGCGGGCGATTGCAAAACAAACGACCGGCCGTAGATGGACGATTGCAAAACAAACGGGTCGTGGACGGAAAGCGGAAAACAGCGGAAAAGCAGCGTGCGTGCAGCGGTACCAGAAAGGGCCCAATTTTGCGTAATCCCGGCACAGCACCAGCGAAAAGCAGCGTGCGTGCAGCGGTACCAGAAAGGAGACAGGATGGCCCCCATCGATCTGAAAAGCCCCGAGGTCCAGATACGCGAGGTGCGTCTCGGCTCCATCACCGGATTTTCCGGCACGGCACAGGAGCTTGTCGGCTGCTCGCACGCCCGGAGCATACGGGAGCAGACCCGCAGCTTTCAGCAGAGTATGATGTGCGCGTCCTCGGCGGCCTTCTGCCAGCTTTCCATGATCATGGACGCCGCGGTGGTCAATCATGCGCCGGTGGGTTGTGCGGGCGACTTCCCCGGTTTTGAGGTGACCTATCGCATCGGAGGACAGGAGCGCGACCTGCCGCCGCTGCTTGGGCGCTACTTTAACAGCAACATCACAGAAGCCGACACCGTCTTTGGCGCGGCGGAGAAGCTCGGGCGTGTCATTCGGGAGGTCTACCGGCGCGTGCGTCCCAAGGCGATTTTTGTCACCACCTCGTGCGCCTCCGGCATCATCGGCGATGACATCGAGGGCACGGTCAATGATGCCGCCGAAGAGCTCGGCATCCCCGTCATCGCCTGCATCTGTGAGGGCTTTCGCTCAAAGATATGGACCACCGGCTTCGACTCGGCATATCACTCAGTGGTGCGGGGTCTCGTCAAGCCGCCGCGCAAAAAGACCAGGAAGGTCAACATTATCAACTTCTGGGGTTCGCATATTTTTGAGGAGCTGCTGGGACGCCTGGGCTATGAGGTCAACTACATCCTGCCCTTCTCCTCGGTCGACCAGCTTGCCCGTGTCTCGGAATCTGCCGCGACCATTCAGATATGTCCAACGCTCGGCAGCTATTTTGGCGCCGCTCTTGAGCAGATATACGGTGTGCCCGAGATAAAGGCGCCGCCGGCCTATGGCCTTGCGGGAACCGACCGTTGGTTGCGCGAGCTGGGAGACGTGCTCGATGTCCGCGATGCGGTGGAAGAGCTCATCGTCGAGGAACGTGCGCGCATCGAGCCCCGGCTCGCAGAGTATCGGCGCAAGTTCGAGGGCAAGACCGCTTATCTCACCGCAGGCGCCGCACATGGCCACGCCATCATCGCGCTCCTGCGTGAGCTGGGCTTTTATGTCAAGGGTGCCGCCATCTTCCATCACGACCCACTCTATGACAATGGGGACCCCGCCTCAGACGCGCTTGCACAGGACGTGCGCCTGTACGGAGACGTCAAGAACTACAGCGTCTGCAACAAGCAGGAATACGAGATCATCAACCTCCTTTCGCGTCACCAACCCGACCTTCTCGTCGCCCGTCATGGCGGCATGGCGCACTGGGGCGCAAAGCTCGGAATACCCTCCTTTCTCGTGGACGACGAGCAGTTTGGCTTTGGATACCAGGGTATCCTCAACTACGGCGAGCGCATCGAGGACACGCTTGATAACCGCGAGTACCTCGCCAACTTTTCCGCCAAAGCGGAAAGTCCCTACAGCTCATGGTGGCTGGAGCAGGATCCGTTTTGCTTCCTGGGAGACGAGACCCATGTCGAAGCGTACTGAGGCCGCGTCTGCACAGCGGGCGCGCACCAAGGCACCTGCGCGCACCAAGGCACCCGCACCCGCGCGCGCCACGCAGCCTGCGCCCGCACCCGCGCGCACCGAGGCGCCTGCCCGCACCGAGGCGCCTGCCCGCACCGAGGCACCTGCCCGCACCGAGGCACCCGCACCCGCGCGCGCCACGCAGCCTGCGCCCGCACCCGCGCGCACCGAGATTCAGGCCGTCGCAGATCGCATCTACGAGCATTCCCTGAGCATCGCCCCCTTTACGTGTCACGACGAGAACCCCGAGGCCATCGACTCGCCGCTCATCGAGTGGTCGCGCTACACCTGCGCCATCGGCGCTCAGCAAAGCGTGGTCGCCATCCCGCGCGCGGTGCCCATCCTGCACTCGGGCCCCGGCTGCTCCACCAAGGTCGATGCCCTCATCGGCCAGGGCAGAGGCTATGCGGGCGGCGGCACCATCCCCTGCACCAACTCCGGCGAGACCGAGGTCATCTACGGCGGCGAGGATCGTCTGCGCGGTGTTATCGAGGGCAGCTTCAAGGTCATCGACGCCGACCTCTACGTGGTACTCACGGGCTGTACCTCAGACATTGTCGGCGACAATGTCGCAAGTGTCGTCGGCGACTACCAGCTTGCGGGTCATCCCATCGTCTACACCGAAACGGGCGGCTTTAAGTCGAACAACTACGTCAGCCATGAGCTTCTCGTGAACAACATCATCGACCAGTACGTCGATCTCAACAAAAGCAGCACGGGCGCAAGGCGCGGCCTTGTCAACGTGTTTGCCTCGGTGCCCTACCAGGATGCCTTCTGGAACGGCAACCTTGAGGAGTACAAGCGCATTCTTGAGGGCATCGGTCTTGAGGTCAACATCCTGTTTGGGCTCGACGCAGACGGTATTGAGGAGTGGCATCGCATCCCCGAGGCAGAGCTCAACATCGTCATCAGCGCCTGGTGCGGCCTCGGCATTGCCGAGCATCTCGCCGAGCGTTACGGCACACCCTTTTTACACTTCCCCTACGTTCCCATAGGCGCACGCGACACGAGTGATTTCTTGCGGCAGGTCGTCGACGCGACGGGGCAAAGCGGAAAGCGGCGCGCAAAGGCGGAGGCCTTCGTCCAGGCTGAGGAGCGCAAGTTCTATGCGCACATCGACACGCTGATGGACTTCCTGCTGGAGTTTCGCTACGGCCTGCCGCGAGAGTTTTTCACCCTGCTCGACGCCTCATACGCGCTCGGCTTCACGCGCTTTCTGCTCAACGAGGTTGGCATCAAGCCCGCGCAGCAGTTTGTGCTCGACGATACGCCCGAGCGCTTCAGGGAGGAGATACGCGCGCGCTTTGGCGAGGTGTCCCATCTGGGGCTGCGCAAGGCAGACGTCAGCTTTCTCACCGACGCGGGCATCGCGCATGACCTCATCCGCACCGATACCAAGAGTTGCCGACTGCTCATCGTCGGCAGCTCGTGGGAACGGCAGCTCGCCGCCGACATTGGAGCCGACCTGCTCATCGTCAGCCCACCCATCGTCTATCGCACCATCCTCGGAGCCACATACGCTGGGTATCGCGGAGGCATTCGCGTCATTGAGGACCTCTACAGTCTGGTCTTGAACGTCTTTCGCTGAAACCCGCCACAGGGCGAAGCCGCGCCGCATCACGCACCGCCGCGCCGCGCCGCGCCGCGTCGTCACACCGCGTCGTCACGCAGCGCAGAATTGTTTTCCAACAGGGCAAGGCGCTGGGTAAGCTCGGCCGTCTGGCGGTTAAGCTTCGAAAGCTCCCCTGTCAGGGCAAACAGTCGGATGACAAGAAGGAAGATGATGAGCAAAAACACCATGTTGGCCGGAGATATGAAACCCAGACGATCCGCAGTCCAGATGATAATCTGCGGGAACAGCGCGATGACGAGCATCAGCACGCTGAGCAGTATCCAGTACAACGAATAATCAATCTGCAGGCGTCGCCTTCGTATCTGATACAGAAAGTAGACCAGGGTCAGCAGCGCACCGGCTATCAGGATAACTCTCAGGGTAATCGTCATGACAGGCTCCCTCCACGAAAGAACTGCACCAGCAGAATGGAGATGCCCATTCGCAGCATGTATTTTACGGAGCTGAAGGCTCCCAGATAGCTCGTACCGGCCCTGCGTTCGTCCATGAGCACAGGTACCTCGCAGACGTTCGCGCCCAGTTTGATAAGGTAGCTCACGGTGTCTGGCTCCGGAGTCATGTTCTCCCTGGTGGCAAACTCCTCAATAATCCGACGGCCGTAGGCCCTCTGGCCGCTGGTCGGATCGGTCAGTACAACGCCCGTCGTCACTCGGATGGCAAGCGATATGAGCGCACTTCCCCACCCCCGTGGGCTCAATGGTCGTTTGTCTTGGAGAAAGCGACTGCCGCAGACGATGTCGTAGCCCTCTTCCAGGGTTTGTAGCAGCAGCGAAAGATACTCCGGGCGATGCTGGCCATCCGCGTCATACTGGATGACGGCGTCGTAGGCCGGGCGGCCGGCGCTCCACGCGTATTTCATGCCCATGACCACCGCGTCGGCAAGCCCGAGATTGCAGGGCAGGTCGAGCAGCGGATAGCCCTGCTCGCGACAGATTGCCGCAGTGCGATCCGAACTCCCATCGTTAATGACGATGAAGTCCATGCCGGGGCAGGCAGCCTTCAGGCGCTCAACCGCCGCAACGATACTGTCCTCTTCATTGAACGCCGGTATGACGACGAGCGCTTTGATGCCGACTCCTCTCCCCTGCCTGTGGTGATCTGCCTCCTACGCGTACCGCCTGTGCTGCAACGCGACGATCAGACAAGCGAGCCCTTGCACTCCTCCAAACAACCTCATCGGCGCCGCTACTGGTACGCAGGAACCACATAGTACAGGGTCGGGGTGCCCGTCGAATTGTAGAGGTTTTCCATCAGCCGAGCCGCCTTGCGCGCCCAGTCGATGTCGGTCGCGTACTTATGCCCGTTGCCGGTACCGCCTCCGCTGTAATAGGTGTAATCCCAACGCATGTCATAGAGCGTCGGCTGCCCGTTGTAGAGGTAGTTGCTCGCTATCCACTGAGCCGAGCCATAGATGGCTGCGGCAGGCGAGTTCCACCCGTGCGAGACCGCGTAGTTCTGGCCGCCGCTCAGGGCGTTGGAATCGTAGGCGCCGATGCCCCAGAAATTATAGTAGGTTCCCGGCGGATAGGTCTGCCCGTTAATCTTGGTCTTTCCGTCATAGGTAAAGCCTGTAAAAGCAGCGTCCCCGCAGACGAACTTGCCCCAGCCGGTCTCATTGATGGCATGGCTGACAAAATAGGCCTCGTTGATACCATATTGCTTTGCGGCGGCAACAAAGGTCGCCCCCAGGCCCCTGAACAGAGAGCGCGGGTCGGAACCGCTGTTGATATAGGCGTCGATCTGGGCTCCGGTGAGACCCGAGGAGATCCGCAGGTCAACAAACTGCATCATCCGGTCGGTCTGCTGCTGGGTCGGGTTGAGCGCGTTATATATCTGCGCATACGATGCCGCAACCCAGGCGCTCCCGTTGCTGTAGACCGCTCCGTTTTGTCGGCTGGTCATCTGATCCAGGGAGATGTTCAGGTTCTCGTAGGTAATATTCGCAAGTTTTTTGAACAGGAACGCCTGAGCCAGGCTGTCGTTTTTGTCCAAAATCCCAACCGCAGCGCCGTTGAGCGCCTGCCCGCCCGTGATGTTCAGGCAGGCCCGTTGCCCGGCAAGCGCGCTTATAAAGCGGATCTTCCCCTCTCCAAGATACTCGACGCGCCACAGCTGGTTTGCCGCGGCGGGCGAGGAGGCGGGCCACTGAATGACCGTCCCGCTGCCATTTGAGGTGTTAACAGAACCGCTGTGGACGTCCAGGGCCATGCCCGAGTTCAGGAGCACAATCTGGTAGGAATCGCCCGAGGCCCGTCTCAACAGAAAACGTTGTGCCTTGTCCTCGTTGAGGTCCCATACCGTCAGGCCGGTGCCCTGTGCAAGCGTTCCGCCCGGAATGTCCAGAGCTTTGCTGGGATCAAGCGCACTGGGAAAGACATACAGCCCCTCGGTGATGGGCTGGGTGGAGACAAACTTCCACCTCTGGTTGGCCGGTATGTCCGAGAGGTTAAAGGGAGCCACGCCGACGTTTGCCCCACCACTGAGTGCGGCGGCCGTCAGTGCCGTACCCTCGGCGGCCAGACTCTGCAGTGCAAACCGGCCCTCGCCAGCTGGCACAAAGCGCCACTTCTGCGCGTCGCTGTCCTGCCGCTCATAAAGGACTGCGTTGTCTGTCGCGCTCTCCAGGGTAAGGTATTTAGCCGCGTTCAATGCCTCGACGGTATAGATGCCATCTCCGACGCGATTGACAAAAAAGCGCTGGTTCATGCCCGAGGTCTGCGTCCAGGTCGCGATGTTGGTGCCATTTGCGCTCGCGTTACCATGCACATCCAGCCAGGCAGTATCGGACACGTTAATCGAATAGATGCCGCTGTCAAAGACTATGGTCGGACTGAGCACCCACTGCTGATTCGCGCCTCCGTGATAGGGCCAGACGATAATCCTCGCGCCGCTTTTCGCGCTGCCCCCAAAAACGTCAAGGGCAAGCCCGCTGTTTGCGGCTTTGATGATGAGGGTTCCGTTGGTCGCATGGCGCTCAATGCTCCATCGCTGGTTAAAGCCTCCTGTGTTGTCCCACTGGATAACGGCGGCGCCGGGAGCTGTGCTGTTTGCCTCAACATCGAGGGCGCGGTTCGAGTGCAGCGCAATAATAGCATAATAGCCTGTTGTGGCGTCGTAGCGGAACGCAAAGCGCTGATTGTATCCACCGGTAGGCGCATAGGTCAAAGCTGCTGCCCCGTTGCGATACGCATTGCCCTCCATATCGAGCAGGGTGGTACCCAGAGACGCTCGGACGGTGTAGATGCCATCGGCCACGGCCAGGTCCTGCTGCGAGGGGATTGGGTTGAGCACAAAGCGCTGGTTGGGCTTGCCTTCGCCCTGCTCCCATAAAATGAGCTGCGTACCGCTCGTTGAGCTTGCGCCAAACGCATCAAGACACAGGGCGCGGCCCGCGTTGCTCAGCTTTGAGACGATGGTATAGGAACCGTCGTCGTTGGGACTAAAGGCCCACTTCTGGTTGTCGCCCCCGTGAGCGGTCCACTGTATGATCCTGGCGCCAGAAGCCGCTTTTGCACCGTGGACGTCTAAGAGGAGCTGGGAGCGGATGTTGGTAAGGGTGTAGTAGCCATCGCCCACCGCGGTGATTCGGAAGCGCTGGGACGCGACGACGCTTGCGGCGTTGAGAATGGCCGTGGAGCCCGCCGCGGCGGACGGTGAGGAGATGTCGACGGCCTGGGTTTTGACGGGGTTGTAGGCGATGGTGACGATTGCGCCGTTCAGGCTGTCGGGCAGGGCCTGTGTGGTGAGCGCAGCTGCTCCCTCGGGCGTTGGCTCCGTCGCGGCGGGCTCCTCCTCGGACTCTGCTGGGAGCGCTGGGTCTGGGGCCGTTGGGTCTGGGGCCGTTGGGGCCGTTGGCTCTGTTGGGAGCGTTGGCGTAGCCTCCGCAGGGGCGCCGCCATCCGCCTCGCCGCTGCCCTCTGGATGGGGGGCGGTATCGGGGGGTGGAGCCGGGCTATCGGGCGCGGCTGGAGCGGCAGAGTCGGTCGAGACGCCTGGTGTGGCGGTGGCTGCCAACTCCCCTGCTGCCGGACGCCCGCTGTCTGCCGCTGCGGCAAACGCGAGACCGGGCACTGAGAACAGCATCAGCGCGGCAAGAAGGATGGAGAGGAGCCTGGTGTGGTTAAGCGACGTTTTCTTCAATTCAATCACCTCGGGGCTATGGTACCACAACCTGCACCGCCTCGCACCCGCAGCCCTGTCCGCGCCCGGTCTTTGCCGGCTCGCCCTGCCCGGTCTTTGCCTGCCTCTCCGCTCATTTGACATATCGCCAAGTGACTTGGTGATATATCACCAAGTCACTTGGCGATATGTTATACTGCAACCCTGACGCTGCAGGAGGCCTGCCTCTGTCCGTATGGTTGCTACCCGACTCGCTCAAACAGCCACTGCTGGTTGTACTGCCCGTGATACGGCCAGGAAATGATGCGTCCATTGTTGGACACGTTGCCGCCATAGACATCGAGGGAGAGGCCGTTTTTGGCTCCGATAATCCAAACGCTCCCATTGCCCGCGCCGTTGTTCTCAATAGACCACTGCTGGTTGAGGCCGTAGTGCAGCGGCCATTGGATGACCTGGGCGCCTGAGGCGGTTGAGCCGCCGTAGACATCCACAGACTGTTGGGAAGCAAGTCCTACGATAGTATAATAGCCCGTCGTTGACTGATACTGTATGGCAAAGCGCTGGTTCTCGCCTCCATGAAAGTCCCAGAGCAGCATCTGGGCACCGGGGACCCTGGAGTTGCCCTCGACGTCCAAAGAGCGGTAGTCCGGCCATGCTGCCGTGCGTATGGTGTAGACGCCGTCATCAAGCGAGCGTGTGATGGCGTCCAGGTACCATTGCTGGTTCTGCTTGTTCTCCCCACGCTCCCATAAGATCAGCTTCGCCCCGTCTACATTCTGCCCTCCAAAGATGTCTATGCAGTAGGAGGCGTTCAGCGCCGAGGCGATGACCCAGGTGCCGCCCGCGCCCTCCTCGATATACCACCTCTGGTTGGCAGTCCCCTTATACTCCCATTGTATGATGGCCGCTCCGTTTGCGATATGCGCACCGTTGATGTCCAGCGCAAGCCCGGAGTTCACATTTTTGAGCCAGTAGGTGCCATCCCCTGCACTCTGCACCAGGAAGCGCTGGTTGGCGCCCACCGTATCTGACCAGACGATAGCCTGAGCGCCCGGCGCGGTCGAGCGCCCCGGTATGTCGATGTTGCGGTTCCCTGCAAGTGCGGTGGAGAGGGTCACCACCTTGTTGGTAAAGGGGAAGTCGGCCGGAGCCTTGGCAAAGTGCGCCCGGTAGCGCACCGACTGATACTCGCTGCCGTTCTTCGCCGGGACAAGGGTCGCGTTTGTGCGTATGGTTGCATCGTTGGTGCCAAACGTGGTTGTCCAAGCGGTGAAGATATAGCCTGGCTTTGGTGTGGCGGTCGCACCGAGGGGCGTTCCCGTGTACTTGTTGAGCGTCTCGGAGGCCCTGTTCACGCTGCCTCCGCTCGCAGAGTCGTAGTAAATGGTCACAGCGTTGGGGTCCGGGGTAAAGTAGGCCGTATAGATTATCGACTGATACAGGCCGCCGTTCCGGGCCGGAGTGAGAGTTGCGTTTGTGAGCACGGTTGCATCTTTTGGAAGGCTGCTGGTCCATCTGGAGAAGGTATAGCCCGTCTTGGGGATGGCGGTTGCGCCGAGGGGTGCGCCCGTAATCGAATCAACCGTCTCCTGAGATGGGGCGCTCACACTTCCCCCGGCCCCATTCGCGGAGGCATAGGTGAGGGTGGCCGACGGGGGCGGAGGCGGGGGGTCGGCGTCAAGGGCGGCAAGGGCGGCGGCGGCATCGATAACGCCATAGCCAAAGTACGGGTCCCAACCCGGCGTGTCGTTGGGGTCGCCCTGCTGGTCACGTGCGGTGTCGCGGAGGATCTCCTTGGCCCGCTCCACGCTGAGGGTCGGGCTGTGGCTGAACAGCAGGGCCGCGACACCAGCGACCAGCGGAGAGGCCATCGAGGTACCGCTTGCGAGCCCATAGCTGTCTGTGCCGAGCCCCAGGGTACTACAAATCACCTCACCCGGAGCCGCAATATACGTGTTGCCGTTATGCATACTGTAGTCTTTCCAGTCAAAATTCCCGTTTGACTGCTGCCACACGCTCGCGACCGCGACGACCTCCTCCCAGTGGGCGGGATAGACCGGCACGCCTGCGGGCATCTGGTCGCCAATATTGCCGGCCGCCGCTACACAAAGAATGCCGGCATTATTGGCTCTTTGAATGGCGCTGTGCAGCTGGAGGTCATCGTAGTGGCCGCCCCAGCTCATATTGATGCTCCGCAGATTGGCTGTAGAGCGTAGGCTGATCAGATAGTTGACCGCTTGTATCGCGCATTCGGTAGTCAACGCCCCCCCTCGAGGCGCAAAAGGATCCCAAGCCGAGACTGGCACCAGTTTGCTGTTGTAGGAGACGCCAGCGCCACGCCTGCCGTTGTCAGCGACCGCTGCGGCGATGCCGGCAACGTGCGTACCGTGTGTGTTGGACACAAAGTCTCCATAGTAGCTGCCGCCCACAGTCTGTGCCGTCGTCTCCAACGATTGCCGTCGAAAGGCATCCCAAGCGAGCGAGTTGCCCAAGCCGTCGGTCGCGATGTTCGCGGCAAGATCCTGGTGGTCTAGGCGGGCGCCGGTATCTATTATTCCGATGGAAACGGGCGGGCGGCCTGCGCCTCCGGGGTATTTCTGGTCAAGATAGCCCCAGGCCTCAAAGGCGTTTACCGCGTTCAGCTGCCACTGGTATCCGGTGTCCCCCACGTTGTTCGCATAGGGGTCGTTGGGAATATGTGGGCTGGGCGCGTCAAAGGAGTGGTAGATGAAGTTGGGCTGCGCGAAGGCGACGTTTTCGTTGTTCGCCGCCGCAAGCAGCGCGTCCTCAATCGGCACGTCTTCGGGTAGGGTGAGTGTCGCAGCCGGCTGTCCCGCAAGGTCGCTTTCAAGCAGCTCGGTTTCGGGAGCCTCCTCGGTATCGGAGAGCGCGGCAAGCTCCTCCTCAACAAGGGCGACTTCTTCGGTAAGGGGGGCCTCCTCGGCATAAACGACGATGATCTCGTCGCTCACATAGGCATCGGGATCGCTTGGCGGCGCCGTTATCGCACCGGCGTCCTGGGCTTCTTCGAGATCCGCGAAGGCGGCTTCCTGCGCCTCGGCGCCTTCGGCCTCGCCTTCGGCCTCGCCTGCGGCCTGCGTCCCCTCAGTCGCTGCGGCTTCGCCACCGGCGCCCTCGAGGGCCTGCCCGCCTGCGCCCGCGCCTGCTTCAGCACCCGCGCCAGCCGCCTCGCCCGCGCCGCCCGCGCCGCCCGCGCCGCCCGCGCCGTCTCCCTCTCCCGGCGCCGCTTCGCCCGGCGCTGCCCCCTCCGGCGTCGCGCCGCCCGGCGTCAAAGCGGCAGGTGCGCCCGCCTCAGCGCCTGCTCCGCCTCCAATCGCAGGCTCGTCGGCCCAGCCTAAGCCCATCGGCATCAGGCTGACAACAAGAAGAGCGGCAAGCAGCGCCGCGACTATTCGTTTGATCTGGTGACGCATGGTTGAGCCCCCTCTTTGCGCGAGACGCTCGGTGCTTCGCGCGTTTCCATTACAGACATACCCTATCAGTATACGCTAAAAGAACCAACTTCTCTAGCGATTTATAACAGGTGTTCGTTTTCTGTTGATTCGGTTGACCCTTTGCACGTCTCCGCATGACATGCCATCGAAAGATGGCTTGGGGACGGGTGGGCCGGCTTGACTGCTTGCACGCCTCCGTATGACATGCCCACGTCCCGCGGCGGCCGGCACCATCAATCTCCCTCTTCGGGCGCCTCAGCGTTGCGGCCCTCTTCTCCATACACGCCTTTCTGGGAGAACACCACGCCGAAGGTCTTAAAGAATATCCGCACGTCGAGGGCAAAGCTGAGGTGCTCCACATAATAGGTGTCAAGCGCAAGACGCTCGTGCCAGGGGATGGCGTTGCGCCCGTAGACCTGGGCGTATCCCGATATGCCCGGCCGCACGTCCAGCTTGCGCTCCTCGCCCGGCTCATAGAGTGCGACCTCCTCGGCGAGGTCGGGGCGCGGGCCGATAAAGCTCATCTGGCCCTTGAGAATGTTGAGAACCTGCGGCAGCTCGTCGAGGCTCGTCCTGCGCAAAAACGCGCCTGTTCTGGTGAGACGAGGGTCGTGCGGACTGTTGTAGGTGGAGCCGTCCTCCCTCTTCAGGTCGGGGGCGCCCGTGCGCATCGAGCGGTATTTATACATGATAAAAGGTTTGCCGTGCCTGCCGATGCGCGGGGCGTTGTAAAAGATCGTGCCGCCGTCCTCACGCTTGATGAGGGGTGCGCAGATGACAAACTGGAGCGCGACAAAGGGCAGTGCGACGATGCCAAGCGTCAGGTCGAGGAGGCGTTTTCCAAAGCGTCTATACATCGGCTGGCAACTCGTTCGCGTCCGCTACCTGCTCGCCCGCCTGCGCGTCTGCCTGCTCGCCCGCCTGCGCGTCTGCCTGCGCACACTCCTCATAGGCTTCGCAAAACGCCGCAATCACGTAGTCCAGCGCCTCGTCGGTAAGCCGGGTGTGCACAGGTAGTGTGACCTCACATTGATACTGGGCCAGCGCGTTGGGAAAGTCGCGTATGTCAAAGCCAAGGTCGCGGTAGGCCGTGAGCAGCGGGAGTGGCTTGTAGTGAACATTGCAGGCAATCTGGCGGGCGGCCATACGCTCGATGAAGCGGTTGCGGAAGGCTTCCGAACGCCCGATAAGGCGCACCATGCAAAGGTGTCCGGAAGAGCTGGCGCAGGCGGAGTAGTGGGCGAGCACGTCGAGGCGCAGGCCGCTGTCGCCAAGTCCTTTCGCGTAGCGTTCCAACAGCGCGCGGCGTCGGGCAAGCAGGGCGGGGATTCGCTCAAGCTGCGCAAGACCGAGGGCGGCGGCCAGGTCGGTCATATTACACTTATAGTAGGGAGCAACAATGTCATACTCCCAGGCGCCGGGCTTATTCTTGCTGAGTGCGTCCCTGCTCTGCCCGTGCAGCGAAAGCAACATCATCTGGCGATACAACGCCTCATCGTCCCAGCCTGCAACCTCCGGTCGCGCGCGCCAGGTAAGCGCCCCGCCTTCGGCGGTCGTCAGGTTTTTTACGGCATGAAAGCTGAACGCCGTAAAGTCCGCCACCGAACCGGAGGGACGGCCCTGACGGGTCGCTCCAAAGGAATGCGCTCCGTCGGCGAGGACGGGCACGTGGTCAAAGGTCGCCTGCAACGTAGCGGCAGCAGGCGCGTATCGCGCTTTGACGGACTCGCGCCGTAAAACGGCCTGCAGAGTGTCGTAGTCACACATCACCCCGGCGATGTCCACAGGGATGACCGCCTTCGTGCGCGGCGTGATTGCCGCAGCCAAAGCCTCGTAGTCCATCTGGTAGGACCCGGGCGCGGTATCTATCAGAACCGGGGTGGCACCCACATGGCAGATGACGCTTGCCGAGGCGGTATAGGTGTAGGCCGAGGTGATAACCTCGTCGCCCGGCCCGATACCGAGCAGACGCAGGGCGCACTCCAAAGCCGCAGTCGCGGAGTTCAGACAGACGACGCGCGGCGTCTGACACCAGGCCGCGAGCTGTTGTTCCAGGCGCTTCGTGCGGGGCCCCGTGGTTATCCAGCCCGAACGCAGCGCCTCGGCAACGGCCTCTATCTCTGCTTCTGTAATGTCTGGCGGCGAGAACTCTACGCGCATATCACCACTGCTTTCCTGTCCTCGTTCCTGGCCCGCTGGGCTGCTGGGGTGGCGGCCCGTCCCCGGGGCGCTGACCTGCTGGCCGTCCCCATCCCGCTGGCCTGCTGGCCCGCTGGGCTGTCCCCGGGGCGCTGGCCTGCTGGCCGTCCCCATCCCGCTGGGCTGCTGGGCTGCTGGGCTGCTGGGCTGTCGGCCCGCTGGCCCGCTGGGCTGCTGGGCTGGCGGCCCGCTGGCCCGCTGGGCATTCAAAGTGGAAACATTCTACCATCTGCGGGTATCTCTCTGCCTGGGCACCCTGCAACAGGCGCCTGTGCTGCTGGGGCAGGCGCCATAAACAGCCTGGCCTTGGCGATGCACGTGGCGATATGAGGCTTGAAGCAAGCAATCCCTTGAGGCTCTTCGTTATTCATTCTTTGGAATTGGCTGACGTCCTGACCTTTACTCCCATTGAGAGTGCGTGCTGTTCCAGTGCATCTTCCAATCTTCTCCTGCCAGAATTTTAAGATAAACCGGCTGCAGAAATTCCCTGATACGCTCCAGCACATCCTGCAGCTCGACCGCTTCGGCGACTTTGATGCGCTTTTGGAACGCCCGCCACTGCGCCTGCTTCTCCTTTGCCTTTGAGAATGTCGTCGTAAACACTGCGGGAAGCGGTGCCAGTGGTGTTGCACGTCGCGTCAGGGTAGAACGGATAGACTCGCGCAGCACGATCCCATCAAAGTCGAACATCCTGCTCAGCGCGAAGATGTCATAGAGGTCCTTCATGCGGCTGTTGGCCTCCGAAAGCGCAATCATAGCTTCGAACTTCTCCGCAATGACCGTTTCGCGAGAATAGGCGCGGATGCGGGGACGCTCCATATCAAGCAAGGACGGAT
>JAISLY010000052.1 GCA_031277035.1 Coriobacteriales bacterium | reverse complement strand
GCCTGGGCGGCAAGGGTGCTTGTGGGGATGGGAGTCTCGGCGCTCTCGGCGCTCTCGGCGCTCTCGGGGGTCTCGGGGGTTTCGGAGGTTTCGGGGGTCTCGGAGGTTTCGGAGGCGGGCGTGGTGGTGTCTCCCGGAGTGCTCTCTTCCTCGGGGGCCTCGGTTGCAGGCGCGTCGGGGGCGGCAGGATTGACGGGGGCAGCCACGCTTTCGGGCGCGTCGGGGGCGGCAGAAGTGGACTCGTCGGCAAACGCAGAGGATTGCGGTGCTGCTGGCACGGAGGACTCGGGCGTCTCACCAGCGGTTCCCGCGGCGGCAAAGGCGCCGGCCGGCACAAGCGTGAAGGCAAGCAGAAGGGAGGCAGTGGTTGCAAACAGGGTACGGCGCAGCCTGCTCATCATGCCACCTTCTCAATCCGGCGGGCGATGGCTTCAAAGAACGCGGCTCCATCCCGAAGACCGGAAATGCCATCGGTCACGCGCTCCGGATGTGGCATCAGACCAAACACGTTACCCTCCTCATTGCAGATACCTGCGATGTCGTCCAGAGCGCCGTTTGGCGCGCTGCCCTTTGCGGCCCTGCTGCCATCGGGCTGGCAGTAGCGCAGGACGACCTGGCCGTTTGCCTCAAGCCGCGCCAAGGTTTCCGCGTCGCAGATAAAGTTGCCTTCGTTGTGATTGATGGGTACCTGAACGACCGTCCCCGCAGGAAGATCAAGCCACTGACAGACCGATGGCTCCACACGCAGGAACACCGTCTCACAGATGAACTTCAGGTTGCGGTTGCGCAACAGGGCACCTGGCAGCAGATGTGCCTCGGTCAGTATCTGAAAACCGTTACAGATGCCGATGACCGGTCGCTTCGCCGCCGCGTAACGGCTCACCGCCTCCATCACCGGTGAGAAGCGCGCGATGGCTCCACAGCGCAGATAGTCCCCGTACGAAAAGCCTCCGGGGAGCACCACCGCATCATAGGCGTCAAGATTGGCGTCCTGATGCCAGATATAGGTGGCATCGTGGCCGAGAAAACGCAACGCATGCACGACGTCCTGCTCACAATTGGACCCGGGAAAGACCACGACGCCAAAATGCATGCTCACCCCTCGATTTCCTCAACTCGATAGGTTTCGATAATCGGATTCGCAAGGAGCTTCTCGCACATCTCCACAACCTGCTCAGGTGTCACGGCATCATCGCACGAAAGCTCAATGAAGGTGCCGATTCGCAGCTCATCAATGCCGGTGTAGCCGAGATTATCCAGAGCGGTCTGTGCGGTCTTCCCGGCGGGGTCGAAGATGCCTGGCTTGCCCGTGACATGAACCTCATAGCGTCTCATCGCTCGCGCCTTCCTCGCCGCTCGCGCCGGCACCGCCCGCGTCGCCCGTGTCGCCCACGTCGTCCGCATCTTTCTCCGCAGCAATCGTGCGGCGACGAAGCGGCAGCCTGCGCGTCGCCCTGGCGGCCTTCCGTGCCGCCTCAATGCGGGCAGCCTCCGCCGCGGCCTCCTGTTGATGCTTGAGCTGCTTGGGGGTTTTGGCCTTATTGGTACCGCTTTTCGCGGCGCGTATCAGCGGCTTGACCTTTGTGAAGTCGATGATTAAAGCGCCAATGATTGCGCCGTAGGCAATGGTGATAAAAACGAAGAAGAACGGGGTGGTCGTACTGTTTATTCTCAGATAGTAAAACATCAGAACCGCAACGGCTACGATACCGATGACCATCAATATCCAGTACACGCGCCGCCATTTGCGGTACTCCTCGGAGTTGGGCACGTTGGGGTTTACGCCGATAATGCCGCTGAGCGGATTTTTTTTCTTCTTGGGCTCAGGTTCGGCCTCAGACTCGCGAGCCTCCGCAAGCGCCTGTTCCCGTGCCCGCTGCCTGCGCTGCCTCTCCTCCGCCTTGCGGGCCTGCTCCTTTTCCCGTTGCTTGCGGGCGGCCCGCTTCTCCGCGTCGGTTACCGGCTTTTTCTTCACATGCACCGACGAGGCTGCGGCGGAGGCAGGCTTTGCCGAGGTGGCCGACTTGCGGGTCTGCCCCGAAGGTCCCTCACCCTGATAGCGTTGGTTCATGGGGTTGCGTTGTGACATCTGACACGTCTCCTCAGTTTGTTTCCGCTCTCATGATAACAAATCCGAACCAAGAGCATCCTATCTGGATGGGAGCGAGCCAATGGGCACAAAGCGCTCACCGGTCAACATCTCATAGGCCTGGACATATTTGGCCGAAGTTGCCTCGATAAGCGCGGCGGGCAGACGCGGTGGGGTGCCGCGCATGTCCCAGTTCGCCTTGAGCCAGTCGCGCACGAATTGCTTGTCAAAGCTCGCCTGGCTGCGCCCGGGCTCATAGTCCTCTGCGGGCCAGAAGCGTGAGGAATCGGGGGTCAGCGCCTCGTCGGCCAGCACGAGTGTACCGTTGACCCGCCCGAACTCAAATTTTGTATCCGCAATGATGATGCCCTGTGCAGCCGCATGGTCACGAGCCCTCTCGTAAAGGGCAAGCGAGCGGTCACGAAGCAAGCTGGCGTCAGCTTCGCCCAGATGCTCCACCGTCCACGCAAAGCTGACGTTCTCGTCATGCTGTCCGATTTCGGCCTTTGTCGAAGGTGTGTAAAGGGGCGTCTCCAAACGGCAGGATTCCGCAAGACCGGCGGGCAGGGGAATGGCACCGACACTGCCCTGACGTTGATACTCCGCCAGGCCACCACCGGCGAGATAACCGCGAACGATGCACTCCAGGGGAAACATCTGGGCCCGCCGCACCAGCATGAAGCGTCCGGCAAGCTCATCGAGATAGGGAGCAAAGCGCTCGGGCAAATCGTCTGTCGAGACGCTGATCAGATGATTTGGCACGAGGTCGGCCAGAAGCTCAAACCAGAACAAAGAGAGGCGGGTAAGAATCTCGCCTTTGTACGGGATGGTATCGGCGAGCACGTAATCAAAAGCCGAGATGCGATCGGAGGCTACAAACAGCAGTCGATCGTCATGCTCCTCACCACAGGCGCCAAGATCGTACAGGTCGCGCACCTTGCCGCGTACACTGGGACGAATATCATCCGCAAGAGCCATATGCCTTTCGCTTCCTTTCCATCGCGCCCGTCTACTTTATCGCGCCATCGCGCCCCCACGCGCCCCTCCCCCGTCCTGCATCGCCCCCACACGCCCCCACGCGCCATCCGCCGCCGCCCCCATGCGCCATCGCGACCCGCTCACATCCTGCTCGGCTCAGGCATCCCCTCCCCCTCCTCATGCAGTCACGCAAGCAGAGGGATGTGGAGAATGAAGGTGGAGCCGCGCCCGAGGGCGCTTTCCACATCGACCCAGCCCCGATGGCGTTCGGCTATCTCCTTGACCATTGCAAGCCCGATGCCAAGACCACTCTCACCGTCGCGGGCTCCGTCCGCACGCCAGAAGCGCAAAAAGAGCTTGTCGATGTCCGCCGCGGAGATGCCAACGCCGGTATCTGAGACGATGATTTGGGCCGTCACCTTGCCCCGCTTCACCTCGATGGAGACCGTTTCGCCACTCGGAGTATACCGTACCGCATTGGAGAAAAGGTTGGTCACCGCCTGACGCAGCAGGTCGGCATCCCCTCTGACCCTGACGTCGGGATCCGCCGCAAAGCTCACAACAAGCCCGCCCTCCTCGGCCAGGGCCTCATAGGAGGTCATGAGGCCGGAGATCAGCTCAGCGAGATCGATTTCCTCAAAGGCCATGACAACCCGGCCCCACTCAAGTCGCGACAGCTGAAGCTGGGCTTCTACCAGACGGCCAAGCCGGACAACCTCCGAGTCCAGGGTGGCAAGCTGGGTCTCGTCAACCGGCAATACCCCATCGATCATCGCCTCAATGGTGGCCTGCATGCCCATCAGAGGCGTGCGGAGCTCATGCGCAAGATCGGTGGTCAGTTGGCGTTCCACCGAAGCGTTCCGCTCAACAGAATCGACCATCTCATCCAGTATGCGCCCGAGTTGCGAGAATTCATCCTTGCCGGTCATGTCGGTGCGAGCAGAAAGATTACCGCGCCTGATCTCGTCGGCCACCGAGGTGATATGGAGCAGAGGCGCCACGAGGCCCCGGGAGAAGAACATGCCAAAAACAAGTGCGAGCACAATAGCAACGACCGCTGCAATAGCAATAGCTTGATATGATTGAAGGCGCAGCAGCAGGCCGTTCTCCGAGAGATATGCCTCTTTTGGAGCGATGACGTACACGGTTCCCACCTGCTGCCCATCCACGATGATTGACTCCTGGGCATGATTGGGCAGGACGATGGGTGGTCGGCCATTGACCCCCTTCGGGATGCCATCAAAGAGCACGGCTCCCTGCTCGTCGATGACCCGGATGCCCGGGTTGCCATTAAGCGTCGCCATGAGCGGTACTGCCTCAAGGGTGACCGAGGTCCAGCCTTCGGTGAGGGCATAGCGTTGCGAAAGGGTCACGGCGGCCACTTCGGCGAGACGCTGCGCCTGCTCCTCGGAATAGTTCTCAAAGCGCTGCCCCAGGGCCGTGGCCAGAAGCCAGAGCGAAATGATGACGGTAATGGCGGCAACAATTGCAAAGGTCATGGTCAAACGGGTCGTATAGGTGACCCATCGCCTGGGCTTTTGTGTGAGAGGATTAAAGGTGTGCTGATTGCCCGGCGAATCCGGGACGCGCTGGCTACCCAATGGCACCGATCGGCCCTCGTTCAGTCCCAGGTGGAAGGCTTGCCGAAGCGATAGCCTACGCCGTGAATCGTGAAGAGCCACTGGGGGTCACGGGGGTCGTCGCCCAGTTTGGAGCGCAGGTTTTTGATGTGGCTGTCAATCGTGCGTTCATAGCCTTCAAAGTCATAACCCAAAACCTTCTCCACTAACTCCATGCGTGAGTAGACCCGGCCGGGTTGGCGCGCCAGGGTGGTAAGCAGCTTAAACTCGCTGGCAGTAAGTTTGATTTCAACGTCTTTGAGCAGTGCGCGATGCCTGGGCAGATCGATGAGAAGGCCGTCGTGCTCAAAGACCTCGCGCTGAATCTCGTCGGTGATGTGCGGCCGACGCAAAAGCGCCCGAATGCGCGCGACCAGCTCACGCGGGGAGAAGGGCTTGACCAGATAGTCGTCCGCACCAAGCTCCAAGCCGGTGATGCGATCTTCAATCTCTCCTTTGGCGGTCAGCATGATGATGGGAACATCGGAACTGCGTCGGATATGACGGCAGACCTCCTCACCCGAAATCCTTGGCAACATCAAATCGAGGACGACCAGCGAGAACTCCTGCGCCGCAAACACGTCAAGCGCCTCCTGGCCATCGGCAACAGCCGTAACCGGATACTGCTTGTCGAGATATGCGGCGAGCGCCTCGCGAATGGCGGTCTCATCCTCGATCAGTAATATCTTCCGCGAATCCTCCGACATCGACAGTCCCCTTGCAAAGACACAAATCCTCTGGGTTCATGATACCGCAAAAGCGCGACGGATAACACCCGCCGCGCTGCAGAGAGCTTCTCTTTTACAGAAAATCTCCTTAAAATCTCCTCAAAATCTGCGCATGCCCTAGTAATGCACCCATATCCTCGTGCCGACCGAGATGTTCCAGTAAATCTTTTCTGCCTGCGCAGGCGGTATGTTCACACAGCCGTGGGAGCCATTGGTTCGCCATCGGTCACCGCCGAATATCTGATGCCACCAGGCGTCGTGCAAACCATGCCCCCATGCGGTAAACGGCATCCAGTAGCTGACGGGGGTGGCATAATCCGCGCCGACCAGAGTGACCGACTGGGCCCTGGACAGCAGGGGCCAGGAGCCGGTAGGTGTGTTCATTCCCGGCCGCCCGGTGATAACGTCGCACTGCACCAGGATGGAGCTGTTGCGCACATAGGTCAGCAGCTGCCGGCTCAAATCGACATCAACGTAGGTACCCGAGTAGGGCGCATACTGCGTCTGGCCGATGGAGAAGCGCTGGGCGCTTGCCGGATCGCCCGTGACGACACAGCTCGCGCCGCTGGCATCGGAGCCGCCCGCCGCCGCCAGATACATCCCGCTGCGGGACTGGAGGAGGAAGTAGCCCTCCGCGGTCGGCAGCAGACGCCACTCTTCCCAGGCGTATTTGCGGTAGGTCCACTGGATAAGCTCCGCGCCCTCAGCCTTTGAGCCACCACGGATGTCAAGGGCCTTGAAGGAGACCGCTCCTCGGATGATGAACCATTCGCCGCTCAGGGTCTCGATGCGGAATTTCTGATTGGCTGAGCCCTTTGAGGTCCACAAAGTGATGGCGGCGCCTTCATAGATTGAGTTGGCGGCCACGTCAAGCGCGTTATTGCCCGGCGTTATGAAGCTGTAGTAGGCGTCGTTGCTCAGCACACTGGTGGGAGCAAAGCTGAATATCTGAGCAGAGCTGTTATCAAAGGGCGCGGTCACAATATCGCTTCCCAAAAGCGCCATGAACTCCCCGGTCGCCTTGTTCTCGAGCGTACAGCCTCCAAAGCCGTAGCCCGGCTTCCAGAGCTGTTCATCGGTCGGCAGGCCCCCAGAGTCGGGGCGCTGCAGGACATTGCCGCCCTCCGCGGTCAGAAGCTGTCGAGAATTCACCGAGCGCAGGGCGTAAAAGCCGTTCCCGTCGCCCGCGAGCATGAATTTCTGGTTGAGCCCACCGTTGCTGTTCCATGCAATTGCGTCCGCCCCGCTTGCCTTTGAGGCTTGCGAGATGTCGATGCGCTTGCCGCTTGCCGCCTGGGGGATGACGGTGTAAACCCCCGCTGCAAGGGTTGGGGCGGGCGACGGTTCAAAGATAAATTGCTGGGCGGGCGAGGCGTCCCGCCACCCAAGGACGATGCGCGTACCAGCGGCGGTGTTGCCTCCCTGAAGGGTCAGGGCCTGGTTTGATTGCTTGGGCAGCAGAGAGACGCTGTCGCCGTTATCAACGATAGACCAGCGTTGATTGTCTCCACCGGTTCCCGGCCACTGGATAATGCGGGCACCCATCAGGCGGTTTGCGCCATGCACATCGATATACTGGCCGGAGTTCATCGGCCGTATCGTGTAGTACCCATCAGCGCCAAGCCTGACGTCATAGACCTGGTTCCATCCTCCGGTTCTCGTCCAAATCTCAAGATCCGCGCCATTGGAAGAGGAGTTTCCTCGGATGTCGAAGACGAGATCAGAGGACAGGGCAGAGGAGATGGTATAGGCGCCGTCGGGAATCGTAGGGCCGCTGGGCGCCGTCACGTGGGCCGAATTGACGAAATAGAAGCGTTGGGCGTTGGAGGTGTTTTTTGTCCAGACCTCGATGTTTGCCTCATTCCGGTCATTGTTGGCGGTGAGGTCAAAGGCCAGGTTTTCGTCTGCGGCGCTGTAGAGGCTAAAGCTGCCGCTCCCATTTTCGACAATTCGCCATTTGAGGCGCAGCTCATCGGCCAGGCCAAACTGGGCGACGTTTGCACCCGAGCGAACAGCGCCCTGGATGCCGAGCACCCGTCCCGAGCTCACGCTCTGTACGTAGACCAGGTCATCGCCAGCGTTTACCAGGACAAACTGCTGGTTGACGCCATAGTGCGCAGTGTAGATGATGGCGTTGCCGCCGTCGGCCTTCGAGCCGCCATAGATGTCAACGACTCGTGAGGAAGAAGCGACCGGCTGGATATAGTAGGCGGTATGCTCCGCCAGGCCAACGTCGGCAAGGGCAAGCGGTGAGAGGAGCGCGGCGGCCTCTGCTTCGGCGGCTTCGGCTTCGGCTTCGGCGGCGGCGGCTTCGGCTTCGGCGGCTTCGGCGGCGGCATCTGGTGCCGGCTGCTCAACGCCCTCCCCAGCAGAGCCGTCCGTGCCGGGCGAAGCGCCCTCACCCTCACCGGTGCCAGCGCCGCCAGCGCCCTCGCCCGCGCCGCCGCCCGCGCCGCCACCAGGGGCAGTCGTCTCATCCGCAGCCCCGTCGGCGGCCCCGTCCGCAGCCCCGTCCGCCGCCCCGTCGGCGGCCTCGCCAGCGCCGTCCTCACCTGCGACGGCCGCAGCCGCGTCGCCCTCCGTCGCCGAACGGTCCGCACTCCCCTCGCTGCCCGTCGGCTGCGCAAACGCCGCAACGGAGCCGAGTGAGGCAACCAGAACGAGTGTGAGTACGACACTGATCAACTTGTTTCGCATAGCTTTCGCTCCCCTGCCCAAAGTCTACAACCACGACAGACAATATGCTGCCGTGCTTCTTCTTGCCATCCTACTGCACCGTGGTAACCGTTGCCGCAAGGCGTTCGGCAAGCGGCAGGGCCGCGAGCTCTTTGACCTTCGCAAGGTTAAGGTCGCAGGCCTCTGCAAGTGCCGTGCCGTAGTCCTCGTCGGCGAGGTAGCAGTGCGCGGCGTGGCGCAGTTTGACGTTTTCGGTCACACCGCTCATGTTGCGCGCGGTGTTGTCGATGAGCACGAGCTTCTT
>JAISLY010000051.1 GCA_031277035.1 Coriobacteriales bacterium | reverse complement strand
TGCCGTGGGGCAGTCCATAGCGGATGGCCCGGGTGCTACCCAGACCCAGATAGATGCTGCCACTGCTGCGATAAACACCGCCCTTTTGGCCATCCGCTATGACTACCCCGTCCTTGATGTTTTTGTCGCCTGGCAAGGCACAGGAGAGGCAAAGACTCGCATCAATGCAGATGAACAGAAGTTTCGCTATCTTGCACTGGATGGACACCTCGTACCTGAAGGTGCCTATACCATAAGCTCTGGCTCTACGATAGTTACCCTACACGAAGCCTACCTCAAAACACTTGCTCCTGGCAGCTATGACTTCTATGCAGAGTTTACCGATGGCAGTGCAGGACCTCTCACACTGACCGTCAAAGCCTCTGGTGGCGGTGGAGGAGGAGGCGGAGGCGGAACCTCCGGAGGGGGCGAAACCCCCGGTGGTGGCACCTCCGGTGGCAGTAACGCTGGTGGTGGCTCAGGCTCAGGCGGCTCGGGTACCTCCACACCCGCAACGGGTGAGAGCGCCACGGCACCCATCATACTTGCCCTCGTGTTTTTGACTGTGGCCTCAGTTCTGCTTGTGATACGCAAGACCAGACTGAGGTGCCCCCGCAGCTGAGTTGCCAAGAGTTGACAAAGGGGAAGGTTCCAAATTGTCAACTTTTTTCGAATGACGTTTCGAGTTCGTGACCCTGGGCAAAAAGTTGACAATTTGGAACCGTCCCCTTTGTCAACTCTCCGTCCCGCTGACCCCCGTCCAATACAGGCGGAGCGTTGACAAGGCATTCTCCCTGTACTAGTATATATTCGTCTGTATTATCCTTAAAAGGATATATTACGAAGAAGGGAGAAAGACAGCATGAGGAGTATGAGAAGTATGAGGAGAAGGGGGCTTTTGGGCGCGCTTGGAAGACTGCTTGCCGCCAGCGTGATGGTCTTCATTTTAGCCTTCGCACTGTTTGGATGTGGAGGCAAAGCTTCCCAGGGCGCCGCCGAGCCGCCTGCCAACGAGCCCGCACCGCCCGCCACCGAAGCGCCCGCAGCCGAGGCGGTCACCCTGCAGATATTTGCCGCGAACTCCCTTGAGAAGGCTCTTCCGGAGGTTCAGGCACTCTATACGGCCGCACATCCCGAGGTCACGTTCTCCGATTCCCAGTTCAAGGCGTCCGGGGATCTTGTCGAGCAACTTTCCGCTGGTGCCGCCGCCGACCTGCTCATCACCGCGTCCAAAGGCACGATGGATACCGCCGTCGAGAACGGCTCGGTCGATGAGGCGACTCGGATTGACATGTTTGGCAACGACCTCGTTGTGGTGCGCGCGGTCGGCTCCGACATCCAGGTGTCCTCGCTTGAGGACGTGCAATCCGACGCCATCAGCCGTATCGCCATCGGCGATGCCGCGACCGTTCCTGCCGGCGCTTACGCAAACCAGGCGCTGAACAGCATCGGCCTGTACAGCTCCGATACCGGCAAGGATGGCGAGTACGCCGCGGCCCTCGTCGATAAGGTTGTCTTTGCGGACAAGGTCGGAACCGCCGCAAACTATGTGGCCACGGGCGATTGCCAGATTGGCTTTGTCTATTCAAGCGACATTTACCGCTACGATGGCATCGAGGCAGCCTTTGTAACGCCGGCCGACAGCCATAAGGCCATCATCTACCCGGGCGCGGTTATCCAGGGTAGCGCCAATGCCGCTGCAGCAGCGGACTTTTTGAGCTTCTGCCTCACCGACGCGGACGCTCAGGCGGTCTGGTCGAAGTACGGCTTCCAGGTGCTGTAGGCTGATGGCGAGCAAAACGACCAATCAGAGCGTATCGCGCACGGCTTCCAGGTGCTGTAGACTGGTGTAATGCAAAGAGCAGCCCTCAGAGGCAGATGTGTCTGGGTTCTGAGCGCCGTTTTTGCGGCGCTCTGCCTTTTTGGCGCCCTCCTCGTTACGCCTGCGCTGGCGGTAGACGAGGCGGGTGCCGATGCGTCCGCCGACAAAAACGGCGCTACTCAGACCAGCGAGATTGAGCTTTCTGCGGACAACAGGGCGGCGCGGTTTGCGGATGGCAGCTTTGGCATCACGGACTTCTCCCGTCTCAACAAGGGCACGAACAAAACCTACGAGGGTGAGTACTTTGGCTATCGCTTCCCGATGGCAGGCCCAGATGCCTTTGTTGCGCTCGTGCTTGACGAGACGCACGTCCTTATCTATCTCCCTTCCGAGCAGGCCGAGCGCGTTCTTGCCCCCTCGGATACCGGCGTCTCTGGCGGGCCGTCTCTCCCTGAGCGCTTTATCACCCTTCTCGAAGCCCTTGATGAGGCGGCTGCCAGCGGCGGGAGCACACTGGCGGGCTTTGAGCTGCAAAGCGCGGATTATCGGTTCGTCTCCGAGCCCTTTGCTGAGTGGCAGGGCTATCGCTACGATTTTGCCCGCGAGGTTGAGCCGGGCTACTTCTATGCGACCGTTACACTGCCCGGCAGCGAGGACGGCAGTTCGGGGGCGCTCTTTGCCCTCAGCGGCCGTCTTGTCGAGGCATCCGAGGTCAGCCTCATCGAGACCCCCCACGGCCTTGCCGCCGTCGCCGCCTTTTTCTCCTCGCTGGACGCCCGTCCCTTCTGGGTCTCGCTTAAAACCTCGGCCGTGGCGATGCTCTTCGTCTTCGTGCTCGGCCTGGCCGCCGCTGTCTGGTCAAACCGAATCAGCACCCGGCTCAAGGGCGTGCTGGACTCGATCTTCACCATCCCAATGGTTCTGCCGCCGACCGTCTGCGGCTTTCTTCTGCTGGTTGCCTTTGGCAATTCAACGGCGCTGGGCCGCTGGCTCACATCCCACGGCATCGAGCTGGTCTTCTCCTGGCCGGCCGCGGTGCTGGCGGCTATCGTCGTCTCCTTTCCCCTGATGTATCGTACGGCCCGCGGCGCCTTTGAGGCGCTTGACCCCGCCCTCGGCGACGCGGCGCGCACCCTCGGCTGGAGCGAGCGACGCATCTTCCTGCGTCTGACGATGCCCCTTGCCTGGCCATCTGTCGCGGCGGGTACCGTGCTTGCCTTCGCCCGGGCGATGGGGGAGTTTGGCGCCACGCTCTTTGTCGCCGGCAACTACCCGGGCGTCACGCAGACGATGCCGATTGCCATCTACTTCCAGTGGATGGGCGGTCATCCCCAGGTGGCGGCCTTCTGGGTGGTAGTCGTCATCCTCATCTCCTTTGTTGTTATCCTCCTCATCAACTGGTATGCGGCCCGTACCCAGCGCTATCGTCGCGCTTCGGTCGACGAGTTGGATACGGACAAGGCCAGGGCCGCATGAGCTTCTCGACTGACATCCAGATGACGGGCGATGCCTTTGGAGCAGACAGGGCCAGGGCCGCATGACCCTCTCAGTCGACATCCGCAAGCAGGTTCCCGGCTTTGACCTTGAGGTCGCCTTTGAGGCCCAAAGTGAGACACTGGGCTTCCTCGGCGCTTCGGGCTGCGGCAAAAGCCTGACTCTGCGCTGCCTGGCCGGTCTGGAAAAACCCGACGAGGGGCGCATCGTTGTTGAGGGCGAGGTCTTCTTCGATTCCGTGGCCCATATCGACCTTTCGCCCCAGCAGCGCAAGACCGCCCTGCTCTTCCAGGACTACCAGCTCTTCCCGAACATGACCGTCGCGGCCAACATTGCGGCCGGCATTGCGCCTCGCACGCCGAAAGGTGAGGTACATGACCTGGTTGAGGAGCAGCTGGAACGCTTTGGCCTCAAGGGTTTTGGCAAACGTTACCCCGTGCGGCTTTCCGGTGGGCAGCGTCAACGGGTCGCGCTGGCCCGCATGTTGGCCGCCCGACCTCGCATCCTGATGCTCGATGAGCCCTTCTCAGCGCTCGACGCTCATTTGAAGAGCGCCCTGGAGCAGGATTTGCTCGATCTGTTTGACGAGTACCAGGGCACCATTCTCTACGTCAGCCATGATATTGACGAGGCCTTCCGTTTCTGCGACCGCATCGCCGTTATCGACCGCGGACATCTCGCCCAGATTGCCGCGACCGAGCGCATCGTCTCGCATCCCACGACCCTTGCCACCCTCAAGGTCTCCGGAGTCAAGAATATCTCACCCGCCCGGCGCGTTGGACCCCATGAGGTCGAGGCGCTGGACTGGGGCATTACGCTTGCCACCGAGGAAGAGGTACCCGCGGATGTTGCCTGGCTCGGCGTGCGGGCGTCCTACCTGCGCCGGGCCGAGCCGCAGGCAGCGCAGCAGGCAGCGCAGCAGGAGCCAAACGTCTTTGTCTTCAGGGTACACCGTGTCTCAGACAGTCGTTTTGAACGCACGGCTCTGCTGCAAAACCCTGAGCTGCTCAAGGCGCCTGCGGTGCTGCCTGCGGCAACTCCTGAGGATACCCAGACGAGTTTTGAGGCCGACACCGCCTCCAACGGACGCTCGTTTGTCCGATGGAGAATCAACAAACTCGCGCATGACCGAGCTTTTTTGCCAAGCCGCGGCGATCTGGTGCGTATCCACATTCCCCCTTCGCAGATATATCTGGTGAACCGATGACGCCAGTGCCGCGCCCAAAATCGACCAAAACCGACCAGATGACGCCAGCGCAGCGCCCAAAAGCGGCCAAAGCCGGCCAGATGACGCCAGCGCAGCGCCCAAAAGCGGCCAAAACCGGCCAAAGTCGGCAAAAGGGTGCCAAAGGAGGGCAAAGTCGAGCAAAGAAGCCATCTTATGTCCCTTGCTCTATTGACCCACAGAACTGGTCTGTTACTATTCTCTTATGGCCTCACGAGCACGTATGTGAGGGTAAAACACACCACTTATGCAAGTTGGAGGATCTATGTCTGACCTGACCGGCAGGGAGCACCTGGCCATCATCAAAGTGGTTGGCGTTGGGGGTGGCGGGACGAACGCTGTCAACAGGATGGTTGAAGCGGGAATCAAAGGCGTTGAGTTCGTCGCCATCAACACGGACCGCCAGGCCCTGTTGATGTCGGATGCCGATAAGACGGTTCACATCGGCGAGGATCTGACGCGTGGCCTCGGCGCTGGCGCGGACCCCGAGATTGGGGCGCAGGCCGCCGAAGAAAGCCGTGCCGAGATACGCGACGCACTCGCGGGGGCCGACATGGTCTTTGTCACGGCCGGCGAGGGCGGCGGCACCGGCACCGGCGCGGCACCTGTCGTGGCCGAGATTGCCCGCGACGAGATTGGCGCACTGACCGTCGGCGTTGTGACCAAGCCCTTTGGTTTTGAGGGCCGCAAGCGGCGCATGCAGGCCGAGGACGGCATCATGCTGCTTGCAAGCAAGGTCGATACGCTTATCGTCATCCCAAACGACCGCCTGCTTCAGGTCATCGACAAGAAGGTCTCGATGCTCGATGCCTTCCGTATCGCTGACGAGATTCTGCGCCAGGGCACCCAGGGCATCACCGACCTTATCACCATCCCCGGCCTCATCAATCTCGACTTCGCGGATGTTCGCACCGTCATGAAGGACGCCGGTACGGCCATGATGGGTATCGGGGTAGCGTCGGGAGAGAACCGGGCCGTTGAGGCTGCAACCGCCGCCATCTCGAGCAAGCTGCTTGAGGCCTCCATCGTTGGTGCGCGGCGTATCCTTGTCTCGGTCGCGGGCGCTTCTGACATGAGCCTTATCGAGGTCTCCGAAGCCTCCGAGACGGTCACCGAGGCCGCAGACCCCGATGCCACGATTATCTTCGGTTCGGTTATCGACGACACGCTGGATGACCAGGTGCGTGTGACGGTTATCGCCACGGGCTTCAACGACCAGAATACCCAGTCCTCACTGGACTTCGGCGGCTCCTTTGCTTCCTCAAGCGCCTATACCGGCGAGGTGCCCGCGTTTGCCCCCGCGCGTGCGGCGAGCCCGGGTGCGCCCAATGTCCTGGACGACGATTACATCCCGGACTTCCTGAAGAAAGGCTTTTAGGGAGGCGCCACCTGATTGCTGAGAACATCGCCTCCGTTTGGGCTGGTATCACTGCGGCGTGCAAACGTGTTGGTCGTGACCCGTCCGAGGTGACGCTTGTCGCCGTGAGCAAGACGGTCGGCCTGCCCGAGGTCGCCGAGGCCCTCGCCGCAGGGCAGCAGGATTTTGCTGAGAACCGTACCGCGTTGTTTAAGGAAAAGCAGGCGGCGTTTCCGCAGGCCCGCTGGCATTTCATCGGAAGCATCCAGACAAACAAGATAAAGGACTTTGCCGGGCGTGCGGCGCTGGTTCATTCGCTTGCCTCCGAGCGTGCGCTCAGGGCGCTTGCCCGTCGTGCGCAGGCCCTTGACCTGCAACAGGACGTGCTGATCGAAGTCAACGTCTCGGGGGAGGAGCGTAAGGATGGGATACAGCCTGCCCTTCTGCCCGCCCTGCTCGAAGCTGCCCGGGAGCTTGAGGGCCTTCGAATCCGCGGCTTGATGACGATGGCACCACAGGGCGACCCCGCTCGTGCTCGCGCCGCCTTTCGTGCGTTGCGGCTGCTGCGCGACGAGCATGCCGCGACCGGATACGTCCCTGGACGCGTGGAGTTAAGCGAGTTGTCCATGGGGATGAGCGAGGATTATTCCCTGGCGGTCGAAGAAGGTGCTACAATAGTGCGCATTGGCAGGACGATCTGGGCATGATCCTCGACGTCCGCTTCCAGCGCATCAGAAGCGTGACCGTAGCCTGCGCTGGAATATATCCGGTTGGGAGCAGTGTGTAGGACATGGGCTTGCTCGATAACGTGCGCGGGCGTCTGGGGCTTGCCGCCAGGTCAGACGGGCGTCGCGACGACTACAATTACGACCAGTATGGCTCCGAAGACGCTGTCTACGAGGGGGAGCACTACGAGGCCGCCGACTACGGGGCCGATTACGAGGCCGACTACGGGGCCGATTACGAGGCTGCCGACTATGGGGCCGATTACGGGGCCGACTATGGGGCCGAAGCGGGCTTTCCCCCGGTCGATCCCGACGAGCGCCCTGCCTCGATGCGCACCTTTGGCGTCGACCGAGTTGACTACTACAACGACAGCCACGCGCCGCTCATCTCGCTTGCCGACGTGCGCTCACACCAGCCCGCGCCTGCGGCCTCCTCAAGTCGAGCGTCCCTGCGGCCTGCTGAGCGGCAGTACGACCGCATACCCGCACCGCGGGTCTACCGACGCGCAACAAACAACTACGACAGCGGCGGTTTGGATGAAGACGCGCTCGCCTTTAAGGGTGGCCTGGCGCGCGGTGAGGTAAACTCGCTTTCGCAACTTCAGGAGGAGCGTTTGCGCCTGGAGGATACGGGACGCTTTGCCCCGGTTGTTCCTCTGCAGGAGACGCATGCCCCTCTCCCTGAACCCAGAATCATCAGCGGCGCGGTGCGTCCGCGCGGCAGGCGGCGGGTAGAATATCTCAGCCCGGCCAGTTACGCCGAGGCCGAGCAGGTGACCAAGCGCCTCAAAGGCGGGTCGATTGTCGTTTTGGATCTCACGCAGACCCGCCCGGAACTTGCAAAACGGATTCTGGACTTCTCCTTTGGCGTCGCAAGTGCCCTGGACGGCCAGGTTGACCGCTACGCTGAGCGGGTCTATATCTTCAGCGCAAAGACGGCGTTGACCAGCGAGGAGCGCGCGTCTATCAGATTGGAGCCGTGATGAGTTCTCTGGCAGAGCGCCTTGGCGCCATCGCCCTGATTGGCGGAGGAAAGATGGGGGAGGCCATCGTCTCTGGCCTGGTAAACGGTGCGCTCTTTGACCCGGAATCCCTTACTGTTGCCGATCCGGGCGAGGCGCGGCGCAGGCATCTGAGTGAGGTCTATGCGGTTCGCTGCGTGGCCGACGGCAGCGAAATTGAGGGGGCGACGACGGCCATACTTGCGGTCAAGCCGCAGGTGCTCAGAGACATCTGCGAGCGCCTGGCGAGTGCGCCTGCCTTTTGTCCCACGCGCGTTATCAGCATCGCCGCCGGCATTACGACGACGACCCTCCGCTCCTTCTTTTCCGATGCGTCCATCGTCCGCGTGATGCCCAATACTCCGCTTATGGTCGGAGCCGGCATGAGCGCGGTGAGCACGGCTGAAGGCACGCCGCGAGCTGACGGCGAGCTTGTCTGCAGCCTCTTTTCGCTGATGGGGGATGCGGTGCTGGTGGAGGAGTCACAGCTCGACGCGGTCACCGCGCTCAGCGGCTCGGGTCCCGCCTACTTTGCCCTGTTCGTCGAGGAGCTCGTGACCGCCGGCGCGGCGGCCGGCCTGGCACCGGAGGTCGCTCAGACCCTCGCGCGTCAGACGCTTGTGGGCACCGCTCGCTACCTGGAGCTTACAGACATCACGCCGGCCGCCCTGCGCGAGGCGGTCACGAGCCCCGGGGGCACGACTGCCGCCGCTCTTGCAGACTTCGCCTCCCATGATTTTGGAGGCATCGTGCATTCGGCCGTCCACGCTGCGCTTCGCAGGGCAAAGGAGCTCGCATGATATCATCATTCTCGCTGTCACTTTTGCAGGCACCACTCGTACAGGCATCGCTCGTACAGGCATCGCTCGTACAGTCCCCACCCTTCGCGCTGCCTCTTCCGTTCCCCACACCGGCGCTTGCAGTCTGGGCCGGCATTCTGCCCTACAGCATCGCCCGGGTACTGATAATGCTCGTGAACTTCTATGTGCTTCTGATCATCGTCTGGGCCCTCTTTTCCTGGTTTGGCGATCTTCAGGGCAAGGGCATCCTCAATGACATCTACCGGGTGCTCAACACGATCGTCGGCCCCTTTATCGGCCTCTTCAAACGCTTCATCCCACCGATGGGCGGTATTGACATCTCGCCGATTATCGCGATTCTGCTGCTTCAACTTCTCGCCCGCTTCATCCTGTGAGATAATGACCCTACACATGCCCCTCCATCCGTCGCAGGCTTCTGTGTACCGCCTCTGAGAGGAACGACCATGAGTATCACCGCATTGGAAATCCAGCAAGTGAGCTTTGGGACTGCCCGGAAAGGCTACGACCCGGCTGAGGTCGATGAGTTCCTGGAGCGGGTCGCCGTCGATGTCGATACCCTGCACCGTGCCATCGCCGAGGCCGCCTCCCGCATCAAGACGGCGGAGGAACGTGCCGAGGCAGCTGAGGCGCGACTGGCCCAGATTCAGGCTGCCGCTCCCGCCCCCGCCGCCCAGCCGGCTTCCGATGCCGCCAGGGCCCGCTCTGCTGCTCCTGCCGAGTCCGGCGTTACCGAGGACGTTATCTCCAAGGCATTCATTGCGGCTCAGCGCAGCGCCGATGCCATGCAGGAGGATGCGCGTCGCAAGGCGGAGTCCGTTTATCGCGAGGCGGAGGCAAAGGCGCGCGACATCGTGCGCGAGGCCTACGCCGAAAAGCAAAAGGCGATAGGCGAGCTGGAGCGCCTGCGCGAATCCACCGAGAAGTTCCGCACGGATTACCTGTCCCTGCTCGGTCACTATACGACAGATGCCCAGAAGCGCTTCCCCGCCTTCGATGAGGTTGTCCCGCCCTCACCAGCGGCTGCCTATCAGGCCGCCAGAGACCTCTACGCCGAAGGTAACGCCGTTGTTGCCCCGGCTGCCGCTCCGGTTCCGGCTCCGGCTGCCGCTCCAGTTCCGACCACGGTTGCCCCCGGTGCCGCTGCGGCGGCATCGACCGATGAGGCTTCGGCCTTCGACGCGTTTTCGGCAGTCCTGGCCTCTGACGCTGGCTCTGAGCGCTCTGTGGGCGCCTCTGTCTCTGCCTCTGCCGCAGCGCCTGCCTCTGCCGCGGTCGCGGCGGCATCCGCAGCCTCCGGGGCAGCCTCCGCTCCCTCGGATGTCTCCGATGCGGCCTTTGCTCCCGCCTCTGCCGCCCGCGGCTTTGACGAGTATGACGAGGAGGAGCTGGACATCGAGGAGATCGACTGAGTGGGCAAAGCGTTTTTGCTCGCCGCGAAGCGACCGGATCCGCAAGGCGCCTGGCGGTGACCTCAAAGCAGGGTATACGCCTTGCTGTTCGGGTGAGCCCACGGGCTGGCTCAGATGCCATTGTGGGCTGGCTTGTCCCCGAGTCCCTCTCCACGCCCACCCCCGAGTGCGCCTCCACCCCCGAGTGCGCCTCTCAACGCGCCCCTGAGCACTGCCCCGCCCCTGAGCCCGCATCTACGCCCGAGCACGCCTCCACGCCTGAGCCCGCATCCACCCACCACTCCACCCATCTCCCCGCGCACCTCCCCGCCCACGCTGAACTCTCGGTACGCGTCGCCGCTTCGCCTGCACAGGGCGAAGCGAACAGGGCCGTCATCAAACTGCTCGCCTCCTCACTCAGAATCGCAAAAACCCACGTGAAGCTGGTGCGCGGCCAGACCTCGCGGCACAAACTCCTGTCGATTCTCACCGACGAAGCGACCTTCAAACATTGGGCGGCCTCGCTACCTGTGCTATAGTGGGCGCAGTTGAGGGCGGCAGGCCAGATCGCATCAGGCGACCTGCTGGAGCATACATGGGAGGATATTGTGAGCGCGAGCGAGAACATCGTCTACGACATCATCACCGATTCCTCTGCCAATCTGCCAGACGGAATGATTACGGAATACGATCTGAAGATTCTGCCTCTGGAATTCATCGTCGACGGCGTTGCGTACCGGAGCTATACGGAAGGCCTTGCCACCGACAACAAGCAGTTCTACGAGATGATGCGCCAGGGCAAGGTGGTCAAGACCTCCCAGGCGAGTCCCCACGATGCTGAGGCTTTGCTGCGGGCATCTTTTGACGCCGGCAGGGATGTGTTGTACCTCGGCTTTGATTCGGCGCTCTCAGCTACCTATGAGGCCATAAGCGCCCATATGACGAATCTGCAACAGGAGCACTACCCCGCCCGCGCGCTGCGCTGCGTGGACACCCTCGCCGCCGCCCTGGGCCAGGGCCTGTTTGCCGTGCAGGCGGCAAAGCGGCGGCAGGCAGGCGCCTCCCTGGACGAAGTGGCCGACTGGGCACTGGCCGAACGCCTGCGCTTCGCGCACTGGTTTACCGTCGATGACCTCCACTACCTGCAGCGCGGTGGCCGCCTTTCCAAGGGTGCTGCCTTTGCCGGAACGCTGCTGAACATCAAACCGGTGCTTCATGTCGATGAGGTCGGTCGTCTTGTGCCGGTGAGCAAGGTGCGCAGCCGTAAGAAATCCATCCTCGCGCTGTACGAGAGCTTTAAGGAGACTGCGGCACAGCCGGTTTGCGAGCAGTCCGTCTACCTCTCACATGGCGACTGCATCGAGGACGCCGAGTACCTGGCCGAGCTGATTCGCGAGAACCACGGGGTGACCGATCTGGTCATCAACGACCTCGACCCGGTAATCGGGGCACACTCGGGCCCGGGCACCCTGGCGCTGTTCTTTACCACCGACGCCGTGCGGTGATGCTGCTGTGAGCTACGATATAACCGAGGTGCGCGCGAACCGGACCTATCGGCATCGAGAGGAGCGCAACTGCTTCTCGACCGATGAGAACGGACGTTTGATTGTCGATCACGAGCCGGTCAAGGTCTGCAAGGCTCTGCTGGTGAACACCTCAAAGCCCAATCTGCGCAAGTATAACTTTGCTGCGAACAATATCAGCCTCTGGGAGGTTGGCCTGTACGGTAACCTGTTGAGCATGTACTCGTGGTATGTCCAGGGCGCTCTGGGCGAGAAGCACAAACGCGGCAAGGCAACCCTCGGCTTTGTCCATTACGGTGACATCGACTACGTGACGGTGATACCTGCCGAAAAATCGACCTTCGCTCTGCCGACTCTCGTTATCTCCTGTCAGGAGATGGCCTACGCCATGCAAAAATCGCTCCCGCGCCTGGTGCTGATAGCCGGAGCGGACGCCGATCTCAAACGGGTGAGCAAGACCTTCCTTGCGGATTTTGAGACATATCTGGAGGAGAACCCCTCCTCGTATGCAGAGACGCTCATGCCTTCGCTTGAGGCCCTGCCCAAAAAGGCGCGTACCCACGGCCTGAACCTCTGAGAAGCGCGCACCCTCATAAGAAGCGCACCCCCCATAAGAAGCGCGCACCCCCCATAAGAAGCGCGCACCCCCCATAAGAAGCGCGCACCCCCATAAGAAGCGCGCACCCCCCATAAGAAGTGCGCACCCCCATAGGAAGTCCCTAGGAAGTGCGCACTGCGATACCCGGGCTTTGCGTTTTGGGCAACTCAGGTATAAAAGAGCATCTGGTTGTAGGTGGGAACCGGCCAATAATCGTCTCCGACCAGCAGTTCTGCCTCGTCCACGGCAGCGCGAACCGCCTCCATCTTTGGCAGAACCTTCTCGCAGTAGGCCTCGGCGTTTGCCAGAGAATCCTCTATCTTCGCGACCTCCTCCAGGGCAGCGTCAAGTGCGCCCGCGCCTGCGTAGATGGCCTCGATGCAGTCGTTGAGCCGGGCCAGTATCTCCTTTTCGGCCGTCAGGGCAGTAAGCCCCACGTCCTCCTTTGCCGCAATCGAAGAGGCGATGACCGTCGCGAACTCGATGATGGCAGGCAGGTATTGGCGCCGCGCCAGACGGGAGGTGGTCAGTGCCTCGATGTTGACCTTCTTGGAGTAATGCTCCAGCTTGACTTCATAGCGGCTCTCGACCTCAACCTTTGAGAGAACCTTGAAGCGCTCAAAGAGTTCGACGCTCGTATCGGCAACGTACTGCGGCAGTGCCTGAGGCGTGGTCTTGAGGTTCAAAAGCCCGCGCTTCTGGGCCTCCTTAGGCCAGTCCTCGTTGTAATTATCTCCGTTGAAGATAATGCGCTGGTGATCGGTCAGAACCTGCTTGAGATAATCGCGGGCGGCCTTCTCAAAGTCCTCCTGGCTCTCCACATAGTCGGCAAAATCGGCGAGCGCCTTGGCAACGATGGTGTTGAGCACCATGTTCGCGTCGGAGAGGTTGACCTCCGAGCCCGCCATGCGGAACTCGAACTTGTTGCCGGTGAAGGCGAAGGGCGAGGTGCGGTTGCGGTCGGTATTGTCCTTGATGAAGGTTGGCAGCACCGGCACGCCGAGATCCATCATCACGTCGCCCGAGGCCTTGTGCGCCTTGCTGTTGATGATGGCCCGGACGACCGCCTCCAACTCGTCGCCCAAAAAGATGGAGATGATGGCCGGCGGGGCCTCGTTTGCGCCGAGGCGATGGTCGTTGCCGGCACTCGCGACGCTCATGCGCAAAAGCCCCTGGTACTCGTCAACCGCCTTGATGACGGCGGTGAGAAAAACGAGGAACTGAAGGTTCTCAAAGGGGGTCTTGCCGGGATCGAGCAGGTTGGCGCCGTCGGCGGAGATTGACCAGTTGTTGTGCTTGCCCGAGCCATTGATGCCCTCGAAGGGCTTTTCGTGCTGCAGGCAGACGAGCCCCTGGTGGGGGGCGAGCTTGCGCATGAGTTCCATCGTGAGCAGGTTTGCGTCCACCGCGGCATTCGTGGTGAGGAAGATGGGCGCCAGCTCATGTTGGGAGGGGGCGACCTCGTTGTGCTTGGTGTTCGCGGGAATATCGAGCTTCCAGAGTTCGTCGTCGAGCTCCTGCATGAAGCGGTTCACGTTTGGACGGATGGCGCCAAAGTAATGCTCCTCCAGCTCCTGACCCTTGCAGGGTGCCGCGCCGAAGAGGGTACGGCCCGTGAGGATGAGATCGAGGCGCTGCTCGTAGTCCTCCTCCTTGATGAGGAAGTATTCCTGCTCGGGGCCGACGGTTGTTGAGACCTGCACCGGCGACTTCCCAAAAAACTTCAGCACGCGCTTGGCCTCCCGTGCGATGGCGTCCATCGAGCGCAGCAGCGGCGTCTTCTTATCGAGGGCCTCGCCGGTGTAACTGATGAAGGCGGTCGGGATGCAGAGCACCTCGTCTTTGATGAAGGCATAACTCGTCGGATCCCAGGCGGTGTAGCCACGCGCCTCAAAGGTGGCACGCAGGCCACCGGACGGAAAACTCGAGGCGTCCGGCTCACCCTGGATAAGCTCCTTGCCCGAGAAGGACAGCAGAGTGCTTCCGTCGGGTTGTGGGTTGATAAAGGCGTCGTGTTTTTCCGACGTGATGCCGGTGAGGGGCTGAAACCAGTGCGTATAATGCGTTGCGCCCTTCTCGATGGCCCACTCCTTCATGGCATGCGCCACGGCGTCGGCAATCTCGATGTCCAGCGGCTTACCTTCATTGATCGTCTGCGCGAGCACCTTGTAGGTCGCCTTGGGCAGACGCTCCTGCATGACGCGATCGTTAAAGACCAACTCTCCGTACAGCTCTGTGATCCTTGACATTCGGCTTCTCCTTCTCCTCGTAAACCACTCGATGGGCCTTGGCGCCACCGCCCTGTGGGAGACGGCGCATACGCTCCAGTCGCCGCGCCGCGCCCTGCAACTGCGGCGCCAACTCCGACTGCGGCGCCAACTCCGACGGATACCATCCAGATTCCGACGGGCATCATCCAGATTTCAGCCGCCGACTACCCTTCGGGAAACGATAGGTACCACAGTACGCCACTTTTGTTTCGAAGTTATTAAATATCGCGCGGATTTCTCCCAAAGACCGCTATGCTACACTTGTTTGTGTCGTTTTGCCATACGGGCCGAGGGCAAATCCTGCCATACCGGCCGAAGCGAGGCAGAGGCGACAGATTTTGAGAAGATGTTTGCAAGGGAATGCGTGCAGCGGGGGCACCTGCCATCTGATGATCGGCCGATCGGGGAGTCTTTGAAGATGCATCACCGTAATGTGCTCGTTTCGACCAGACAACCGGAGCTTGCGCACAAGCTGAAGAACATCTTTTCCAACATGGATGTTGAGGTCCGTTATGTTACGGCTCCGATACTTGCCGCCCTGGAAGAGCTTGGCAGCTGTGAGTTCGACCTGATTGTGCTCGATGGCGACCGCGAGACCCTTACCGAGATCGGTCGCGTTGAGAAGGCCCTGTTTGAGGATGACGCGCCCTCGCTGTTTATCATCGTGCCGCCGGAGCAGCTTGCCACCCTGCGCCTGCCGGTGCGCCTGCAGCATGATTTCATCACGCGCAGCGCCCTTGACATCGAGTATCAGGTGCGACTGCATCAGTTGCTCTGGCCGGGCGAGGAGGCCGGAAGCGCCGACTTCGTACGGGTGGGCTCCCTGACGCTGAACCTGGCAACCTATCAGGTGAAGGTCGACGGCACCACCCTCGACCTCACCTATCTTGAATATGCCCTGCTCGCCTTTCTGATAACGCATCCGGGGCGCACCTACTCGCGTGATGCGCTGCTGCGCCGCGTGTGGGGCTTTGAGTATTATGGCGGCTCGCGCACCGTTGACGTGCATGTGCGACGGGTGCGCTCCAAGCTCGGGCCCGACCTCGCAGGGCATCTGGAGACGGTGCGCGGCGTGGGCTATCTGTGGAATATGTGACAGCTCCCCTCTGGACGAAAGGAGCGGCCCTGCAGTTGAGCGTTCCTGAGGGAGTCAGCAGGGCACCGGGTGCGCATCGCAGCGGCGATGGGGTAGCGGCGGTAGACTCCGTACGCAGACATCAAAACGCAAAGGACAGACCATGCGAACAGTCGCGATAATCGATGGAAATTCCCTGATGCACCGGGCCTTTCATGCCGTGCCTGCCTATATGACGGCACCGGACGGACGCCCGACCAACGCCTGCTTTGGCTTTCTCTCGATGTTGCTCAAACTTGCGGACGATTTTGCGCCCGATGCCATCGTCTGCGCCTTTGACCACGGCATCCCCGCTTTTCGGCTTCAGGCCATAGAACAATACAAGGCACAGCGTCCACCCACCGACCCCGACCTCAAACAGCAGTTCCCGATGATCAAGGAGATACTTTTTGCTCTGGACATCCCCGTCGTCGAGCTCGACGGATGGGAGGGCGACGACATTCTCGGTACGCTGGCCGCCCAGGGTGCGGCCGAGGGCATGCGCACCCTGCTCGTCACTGGCGATAAGGATGCGTTGCAGCTGGTAACCGAGCAGATAAACGTGGTAAACACGCGACAGGGTATGACAGATGTTGTCGTCTATGACCCACCTGCTGTCTTTGAGAAGTGGGGCGTGACGCCCGAGCAGGTACCCGATTTCCTCGGTCTGATGGGGGACAGCTCCGACAACATCCCCGGCGTACCCGGCGTTGGCCCCAAGAAGGCCAAGGCGCTTTTGCAGGAGTACGGCACCCTTGAGGAGGTGCTTGCGCACGCCTCGGCGATAAGCGGCAAGCTCGGCGAGAGCATTCGGAGCAATGCCGATCTGGCACGTGCCTCGCGAAACGTGGCGACCATCCACTGCGACGTACCGCTTGAGTGCGACCTCGCCTCGGTTCACTTTCCGAGCTATGACGCGTCAACGGTGCAGGCCGCCTTCCGTGTCTTTGCGCTGAACGCACATTTGAGAAAAGTGCTTTCGCTGATTGGGGAGAAGCCCACCACGGTCGGCTTCGCGTCCGCCCGGGGCGGCGGCGAGCGGGGCGGCGGCGAGCGGGGTGGCGGCCCGGCGGCGGCGGACGTGCCGTTTCAGACGCAGACGGCCGGTGCAGCGACGGACGCCACCGGGGCCGCTGGGGCCGCTGGGGCCGGCGGGGCCGGGGCAGCGTTCGCTGGGGCCGGCGGGGCCGCCATCGCCGCCGCGTCCGCCGGGGCCGCGTCCGCTGGGGCGCCCGCCGTCCCCGCGATGACAGTCGCCACCCCGCTCGCCGCACGCTCTTTATCCGACCAGGTCTGTGCCGCCTTCATCGGAGAGGCGGGTTCAACCCTGTTTGAGGCTTCGCGCTGCCTCTATCTTGCGACGGCGTCAGGCGTGCAGACCTTTGGCGAGGAACTCATCGCCTCACAGCTGGTGCAGCTTCTCACTTCCGACGCCATCCTTGTTGGCCACGACATCAAGGCTCTGCTCCAGGAGCTCCTGCCTCCCAACAGCGCACGGCCCGCCCTGATTACGCCCGAGGCGCTTGACCCCTCGCGCCTCTTTGACTGTCAGGTGGCCGCCTATCTCCTCGACTCCTCGCAAAGTTACAGTCAGGCCGAGGACCTGCTTACGGCGTTTTTGCCGGGCGCCCTGCCCGCAAAGGAACAGGGCGACGAACCACCCTCCAAAAACGCCTCCAAAAACGCCTCCAAAGGCACCTCCAAAAACGCCTTCGAAGACAGTCTCGAAGGCGGCGGCTGTGTCGCCGGCGTGCAGATGGCGCAGGGCCTGTTTGACCTGTACCCTCTGCTGTTCGACCGGCTGGCAGCCGATGGCAGCCTGGAGTGCTTCCAGGGTATCGAGATGCCGCTCGTACCGGTGCTCGTCATTATGGAGCGCTGGGGGGTCAATGTGGACCTTCAGGCCCTTCAGGCCATCAACACAGAGCTGACGACCGCGATTGAGGACCTGCGGGCACAGGCGCTTCGGGAGGCCGGAGAGGACTTCAATCTCGATTCGCCCCGACAGCTCGGCGCCATCCTCTTTGAGAAGCTCAAGCTGCCCGCGATGAAAAAGACGCGCAGCGGCTACTCAACGGATGCCAAGGTTCTCACCGAACTGAAGGCGATGCACCCCCTGCCTGGCATCATGCTGGAATACCGCGAACTTGCCAAGCTCAAGTCGACCTACCTCGACGCCCTGCCCCGGCTTATAGCGAGCGACGGCCACATCCATACCTCCTTTAACCAGACGGTGGCTGCCACAGGGCGCCTGTCCTCCTCCGACCCCAATCTGCAGAACATTCCCGTTCGCACCGACCTGGGCAGGCGGATACGGACGGCCTTTGTCCCGGACGCCAGACTGCTTGCGCTCGATGCAGCAGCCCCGTCCGCCTCCTCCTCAGCCACCCCAGCGCCCGCCTCCTCCTCAGCCACCGCGTCGCCCGCCACCGCGTCGCCCGCCTCCCCAGCGCCCGCCTCCGCCGTGCGAGAGGCCGTCTTTCTTTCCGCAGACTACTCCCAGATCGAACTGCGGCTGCTCGCGCATCTTTCCGGCGACGCGGGACTCATAGAGGCGTTTCGGGAAGGGGAGGACTTTCATGCGGAGACGGCGGCGCGCGTCTTTGGGCTGCCGCTTGACCAGGTGACGCCGCAACTGCGCAGCCGGGCAAAGGCAGTGAACTTCGGCATTGTCTACGGGCAGCAGGCGTTTGGCCTTGCGCAGTCGCTTGGAGTGGGCTTCGTGGAGGCCCAGGAGATGATTCGACGCTATTTTACGACCTTCCCTCGCGTGAGCGCCTATCTTGACGAGGTGGTCGAGCAGGCCCGAATCAGCGGTTGGGCAATCACGCTCTTTGGGCGCAAGCGTCACATCCACGAGCTGCATTCCTCCAACGCCAACCTGCGTGCCTTTGGTGAACGTACGGCGAAAAACCACCCGATGCAGGGCTCTGCGGCCGACATCATCAAGCTGGCCATGATCGAGATACAGCGTCGGCTGCGCGCGGAGGGCTTCGTCTCTCAGATGGTCCTGCAGGTTCACGACGAGTTGGACTTTAACTGCGCCCTCGAAGAGGTCGAGCGTCTCTCCATCATGGTCAGGGAGGTCATGGAGGGTATCGTTGAGCTCAGGGTGCCCCTGATTGCAGAAGTCTCCACCGGCTCTACCTGGGCAGAGGCCCACTGAGCGGCACGGCCCATCGTCTGCTCACATCGCCTGCGGGCAGACGCAGACGGTGTGCAGGCATTTGCCGGTCGGCAAGCGGCCCTATGTTTCGTACTTGTTACTACCCATGCTCAGAGCTGTTAACAGTCGCCGTTTCTACTTGTCGGCGCACCTTTTGGGCTCCATAGTGAGAGGTGAGCGGCCATAGGGGTCGCCGTGACTATGGAGGAGTTGACGGCACATGCTATTAGACACTGGGCACACAGCGTTCATGCTCATCTGCGTCTTCCTGGTGCTCCTGATGACTCCAGGGCTTGCGTTTTTCTATGGCGGCCTGGCTCGCCGGAAAAATGTCGTAAACACCATGTTCATGTCGGTGATCGTCCTGGGTATCGTCGGAGTCGTCTGGGTGCTCGTGGGGCATTCGTTCGCTTACGGTGGGGACGGCTCAATCCCCTTTTTCGGCGGCTTTGACCATCTGGGGAGAGCCGGCGACGTCAGTGAGATGTTCGCAGAGGCAAGCGACCCCGAAAGTTCTTCCTACCCCGCATTTGTCGATGTCGCCTATCAGGCGGCCTTCGCAATGATCACCACCGCGATTATCACCGGTTCGGTCGCCGGACGTATGAAGTTTGGCGCAATCGTCCTCTTCGTCACCGTCTGGGTGCTTCTGGTCTACGCCCCGCTGGCTCACATGGTCTGGGGCGGCGACGGCAGCCTGATAGGCGACACGATTGGCGCACTCGACTTCGCCGGTGGCGACGTCGTTCATATCTCCTCGGGTCTCACCGGTCTGGTGCTCTGTCTGATCCTTGGCAAGCGCAAGGGTTATGGCATGATGAGCTACCGTCCGCACAATGTCCCCTTTGTCCTTCTCGGTGCCGCGCTGCTGTGGTTTGGCTGGTTTGGCTTTAACGGCGGCTCAGCGTTTGCTGCCGACGGCATTGCGGCTCTGGCAGTTGTCAACACCCTCGCCGCGAGCGCTGCCGCGCTGCTCTCCTGGAGCATCGTCGAGCGCATCAAGACCGGTAAGCCAACCCTCGTTGGCGCTGCGACCGGCCTGGTTGCCGGCCTGGTCGTCATCACGCCAGCCGCTGGTTTTGTTGAGCCCTGGGCTGCGGTTATCCTCGGTCTGGTCGTCTCGCCCATCTGCTACTTTGCAATCTCCTATCTCAAGGGCAAAATCGGCTATGACGACGCGCTGGATGCCTTTGGCTGCCATGCGGTCGGTGGCCTGACAGGCGGCATTCTCACCGGCCTGTTCTGCGTCCCCGAGCTCTCCTGGACGGAGTACGGCGGACTGTTTTACACGGGCGATCCCTCCCTGCTTCTCTCACAGGTCCTCGGCATCCTCGTCACCATCGTCTTTGTTGGTGTCGCCGGCCTGGTTCTCGGCTTTCTCGTCAAACTGATCTTCAAGGGTAGCCTCAGGGTCTCGACTGCCGAGGAGAACGAGGGCCTCGACACGGTTGCCCACGGCGAGTCCGCGTATCCGGCCTACAACGGCCTCGACTAAGGAAAGGATGGGAGAAGAACCATGAAGAAGATCGAAGCCATTGTCCGTCCGTCCAAGCTCGAGCCAATCAAGGAGGTTTTGTTCGGAGCCGATGTCAAAGGCATGTCTATCTCGGAGGTGCACGGCTGCGGGAACCAGCATGGCTGGAAGGAGTTTTACCGCGGCAGTGAGGTGATTGTCAACACGCTGCCCAAGGTAAAGTTTGAGATTATCACCACCGATGACCGGGTTGACGAGTTGGTCAAGTTGATTGTCGAGACGGCTCAGACCGGCGAGGTGGGCGACGGCAAGATATTCGTGCTGCCGGTGGAGGAGGTCGTCCGCATCCGCACCCGCGAATCGGGCGAGGTCGCCATCTGAACGAGGGCACGTCCGAACGCGGGCGCCTCTGAACGAGAGCGCCGCCGAACGCGGGCGCCTCTGAACGGGAGCGCCGCCGAACGAGGGCGCGTCTCTCAGCGAGACATCAGGAGAGAAGAGGGGTTTTGCCCCCTCTTCTCTCGTTATTTGCTATACTCGCAGGCGAAGCGCCCGCTTTGGCCAGACCGCCTGCCTGAGACCCGCCCTGGCCGAGACCTGCTCTGGCCGAAAGCCGCCTGGTGGGCGAAGGCCCACCCTGGCCGAAAGCCGCCTGGGCAGGGCTTCGCTTTGGCCAGACCGACAGAATTGAGGAGCAAGCCGTGCAGATAAGCCCCAAGGAGGTCTCCGAGACCCTTGCCATGGTGGCCCAGCAGCATCTTGACATCCGCACCATCACTCTGGGGCTCTCCATCCGCGATTGCGCTCACGAAGAGCTCAAAGTCTCAGCCCAGCGCATCTACGACCGCCTCACCTCGGCGGCGGCGCGGCTCGTGCCCTGTGCCGAGCAGCTTGCCCGCGACTTTGGCATACCGATTGCCAACAAGCGTATCGCCATCACGCCGATTGCCGAAGTCTGCGCCGCGACACAGGCTGAGGACCTCGCGCCGATTGCCCTCGCTCTGGACGCCGCCGCCGCCGAGGTGGGCGTGGATTTTGTCGGGGGCTTCTCGGCGCTTGTGCAAAAGGGCGCCAGCAGAACCGACGCGAAGCTGATCGCTTCCATCCCCGAGGCCCTCGCAACAACCGAGCGCGTCTGTTCAAGCGTCAGCGTGGCCTCGACACGCGCGGGCATCAACATGGACGCGGTACTGCTCATGGCACAGACCATCCTCAAGACGGCGCACCGCACCGCTGAGCGCGATTCGATTGGCTGTGCCAAGCTCGTCGTATTCGCGAATGCCGTTGAGGACAATCCCTTCATGGCGGGTGCCTTTCACGGTTCAGGCGAGGCCGATGCGGTTATCAACGTCGGTGTTTCTGGCCCCGGCGTCGTCTGCGCCGTACTCAATGACCTGCCGCCGGATGCCAGTCTCACCCAGGTTGCCGAAGCGGTTAAGGCCACCGCCTTTAAGATAACCCGCGCCGGTGAGCTTATCGCCCGGGAGGCCTCGCGACGCCTCGGCGTGCAGATGGGCATCCTCGATCTCTCCCTGGCCCCTACGCCGGTCGCCACGGATTCGGTGGCGCGCATCCTTGAGGCCATTGGTGTTGGCACCTGTGGCGGCCCGGGTACGACCGCGGCGCTTGCCCTGCTCAACGACGCGGTCAAAAAAGGTGGCGTTATGGCGTCCTCCTCGGTCGGCGGGCTTTCAGGCGCCTTCATCCCTGTGAGCGAAGACGCGGGCATGATAGCATCTGTTGAGGCCGGCGCGCTTTCTCTGGAGAAACTTGAGGCGATGACCAGCGTCTGCTCGGTCGGCCTGGATATGGTGGCTGTTCCCGGCGATGTGGATGTGGAGACCATCGTCGGTATCATTGCTGACGAGATGGCTATCGGTGTCATAAACAATAAGACCACCGCGGTGCGTCTCATCCCGGCTGTCGGGCATGTTGCCGGCGAGCGCCTGGAGTTCGGCGGCCTGCTGGGTTCGGCTCCGGTCATGGAAGTCAATCGCCATGCCGGCACGGTCTTTGCCCATCGGGGCGGGCGGTTCCCGGCTCCGCTTAACTCCCTGCGCAATTGATGCGGGCGGCTCGCTGAGGGCGGCAACTGCGGTGGCCGACTGAGGAGCCGGTTGCAGCAGCGTGCGGGTGGATGACACCTCAGCGGTAAAGGGATAGTGTATACTTATCCCGCTTCAATCGCCGCTTTCAACGACTGGAGGGGTGTTGTTTCGTGCTGAGAAGATTGTTTGCGACCACTGCCTCCCTTCTGCTTGCCTTCACGCTTGTGCCAGTCGGCGCCTTTGCCGCCGCGGGAACCGCTGGTGAGACACCCGAGTCCTCCGTGCCAGCAGCACCGCAATCCTCTGCGTTTGCCGACGAGTCCACTTCTGCCGCCCCCGACGCGCCCGAAAGCGTGGCTGCCCCCGTCAATCCTGCCGCGCCCGAGACGCCCGCAACCGAGGCCCCCGAGGAAGAGAGCACTCCGGGAGACACCACCACACCCGCCTCCGAAACCTCCGAGACCCCCGAAACCTCCGAAACCCCCGAGACCCCCGAGAGCGCCGAGAGCGCCGAGAGCGCCGAGACTCCCATCCCCACAAGCACCCTTGCCGCCCAGGC
>JAISLY010000013.1 GCA_031277035.1 Coriobacteriales bacterium | reverse complement strand
ATAAACTTCAAGCCGCTTGCGCATCGCATCGAGCCCTGCGGCAGCGCAGACGGCGTCTCCTTCTTCAACGACTCCAAGGCGACCAACCCCGAGGCGACCCTCAAGGCGCTCGCGTCCTTCGACGGCACGCCGCTCGTTGTCATGCTCGGCGGGCGGGACAAGAACACGCCGCTCGACGAGCTCGTCAAAGCTGCTGAGGAGTCCTGCCGCGCCGTCGTCTGCTATGGTGAGGCCGGCGAGCGCTTCCACGCAGCCTTCGCCTCTCAGGCAAGCGATGGCTCGCTTCTGAGCCTCAGGGAGCCGGACTTCCGCTCCGCATTTGCGACCGCGGTGGACAGCGCCCGGGCGGGTGACGCGGTGCTCCTGTCGCCTGCCTGCGCATCCTTTGACGAGTTCGACTCCTATGGGCAGCGCGGCGAGGCGTTCAAGGCGCTTGTGGCCGCGCTGAGCGCAGAGCGCGAAGGAAGGGAGGCAGACGATGGCGCGTGAACGTGTCCTGAGCGGCCTGCCCGCGCACCCCGCCCAGCACCCGCGCGCCCAGCGCCTCGGGCAAAAGGCGGTCGAGGCCACGGTTCCCGGCAGCCCCGCCCAGCGTCCGCATACCCAGCGCCCCTCTGTGGCATCGGCATCCGCACCGTCGCGCCCCTTCGGTGCGGCGGGTCCCTCCCATGCAAAGCCGATTCGCCCCGCGCAGATACTCGCACCGCGCCTGCTGCTCATCGTGACGACGGTCATCCTCGTGGTGTTCGGCCTCGTCATGGTCTACTCGGCCTCCTTTGTGGAGTCGTTCACCAACCCTGCCATCCAGGACAGCTCCTACATCTTCAGGCGCCAGGTGCTTCTTGTGGGCATCGGCCTTGTCGCACTGGTGTTCACGGCAGCCATCAACTACCGGTTGTGGAGCGGGTTTGCTGCCTGGCTGCCCTGGCTTGCCGTCCTCATCCTCCTTGTCCTCACGTGGGCGATGGGCAACGAGGAGCTTGGCGCCACCCGCTGGTTCGACCTCTTTGGCTTTAACCTGCAGCCCTCCGAGTTCGCCAAGGTCGCTATGCTACTTTTGACGGGCGCGCTGTTTGTCAGGCTGCGCACGGGCGGCGACCGCAACCTGCTTTTTGGGCTGATAGCTGCGGCCGTATTCTTCCCCGTGCTGCTCATCCTGCTCCAGCCCGACCTCGGCACGGCCATCATCGCGCTGGTAGGCATCGTTGCCGTCGCGTACTTCGCGGAGTGCTCGATGAAGCCTCTGGCCATTGCCATGCTGGCCATCGTGCTCGTGGCCGTCGCCGCAATCGCGCTTGCGGGCTTTCGCATGGGCCGCATCGGCGCCTGGCTCGACCCCTGGGCCTACGCCTCGGACGAGGGCTATCAGATCGTGAACTCCCTCTACGCTTTTGCCGACGGCGGCGTGACCGGTGTTGGCCTCGGCATGTCCCACCAGAAGTACCTCTACCTGCCGCAGCCCCACAACGACCTGATCTTCCCGATCATCGGCGAGGAGTTCGGCCTTATCGGTGCGGCCTTTGTCGTCGTGCTCTTCCTGCTCTTCCTCTACGCGGCCTTCGGTGTCGCCCGCACCGCCTCCGATCCCTATGGCCGGGTAATCGCGGGCGCCGCCGCGACCACGATAGGCTTCCAGGCGTTCCTCAACATGCTCTGCATGGCAAACCTCCTGCCCCTGACCGGCAAGCCCCTGCCCTTCTTCAGCGCGGGCGGCAGCTCGGTCATCGTCACGCTCATGCTCGTGGGGCTCATCCTCAACGTGTCGCTGCGCTCCCGCCCCACGGACGCGGCGGCAGAGCGCCGTGACGACCTCGTCATCATCACGGGCGGTCAGGCCCTTGCTGCAGACGGCGGCCAGCTGTCCCCGCGAAAGCCCGTGCGCAGGCCGCAGGCAGGGATACAGGGAATGTGTGCGGAGGCGGTGCGCGCACAGGGCGCCCACACGCAGCCTGCCCGCAGGCAGGCTGCCCAGGAGCCTTCCGGGAAGGGGCGCTTCCGCAGACAACCTGCACGCGCCCAGGTGCCAGTTAAGCAGCCGTTGCGCAAGGCCCCGCGCCCCAACACGGGCCGTGGGAAGCCTGCTGTCCCGTCTGCCGCCGCACCCGCCGCACCTGTCGCGGCACCTGCCGCGTCCTTCGCCGCCCCATCTCCTGCTGCTGCATCTCCTGCCGCTCGGCAAGGCGCCTTTCGCACGCCTGCCTCCCGCAGCCCCGTGAACCCGGCGCTTGCCCTGAGCCCTGCCCGCAACCAGGCCGCCCGCCCCGCTGGCCGTGGTGGGCCTGCTGGCAAGGGCACCCCGGCAGCCTCGGCGCCTCAGCGTCCCCCCGCCGCCCCGTCCCCCCGCCGCCACCGTCCCTCGGCGCAAAAGGCCGTCTCCCAAAAAGGCCCGCGTCGATGAAGGCCGTCATCACGGGCGGCGGCACGGCGGGGCACATCAACCCCGCTCTGGCCATCGCCCAGGAGCTCCGCTCGCTCGGCCATGAGGTCAGCTATGCCGGCACCCCCGGCGGCCTTGAGGCCCGCCTCGTGCCGCAGGAGGGCTTTCCCTTCACCGCCTTTGACGCGGCGGGCTTCAACCGGCGAAAGCCCCTGACCCTGCTCAGCTCATCGGCCACGATTGCCGCAAGCGCCCTGCGCGCGCGGCGCTGGCTTGCCGGGCTTGCACCCCAGGTGGTGGTCGGCTTTGGGGGCTACGTGTCGATACCAGTGGGGCTGGCGGCAAGCTGGCTCAGGATACCCCTCGTGATCCACGAGCAGAACGCGGCAAGCGGCATGGCAAACCGCTTCCTCGCCCGCCGCGCCCGGCTTGCGGCGCTTGCCTACGCGTCTGCCGCAGAGGACTTCAGGGCGGCAGGCAGGGTGGAGGTCGTCGGCAACCCCGTGCGCGCCGCGCTGTTCGCGACAGGCCGTGCTGAGGCGCGCGAGGCCCTCGGCCTGCCCGCCGACGCGACGGTGCTGCTCGCCTTTGGGGGAAGCCTCGGTGCCCGCCATCTCAACGAGGCGCTCGTCTCCCATGCCGCGCCCCTTCTGTCCCTGCGCGGGCTGCACATCCTCCACGTCACCGGTACGAGGGACTACGGGGAGGTGGCGGCGGCAATCGAGCGCCTGCCCGAGGCGGCAGGGCGCTGGCACCTCATCGGCTACTGCGACCGGATGGGGGAGGCGTACGCGGCTGCCGATGCCGTGCTCTCGCGCGCCGGTGCCACAACGCTGGCGGAGCTGAGCGCCCTGGGCATGCCCGCCCTCCTTGTGCCCTACCCCCATGCCGCTGCCGACGAGCAGGCCACCAACGCGCGCTCCCTCGTCGAGGCGGGTGCGGCCGTGATGGTCGCGGACAGCGAGCTGGATACCCCGGCCTTCATCGAACAGCTCATGCGTCTGCTTACCGACGAGGACGCACGCGCGAACATGGCGCAGGCCGCACGCTCGCACGGCAACCCGCACGCCCGCGAGGCTCTGGCCCGCATCATCGTTGAGACAGCCGTCCCCGTCCCCGTCGTATAGGCTCCCGCCCTGTGCCCCGCCCGTGGCGAGGAGTGTTTCTGCTGCCAGCCCAGGCTATCCTCACAGACAGTGCGTCGCGTACAGCGGGACAGTCCTTATGCCGTCGTATGACCCAAACTCCTTGAGTGCGAGCCTGATGACAACATTTGGCTTGTACTTCCCCATAAAGATGCGCAGGCTTTTGCCTTTGGTGTGCTCGCCTTTCTTTACCTCGATTGCGGCTATGCCTTCCTCGGTAGGGGTGACAAAATCAAGCTCTGCCCTGCCGTCGCTTGTCCAATAGTACAGCTCGTGACCGTGGGCTGCGAGCTGCTGCGCGACATAGTTCTCGGTAAGCGCCCCCATGAAAGTATTCTCATGGCCAGAGAGGATGATTGAATGGGGCAGTTGGGTGCGCATGGTGAGCAACCCCACGTCGGCCATATATAACTTGAACGCCGACAAGTCCGCATAAGCTGAGAGCGGCAGGTAGCCATGTTCCACATTCTGGCACTTGAGCACAACGCCGGCGAGCCTCAGCCATTCGATTGAAGCACCGAACACCGCGGCACTTCCCCCTTTGCGCACCACTCTGTACTGGAACTTGTGGTTCTCCTTGGCCAGTTGCGCCGGAATCGATTCAAAGCAGGAGCGGATCTTCACGGTTTCTGAGTTGGAGGCGTATCGAGCCATATCTGCCAGATAATTGTCCAGGATCTCACGCTGCAGCCAAGATATTTCCCGCAGGCTCTGGCCTGTAGCAAGCGCCTGGACGCATCTTGGCATACCTCCGCAGATGAGGTAATCGCGATAAAGCTCTATCGCCTTCAGGTGCAGGCTCGGCAACAGCGGCATCATTCGCTCAAACCCGTCGCGTATCTCATCGGCAAGCACCTTCTCGTTGCGAGCCCACAGGTACTCCTCAAAATCCATGGGGTACATATGCAGACTATTGACCTTGCCGACCGGGAAGGAATAACGCTCCCTGTTAATCGCAGCGCCCAGCAGGCTTCCCGCAGCAGCTACGTGGTACTGCGGCGCGTCCTCACAGAAATACTTCAACGCGCTCAGGGCGCGTTCTGAGGACTGTATCTCATCAAGGATCAGCAGGCTCTTTCCAGGCACTATCTTTTGCTGAGTCTCCGCCTCTACAACTTTGAGTATCGATTCTGGTGAGATGTTCAAATCCAGGGATTCTCGAATCCTGCTGCTTATGTCCAGGTTGACGTGAACACAGTCATCGTAGTTTTCCTTGGCAAATTTTACGAGCGCATAGGTCTTGCCCACCTGCCGCGCCCCGTCCAGCAGCAGAGGCATCCTGTCCTTTGACTGTTTCCAGCGTCGCAAAGCCTCATCTATCGTCCTGCGCATGGTTCCAATCCTCCGCATTGTCCTGCCATCGATCCTGGCCGATAACCCAAACATCCACTGCCGGGATAGGTGCAGTATAGCCTGAGATGATTTATATATCCATTTTTCTAATCACAAATCATATTTTTCCGCACATATAAATCAAAAATCACTCAAAGAGAATCCCCTGGAACACGGAGGGACGGTTCTTTCGCTTTGGTTCAGGGACTTATGCGGGCGGTGTTTCAGGTCATCTCGCTTTCTGCCATGCCTACTTTCTGGTAGCTGTTTTCTGCGGCTTCCCCGGCAGGTGGTTAGACGGGAGAGAGGGCAAATAGAGCGTTGACAAATGTCACGTTACGCGTGATACTACTTTAATGATTAAGAGCTATGCGGATAAAGGAACCGAAGCGCTGTTCCTCAAAGGAACGGTCGGTCGGTTCCCATCCGACATCAAGGCTCGTGCTCTCCGAAAGCTGACGCTGATTGACAGCGCCGAGTCGGCCAATGATCTCAGGGTGCCTCCTGGAAACCGCTTGCACCAGTTGGAAGGCAACCGGCTCGGCCACTATGCGATTGCCATCAACAATCAGTGGCGTATCTGCTTTAGATTTGAGGGCAAGGATGCCTATGATGTCGAGATCTGCGACTATCATTAGGAGATTGTGACTATGGCTATGGCAGCAGCAAAGAAAGCGTCCCGAAAGCCGATACATCCCGGTGAGATATTGCGTGAGGAGTTCATGCAGGACTACGGCCTATCGGTTACACGGCTCGCGCAACTGATAGGAGTGTCCCGGCAATCGGTCAACGAGTTGATTAACGAGCGCCGCGCCCTCAGCCCGGACATGGCCTTGCGGCTTTCGCTGTTGTTTGGCAACTCTGCTGAGCAGTGGCTGAACATGCAGAGAAGCGTAGACCTCTGGAATGCGGAGAACAGCTTCAGCGGAAACATAGTCCCCATCGGTATGACGGCCTCAACTACGTGACGATAGGTTGACATGGCTGTATTGGAAAAGAGAACACCCGAGAGCAGGGGCAGTATGCCAAGGTTAGCGATGGTGGCGGGCAGAGGGAAGAACACAAAAGAACGGGCTCTTTGTATTTTGGAGATAGCTGAACGGTGGCTGTAAAGCTGCCGGGTGAGACTGCCGGAGAGCCTGTTGTTGCGCTATAGTGTTTTGGGAATATGCCGGTTGAGGGGCACCTCGGTTTTTAAGCTCACATAGAGCGGGCGACTTCCAAGTGACGGCGTAACACAACGGAGACGGGGAGGCTAGGGCAGATGCTGTCGATACTGTTGAAACTCTTAGAGGTCACGGGTTTTAATGACCGGATAAAAGAGCGAATCCAATCACCGGATGCAGAGTACCAGCAGCTTTTGAGGCAGATCGAGCGACTCGTGAAAGCTGCCTGTGCTGAATACAGGAACTACTCGCGAGCAGGTGGATTCAATCCACGGACAGATGTGCTTGAAGCCCACGATTCTGGGATTGCCAAGTATGTTGTGCGTGCTTTTGAGGAAAGACGTGAGCTTCAGGCAGAAGGTTTACCGCTTTCTGGCAAGGTGACCGACAACGAAAGATTGAGACTTTACGGATACATCAAGAAAAAGTTAGAAGCATGCATAGAATGGGTTCGGCGTTCCGATGCCCAGAATATTGCTCAAAAATTGGAAGTGTTAGAAACAGGAATAGAGCGAGTAGAAGAAATCCTCCAGTCGATACACTCGAATCTCAAAAGCATCAAAGACGCGCTTCCGGGTCTTAGGGACTACGCCTGCTCGGTGAGTGTCGATAAACCGCTTTATGAGCAGCCGTTTACCTTGCGCGATATGTATATCCCCTTGAATGTCTGGCGGTATGAGAAAAAAACTTCCGATGGTCGAGGAAAAGAGCAAGAGCTTGTCAAACGAGTCTTTATTTCGGATACCTTTCTCGATGACTGGTGTAGGGGAGAGGGTAATTCGCTTATGATACTTGGCGGTGAACCAGGGGGTGGCAAGTCGACCGCAGCAATGATGCTTGTCGACAGGCTTGCCGATATGAGTGGCCGCTTTTGTTTTTATATGCCGTTGAAACATTTCCGGACAATTAAGGGCGCTATTGACCTGCTGGACACGCTGCCCCGCATCGATGCCACGCTGGTTCTCATATTTGATGGCTTGGACGAGATAATGGAAAGCGGTGAGAATACGGAGACTTTGGCCAAGCGTTTCTTAGAAGGCATTGATCAGCAACTTGAGAAAATGTCCGAACTTGTTGAATCTTGGGACAAAGTCAGGGTGCTGGTTACTGGACGCTCGGTGGTATTGGATGTCATGCCGCCACAGTTCGGGCGGCGAACGATCCATCTGTTTCCCTATTTTGTCGAGGATCGCAGGGGCTACGAAGATCCCGACGGTCTGCTGGATGAGGACAAGCGGGATATCTGGTGGAAAAAATACGGTCAGTATGCGGACAACAGTTTTGAACAGATGCCCGATAAGCTTAAAAGATGGGATGCGAAAAAGGGAGATAAAAGCCCTCTTACGATGACACCGGTCTTAAATCTGTTGATAGCGCTTAATTATGAGGAACTTGATTTTACCGGAGACGCGAACCTTGCGTCTATCTATGAAACGATGCTCCGGGGTGTTTTTGAGAGAGACTACGCAATGGCCGGAAAATCTAAGGAACGTGGTACTGGCGGACACAGTGCAACCAGGGACGTGGTGTTCTCCGATTATCTCGCCTTCCTCGAACAGCTTGGTCTTGCGGCTTGGCAAGCCCCCGATGAGCAGGTTGATTTTGCTGAGTTGGAAAGGCGTTGCACAAAAGGAAGGTTGGAGGAAATATGCAGGCGTTTTATTGACGACAAATCGGTTGGAATCAAGAATCTGATGCTATCCTTTTACATGAGACATTCTGGGAGCAGCAACCGTAATGAACCTCATGAGTTCGTACATAGAAGCTTCATGGAATACTTGGTTTCTCGCGCAATTTATCAACTTGTTGCACAAATTCCTATGGATGCTGAAGCCCTGTCAGATGAATTGCGAAGCGAGTTATTTGATGAGCTTGCTGTGGCACCTCTGACTGAGCATATCTGTGATTTTTTGCGTTCCGAATACATGCGGCCGTTACCAGAAAACGAAGACAGTTACCCCAAAATTCAGAAATTGCTTCTACAGGAAATGGCCGACTCGATAGCAAGCCCCAATCGTCTGTTTTCTGGTGGTAAGCGAATACCATTTGCTGACGAGAAGAAAAGAGTAGCAAACTACCAAACCGCCCTGCTCGCCGTCCATAGCTGTATTGCCACTCACAGTAAGCATGTTACATCGCTTGACGCTGAGGCAATTCCTAATGGTTTCTACAACTGGCTTGTAGAAGTTTCAGGGCACTCACCTGTTACCACGAGTCTGCCACGGCAATGTCTTAACCATATCGCATTTATCAGTTCTCATTATGCCAAGCAACTTAACTTTTTCTGTGCGAACCTCCAACACGCGAACCTCCAACACGCGTACCTCCAACACGCGTACCTCCAACGCGCGCACCTCCAAGGCGCGCACCTCCAAGGCGCGTACCTCCAAGGCGCGTACCTCCAAGGCGCGTACCTCCAAGGCGCGAACCACCAAGACGCGAACCTCCAAGACGCGAACCTCCAAGGCGCGAACCTCCGAGGCGCGAACCTCCAAGACGCGAACCTCCAAGGCGCGGACCTCCGAGGTGCGTACCTCCAACACGCGCACCTCCAAGGCATGGATTTTCGAGGCGTGGATTTTCGAGGCGCGCACCTCCAAGGCGTGGATTTTCGAGGTGCAATCCTCTGCGGTACAGATTTAAGGAGAACAGAAATCACAGTCGAGCAGCTCCAAAGCGCTCGATATGACGCGACGACTATGATCGATGAAGAACTTTGGAAACACCTGTTCCCCGATAAACCCTATCCTGATGATTGGTAACGTAAAATTTCTTGCGCACTTTGAAAGCTGAATACGTCTAGATGAAAAGACATGACCCCGCCCCATCGGTATGATTCGAAATGTCCAGAATCGATCATGCTAGGAGGCAGGGCCATGTCCGACCCCATCGTATC
>JAISLY010000004.1 GCA_031277035.1 Coriobacteriales bacterium | reverse complement strand
CTCGTCTACTGCCTCAGCGGTGCTCGTGCCGGCAGTGCAGTCAAGCTGCTGCAAAACCTGGGCTATCAGGACGTGACGAGTTTTGGCGGCATCAACTCCTGGCCTTATCAGCTGGTGCGTTGAGGCGACAGCGACAAGCGGCGAATCGACAACGAAAAACGTGGATGGTGGAGCGACAACGATGGGTAACAGCTGCCAGCTGCCAGGGCGAAGCGTCCGATGGATGCCCGTCATCTTGGCATCGGGCCTATCGATAGAAAGGACGTAGTGGCATGAAGGTTGTAATCATCGGAGGGGTGGCAGGCGGAGCGACCGCCGCCGCCCGCCTACGCCGCCTGGACGAGCAGGCGGAGATTGTCATTTTGGAGAAGGGCGGCTTTGTCTCTTTTGCGAATTGCGGTCTGCCCTACTACATCGGCGGCATCATCCCCGAGCGCGACGACCTGCTGTTGCAGACTCCGGAGAGCTTCTATCGCCGCTTCAACATTGATGTGCGCGTGAACCAGGAGGCTATCTCTATCGACCGCGCCACACAGGTCGTGGGAATACGCGACCTTGCCAGCGGCAGGGAGTACACGGAGCCTTACGATAAACTGATCCTCGCACCAGGTGCCAAGCCCAACATCCCCAACGTGCCCGGCCTCGACTCAGCACAGGTCTTTACCCTGCGAAACATTGCCGACACCGATTCCATCAGGGGTTTTGTTGACACTACCAAGCCCCACCACGCCACCATCATCGGCGGCGGCTATATCGGTATTGAGATGGCTGAGAGCCTAATGCACGCCGGCGTAGGGGTGAGCATCGTCCAACGCTCAAACCACGTCATCAACGCCATCGATTTTGACATGGCCTGCCAGGTACACGAGCATCTTCGCGATAAAGGTGTGGATCTGCGCCTTGAGGCTCCGTTCGGTGGCGTCAGGGAGCAGGATGACAAACTGTACGTGCTGCTTGACAGCGGCTCGCACGGCGGCGGGGATGCAGACGATGGTGGGCGGCGCGATGACGGGCTAGGCGGCGAAGAGCTGGCAACCGATCTGGTCATCTTGGCCGTCGGCGTGCATCCAGACAGTCAACTCGCCGTTGATGCCGGTATCACCGTAAGCGGCGCGGGCGGCATCGTCGTCGATGAGCATATGCGTACCAGCGATCCCAACATCTACGCAGTCGGCGATGCCGTGGTGGTAAACGACCTCGTTACCGGGACGCCGGGTCAGATCCCTCTTGCCGGGCCCGCCAACAGGCAGGGGCGCATCGCCGCTGACAACATCTGCGGCATCCCCTCCCGTTATACGGCTACCCAGGGCTCAGCAGTGCTCAAGGCATTCGACCTCACCATTGCCGCCACCGGCATCAACGAGAGGCGCGCACAGGCTGCAGGCATCGCCTACGACAAAGTCTATCTCTCTCCCGCTAGTCACGCCGGCTACTATCCAGGCAGCAGCGCACTGTCTTTAAAGCTCTTGTTCTCGCCCGAGAATGGGCGCATCCTCGGTGCGCAGGGTGTGGGGCTTGAGGGTGTCGATAAGCGCATCGACGTGCTGGCCGTCGCCATCCGCGCCGGTATGACCGCCGCGGATCTTACCGAGCTGGAGCTATGCTACGCCCCGCCGTTCTCCTCAGCCAAAGACCCTGTGAACATGGCTGGCTATCTGATTGAGAACGTACTCGCCGGTCGCGTCCGACAATATTTCTGGAATGAAGTCGCTACGCTGCCGCGTGACGGCAGTGCCCAGCTCATTGACGTGCGCTCGTTTGGAGAGTACCAACAGGGTAGCATAGAGGGTTTTGCCAATATACCCTTAGACGAGCTGCGTGCCCGGTTGGGTGAGCTCGACTGCACTAAACCGGTCTACCTGCTGTGTCAAAGCGCCCTGCGCTCCTATATTGCCGCGCGCATCCTGATGCAGAGCGGCTTTGCAGAGGTCTCGCACCTGGCCGGAGGCTACCGTCTCTACACGATGGTGTCTGAGCAGTGATTTGAGTGCAAGCGGGTGCCGGGTTCAAAATGAGTAGGATTGAATCCTGGCTAAGACTATCGGATTCTGCTGGTTGAGATCTCCGGATTTTGCCGGTTGAAATCGATGGATTCTTTCGGTTATAAGTTGCTAGATGGGTCGGGGTTGGCTGTTCAGATAAAACTGGGGCACCACCAGGTTGGTTAAGTTGCCAGGAAACTGTTCGGATCCGGCCGGTGCCGGGCATTTATCCGTTCAACCTGCGCAATATGCCATTTGTCCAATGCCAAAGCCGCGTGGGTCGGTACATCCGAGTGACAAATTTCTGGAAAAGCGCTAAAATCAAATATCATGTGTTGGATTTTATCAAAGGAGCACGGTGCAGTTCTTTCCCAGAGCAATTGCCAAAACGATTGAGCGGGTTGCCGCCAGCTTCCCTGCGCTGATTCTCACAGGCCCAAGGCAGGTCGGAAAAACCACTATCCTTTCCAAATCGGTGGATGCGAGCTATCTCAGTTTTGACGACCCGCTGCTCAGGGAGTCGGCCATACAAAGTCCCTCAGGGTTCCTGGAGATTAACCGCCCTCCTGTCATTTTCGACGAAATCCAGTATGCGCCCAGCCTTTTGTCCCATATCAAGATGTCTCTTGACAGAAGCAACTCGCAAGGCAGGTACTTTCTCACCGGCTCGCAGCAGTTCAACTTGATGAAGGGCGTCACCGACTCCCTTGCCGGGCGAATCGCCGTATTGCCGATGCTTGGACTCTCGATGCGCGAATTGCGGGCCTCCACGCTTCTGGAGCCTTTCGTCCCCAGCGATGCCTTTCTCTCTGTAGCCACTGAGCAACAGGTCGCAAAGGTAAACGTCTGGCCGATGATATTTCGTGGAAGCCTGCCGCGGCTTTGGGTCGACGAGGCGCTTGACCGCAACATCTTTTATGCTTCTTACGTAAAGACCTACATCGAGCGCGATGTGCGCGACCTTGCCCAGATTGGCGACGAGCTGGCCTTTCTGAGTTTTATGCGCGTCGTCGCAGCCAACACGGGGCAGGCCCTCAACCTGGAGGCGCTGGGCAGGGAGATTGGCATCAGTGCTCCCACGGCAAAGCGCTGGCTTTCTATCCTCATGGCCACGGGACTGGTCTATCTGTTGCAGCCCTATCGAACCAACACGGTCAAGTCCATCGTCAAGACCCCCAAGGTCTATTTCCTTGAGACCGGCCTGGCGGCGTATCTTACCCGCTGGCCAACATGGGAGACTCTGGAGGCGGGGGCAGCGGCAGGGGCCTTTTTTGAGACCTTCGTGGTCAGTGAGATTATCAAGAGCTACTACAACAGCGGCAGGGAGTTGCCGCTGTATTACTATCGGGATGCCCAGAAAAACGAAATTGACCTGATCTTCGAGATTGGCGATACGCTTTATCCCGCAGAAATAAAAAAGACCACGGATCCACACTATAACGACGTAGGCATCTTTCGCAAGCTTGACGCCATAACAGACAGAACGCGTGGCGAGGGCGTGCTGATCTGCCAGGCGAACAACATGGTACAAATCGGCAACAACAGTAAAGTGCTGCCCGTGTGCTACCTTTAAAAGTGCCGACGCATTCATTGTGCACCACCTCCGCACAACGGGCATCGGCAAGATAGCAGAGGGCAAGGCCTATCGGATTTTTGTTAGCTTCCGACAGCACCCTCGTGCCGTCTCACTCCGCTGTCACCCAGTAGCCCTGGAATACAGAATGCGGCATAGAGCGGCACGCTTTTGATCTCGTTGGCAAAACCGAAATTGCGGCTGGTCAGTCTGATGGAGTATGGCACCCTGTTCTTTTCCAGAAAGACCCGTAGGCTCGGGGTCTTTCTGTTTGTGCCCGCCTTGACCTCCAGAGGGATTATCCCTTCCTCGGCATCGATGAGAAAGACAAAAACCTAAGATGCCTTTTGCCACCTTGTGTCACCTCAGAACGCTTACTCCACAAGATCAAGGAGTTCCTGTTTACCATGCACATCCAGTTTGAGATAGATTCGCTTGATATGTGAGTGCACGGTGTTTTTAGAAAGCGTCAGTTCCTCGCAGATATACGGCGTCGAACGCCCCCGGCAAAGGTAGCCGAGTATCTCCCGTTCGCGCGGCGTGAGCGCATGAGATGCGGCCAGGGCGCCCACCTGGGCATCCAGATGATCCGCTCGAGATGCGGCCCTTCCTGCCACATCATCCCGTGCGCCCCCACCTGCAACACCCGCCACTCCGCCCGCCGCGCTGCCTGTCCCATCGCTTTTTGTCCCATCGCTTGCCGCCCCGCTCTCCCCTTCCCATTCGCGCACGATTGAACGGTTGCGATTCCAGCGCACGAAGAAAAACATCGCCATCATCAACAGATAGACAACCGCGCCGGTGATAAGCGACAGGCGCACGGTATTCAGGTCATCTCCAATGATGGTGATGCCCAAAACGATGCCGAAGAGAATCGCGAACTGGTCGATGGCATGAACGAAGGAGGCCAGGATGTTACTCTCAATCCTGGAGCGATACACGAGGTCGGCCACCAGAAAGACAAAGGCAATCTGCACGAGATGCGCGGCCATGGTAACAAACATGGCGAGGATGGCCCACATCGACGAATCGAGAAATGGCAGCAGCAACAGCGCAGCTCCGAGCACGGGGAAAAGTCCTCGGAACAGAGCCGTCGGCTCAGGACTGCGCGCCGTGGTCGCCGCCATGACAAAGAACAGAAAGGCGGCGGCGAACATGCCGAGATTGAACAGATTGTTGGAGCCGATAAACCCTGTGGGCGAGACAAAGGCAACCTGGCTGATAATGGCAAAGGCAAAGCCCAGCGCACAGCGACACATCAGTGGCCCAAGCAGCATGGTCGCAACCTGACGCGGCCGCATGGGTCGCATCGAGGGCACCGCGGGGCCTGTGGTGCGAGCGAGAGAGCCTGTGGTGCGAGCGAGAGAGCCTGTGGACACAGAGGGGGCGGATGCGCCCAGAGTGGCCGTGGCGCCTGGCGCGGCCGTGGCGGCTGGCGCGGCCGGAGCGCCTGCCGCGGCCGTGGCGGCCGTGGCGGCCAGAGTGGCCGTGGCGGCCGTGGCGCCCAGAGCCTCCGGAGAGACGAGAACGCGGGCAATGGCGCTGTGCTGCATCCAGGCCACCAGCGCGAGAAAGGCAACCACCAGCGGCATGACGACCGAAAACGGTGCGTAGGAGATGACCAGGCACAGCGCGGTACCGAGCAGCGACGATGCGGCAACCCGGCGCAAAATGTCCGCGGAGGGGCCCGTGGCCAGCAGCCGATACCAGTTCACCAATAAAACGCTGTAACTGGCTCCTGAGACGATACCCGCGCCAATCATCAACGGTGCCAGAGGAATAGGGCTGTTGGGGATGGCCAACATGAGGATGGACATCAGATACAGAAGCGTAGGAACCGCGACCGGCATGAATCGGGGCAAGCGGGGCATTCTCCAATAGACAAGGCCAATCAGAACACAGCAGACGATGACGGTGATCAGCGAGCTCAGGTTAAAGGCATCGTTGGGGAGACGAACAAAGCCAACCGAACCAAAGAAGCTCTGACTTGAGTACAGTCCAAACTGGATTCCCCAGAGAAGGCCGTAGCCGATATACCACCAGCGTTGTATGCTGAGCCGTAACGACATCTGCGCTTCCTGCCCCTCCTTTCCCGCACCCCTGCCGCGCCCCTGCCCTGCCGCGGGCGGCTATGCCTCCTCTGCGCCGTTTTGCACGAGCTCCACCACCACGTTCATGCTTCCTCCACACACCATGCCGTCCTCTTCGGCGCTGTCGGTCATATCCACGGTGTAAAGACGCCAGGTCCGAGCGCCGTTCTCATTGATAAGCTCACGCGCGACCTGCATCGCCTCACCTTCCGAACAGCCACCGCCGATTGTGCCCGCAATGCTGCCCGCATAGCTCATGGCCAGCTTGGCGCCGGCCTCGATGGGCACAGAACCGCTGCTTTCGACAATGGTAATCGTTGCATCGTAGGCATCGCCGCGCAGAGCAAGCTCCTCGGCGATGGCAGGATCGCACGAGGAATACTGGGCCTCCTTGCGCTCAATCCGCTTTACCTGAATAACCTCGGCCATAATCGAGATGGCAATCTCGAGGGGCGTAACTGCCCCGATTCTCAGACCGATGGGCGAATGAACGCGTTCGATGCGAGCGGCGTATGCGTCGTATGCGTCGCTCACCGCTTCTGAAGCCTCCGACCGCAACTGATCCATGACAATGGCCACACGCCGTCTGGAACCAATCATGCCGGTATAGGCGGGTTCCGGTCGGGCAAGGATGCCACGGAGGCAGTCGGTGTCGTGCCGATGGCCGCGCGTCACGATGACCACATAGTCGCTTTCCCGCAGCTCGATGCGCTCAAAAACACGGTCAAACCCGTCGCAGATGACCGCATCGGCATCCGGAAAGCGCTGGCTGTTGGCAAACGAGGCGCGGTCGTCATAGACGAGCACCTCAAAGTCGGCAGCCTTTGCGATTGGGGCGAGAGCTGCGGCGATATGCCCTGCGCCGAGGATAATGAATCGCGGCTTGGTACGGTAGTGTTCAATGAGGGTCAGGCTGCCCTCTGAGTTCGTAAGGCTGGTCACCGGACCGTTGATACGGGCGCCCGACGCAGCCTCAAGGCTCTCGACCTCTGCCCATATCTGCTGGTCGGAGGCTATGGCCAGGCGTTTACGCACGCTGCCGTCAACACCATAGTCAGAGATGATGGCCGCCGCTACGCCCGTTTGCAGGGCCTGTTCAAGGCGCCGATACAGCTCTGTGATAGACATGGCATCCTCCTTCTCGGACCGAACGGCCCCTGGCTGTGCACCCCGGCGTCGCAGCGGCGAGCTCCTGGTGCCTCCCTGCGCGGTGAGATACTCGCCCGGCTAAGCGGGCATCTGTGTCAGCCCCGGCTTTCCAACGCGGTGAGATACTCCTTCAATCGGGTGAGATCGGCGGGGGTATCGGCATCGAGCAATACGCCCTCATCCGCTACTTCGATTCCCTCGAGGACAAAGCCCGCAAGTGCCGCCTTCAGGCCGCCGCCTGCCGTGGCGCCACCGCCTGCCGTGGCGCCACGGCCATCAGCACCGCCCGCTCCACTCGCTCCGGCAGCTCCACTCGCGCCGCCCGCGCCCGCACCACTGTCGTCATCTGCGCCGCCCGCGCTCCCGATGCTGGCCTCAAAGGTAAGAATCGCCGGGTACGCCTCCCTGCGCACCAGCAGAGGGTGGCCGTGTCCCCCCTGATAGAGCGGCCGCAGCAAGGGCGGGGACAGGGGGTCGGCCGCACGCTGCGCCAGGGCCTCAAAGGTTGAGGGGGCAACCGCAGGCACATCGCCCGGCAGGATGAACAGGGCATCGGGCTCATGGCCGGCCAGGCGCGTACGCAGACATTCGAGGGGCCCTTTTGCCCTGCCAAGAATCGCATCGCGCAACATTCGAGCATCCGCAACGCCCACGTCTCTCATCGCCATCTGCACGGAGCGAAACATATCGGTTGAAGCATACAGGGGGTTTTCCACGAAGACGACGTCGGGCATATCGGCGAGAGCGGCGCGCACGCGATCCACCTCGCGTCCGAGCACGACACGCACCTCCCGGGCGCCACCGGCAAGCGCCGAGCGCACGGTGCGACGGATAAGCGGCTCACCGTCAAGTTCGATGAGCGGTTTGAAGGCCCCCATCCTCGTGGATTGGCCCGCTACCGGTATGATTGCCGCTGTTCGAAAATCCATATGCCTATTATACTGACTTTACGAGTTTGCGATTCAGGCGTTTCGTGGCGAGGGAGGCGGGCTGCATGGACACACGGCGTTACCGTCGCCAGATTGTTCTTCCGCAAATCGGGGAGGCAGGACAGCGCCGTTGGGCGGCCGCCCGAATCGCCATCGTCGGTATGGGCGCGCTCGGTTCTACCAGCGCCTCGCTGCTGGCGCGCGCCGGCGTTGGGTGTGGCGGCGCGGCGGGAGGCGATACGGCAGCGGACGGCGCGGCGGGCGGAGGCGCGCCGGGCAGAAGCGCAGCACAGAAAGGCAGCGGCGCGGCGCAGAAAGGCGGCTTCCTGCGCCTGATTGACCGTGACTACGTGAGCCTGGACAACCTGCAACGCAGCAGTCTCTACACCGAGGCGGACGCCGCCTCATCTACCCCGAAGGCCATCGCGGCGGCCGAACACCTGCGCACAATCAACAGCGAGGTCGCCTGCGATCCGCGCGTCACGCAGGTGAGCGGTGAGAACATCGAGTCGCTGCTTGCCGACATCGATCTCGTGATTGACGGCTCGGACAACTTTGAGCTGCGCTATCTGCTCAACGAGGCCTGCGACAGCCTGCGCATCCCCTGGGTCTATGGCGGCGTGCTCGGAACAAGCGGCATGGTCTTTCCCATCGTTCCTGGTCAAACGCCCTGCTTTCGCTGTCTGTCGCCCAGGGAGCCTTTGCCGGGAAGCTACCCGACCTGCGCCAGCGCCGGTGTGCTCGGCACCGTGAGCACGCTGGTGGCAAGCCTTCAGACGACCGAGGCGCTCAAGCTGATACTCGGCGCGCAGGCAGAGCGAGCGAGCGGCCTGATCGATATAGACCTGTGGCATGCCGAGGGCACCCTCGTTCCCTTTGAGCGCAAACCGGACTGTCCCACCTGCGGCCGCCATAGCTATGAACTGCTCAACACGGACCGGGGCAGCAACTCCACGGCGCTCTGCGGACGCGACGAATACCAGGTAGTGCCCGCACGCGGCAAAGCTCAGAGTGGGGTGCCGGGCGAGAAGGCAGACGCCTCGTGCGACCTCGCACGGCTCGCCGAACGCCTGCGCAGCGAGGGAGATGTGCTCCTCAGCCCCTACCTGCTTACTTTTGACAACGGCACGCTGCGCTTCAAGCTCTTCGCCGACGGACGCATGATGCTCAAGGGTGTTCCTGACGAAGCCGCCGCCCTCTCCGTCTACGCCGAATACGTGGGGCTGTAGCACCCCGCGACAGGAAGTCCATCATCACAGCACAAGGAGTGAGCCGAGCATGCTTTCCATATCCGCACGGTCGGTGTCGGTCGCGTCGGGCATCTCAAGCCACATCGTAACGATGCCGCCGCGCACGTTATCCGAAGTGACGTAATACCAGACCGCGTACACCTCGTCGTCTATCTCCATCGTGAAGGCAAGGACGTAGAAGTCGTAGCCCGAGATAATGCGGTTCTCCTCAAAAAGGAACTCATAGCTCAAGGCGTCAAAGGATTCGGCAGCGGTCTCCATCATGACCGTCTTTTGCAGAGCAAACGTCGCCGGACTCATGTTGTCAGCCTGAAAGAAGCTGATGACTGCGCTTTCCGAGGGGCTCGTGAGCGTCAGGCTGCCCTGGCTGTCGTCAATCTCCCAGCCGGCGGAGGAGATGATAGCGATGGGCACATCGGTGCTGTAATAATACCCGCTGACCGTTGGCACCTCCTCAACGCGGCCGTTGTCGGTGCCGCCAGCCTCGGAGTCGGAGCCCTCGGAGCCGGAGCCGGAGCCGTTTGAGTCGGAGCCGGAGCCGGAGCCAGAGCCAGACGGCCCCTGGACGGCTGCGTTCCCGTTGTCTGCCGCCCCCTGCCCCGTCGTTGACGAGCCCGAGAAGGGATTGAAGAGGAGCAGCGCGACGGTTGCGATGACAAGGACAAGGGCCACGGCTGAGCCGCCGATGAGAAGCGGCAGACGCGTTGGCTTTCTCGCGGGAACGGGGGGCAGGGCAGTGTGGGCGGGGGCGGCGCGAAAGCTGGTAGAAGCGGAGGTGGAGAAGGCGGGGGCGGTGGGAGCGGGGGTGAGAGCAGGCGACGTTGCGGGAGCGGGCGTTGCGGCGGCGGACGTTGCGGCGGCGAAGGGGGCGGATGGTGCGACAGCGGGACTCTGAGCGACAGGAATGGAGTGGGTGGCCGCAAGAGCAGGCGGCACGAACGGCACGGACGACACGGACGAAGCCGCGAAGGTGGGCGGCACGGACGGCTCAAGCGGCGCTACCTTCCCGGTCACGGCATCCATGAAGGCCTGCATGTCCCTGAAGCGGTCATCGCCATGCACGGCCAGAGCTTTGAGCAGCGCTGCCTCGGCGCCTGGCGGCAGGTTCACGCCAAGCTGGCTTGGTGCCACAAGCGTATCGGTATGCAGGCGGTCAATCGAATCGGGCGTCAGCGTGCCGGTGAGACAGTAGTAATAGGTAGCGGCCAGGGCATAGACATCGGTCCACGGGCCCTGTCTGCCGTGGGTGCGATACTGCTCCTCAGGCGCAAACCCGTGCTTGAGGATAATCGACATGCTCCGCGCGTCTCCTCCCGATGAGCGCGCGGCGCCAAAATCGAGGAGCTTGCTCGTGCCCTTCCTGGTAAGATAGATGTTGTCGGGGCTGATGTCACGATGCAGCAGGTTCTCAGCATGCACCTGAACCAGAGCGCTGGCGATAGGCAACAGATACCCGCTCACAAGCTCCCAGGGCAGACGGCCGCCCTGCTGAGCAACACGTTCCTTGAGGCTGATGCCGTCGACATATTCCATCGTAAAATAGGCCGTGTTGTTCTCTGTAAAGTAGTTTTGCACCTTTACGATATTCGGCGCGTCCGAAAGTCGGGCGAGAATGCGCGCCTCGTCGAGGAACTTCTCCTTGTTAAACCGAAACTCACCATCGTTGCGCCGTGAAAGCAGGATGACCGTCGAACGGTCGCTGTCGCGACTGACCATTCCTGTGGGCAGAAATTCCTTGATGGCGACCTTGATCTGCAGCGTCATGTCAAAGGCCAGATACGTGATGCCAAAGCCGCCCTGCCCCAGGGGGCGTCCCACGAGGTAGCGCCCGTTGAGGATGCTGCCCGGTTGCAGGGCCAGCGGATAGATTGGCTCAGCGCTCGCATCAAAGCCGCAGTGTGGGCAGACCGCATCGTCTGGGGCCAGCTCCGACGGGGTGCTTCCCAAACTGCCTCTCTCTCGAAAGCAGCCGTAGCACAGTCTGCTGTAGTCGATGTCCATCACACTACCCTTTCGCAGCACTCAAAATCGGTCTGTCGTCGCCCGCTGTCGCCTGCTGGAGCCGCCCGCTGGAGCCCGCTGTCGCCTGCTGGGGTCGCCCGCTCGCTTGTCGCCGCCCGCTGGAGCCCGTTGTCGCCCGCTGGAGCCCGTTGTCGCCGCCCGTTGTCGCCCGTTGTCGCCGCCCGTTGTCGCCGCCCGCTCGCTGGGGCCGCCCGCTGGAGCCCGTTGTCGCCGCCCGCTTTTACTCCAGGGCCCGGCAGACGACCGCACAGAAGGCGTTGCCCGCCAGGCAGGATCGTTCTACCAGACGCAGAAGCATCAGGCGCAGCCACTCCTCGGCGCTGTCTGATTTCTGCAGGTCAATCCAGGCCTCAAGATCAAAGACGTACTCCCAAAACCCATTGCTGCACACAAGCAGCGCGTCGCCGGGCGCAAACCGAGCCACGCCTTCGTGCGCCACCGGCTCGCTCGGCTCGCCAAGACTCGCCGTCAGGACCTCACGCGAATCAAGCAGACGAATACCCTCGTAATCGGTCTCGCCGCGCAGATAGGCGGCGTATCCGGCGCTGTCGTCGGGGCTGAGGAGGCCTGTCGCTCCGTTCTGAAAGAGATACACGCGACTGTCACCGATAGTCGCCCAGCTGAGCGCGCCCGATGTTGGGTCAAGCGCAAAGGTGGCCGCGGTCGAGCGCGCCGTGCGCATCGCGGGCTCAACGAGCTGCCGTTCGCAGAGTGCCTGATGGGCATGGAGCAGGGCGGGCGCAAGCGAGGCTTGGGGAGTGGCGCGTAAATCGGCAGACTGGCCCGCCGACGGATTCGCCGACGGATTCGCGGTCAGGCTCGAAGCCAGGCCCGAAGCCGAGCCCGCCGACGGATTCGCGGCTAGGCCCGAAGCCGAGCCCGCCGACGGATTCGCGGCCAGTCCCGCACGTATATCCGCCCGTATCCTCTCAGCAGCAAAGCGGGCGACCGTCTCACCCTGATCCGGCCCACCAAGCCCCTCGCAGATGACCGCCGCAAACAAATCGTCGTCCGCTTGCAGACGTATCGTGCTCGACCTGGTGCGCCGATTGCCGAGGTGTGGAGCGAGGTAGGTGTATTGCGCGTAATCGAAGCGCACGGCTGGTCTCCTGCTACGATTCGGGTCGGAAGGCGACCTGGAAGCTGGTGTCGCGACTCGCCAGGTAGAAGCTGTCGCCGGCGGCAAGAAATGCCGGGCGGTCGGGGTCAATCCGCTGTCCGGCTCCGAAGAAGGTGCCGTAGGTTGAGCGGTGATCCTCAAGCTTGAAGCGCTCGCTTACGCGGTCATAGGACACCGAACAGTGCAGGCCGGAGACACCCGGAACATCCGGGTCGAATACCAGGTTGCACCGCGAGGCGTCGCGGCCGATATTCAGACGCGTGTCCAGGTCAAAGCTGACGCCCGCAAACTGTCCGACAAGACCGACGAGAACCGGCTGAAAGAGTGGCTGCGCTGCTTCAGCCTCGCTGCGCGCGGCCTGCTGGGCGGCCTGCTGCGCGGCCATTTCGGCGGCCTGTTGGGCGCGGCGGGCCGCCTCGGCCATCTCCTCCCTGACCACCTCCTGCGCCGCCGCTGCGGCAATCGCCGCGTCTGCCGCGGCCTTTGCGGCAGTGGCGTCGGCAACGGCCTGCGCGGCGATTGCCGCGTTGCGCGTCGCCGTGTCCGCGGCGGCCAGGGCGTTGGCGTGCGCGGCGGCGGCGGCGGACAGCGCCGAGGCGGCCCGCTCATCTGCCAAACGGCGCCGGGCGCGAAGCAGCATCAGGCCGAGCAGCAGGCCAAAGATGACCAGAACCGCACCGACTATCGTGCAGACCATTGTCAGCACGTCGGTGTGATTCGCGACCGAATACGCCACACCCACCTCATCCAGGGCGGGCACGATCTCGTCAATAGCCACCGCAAAGGTCATCGAACCCGTCTCAAGCGACTTCCAGGTGTTGATGCCAACGACATCGCCCTGCGCGTTGACAAGCGGGCCGCCCGAATTGCCGGGGGCCACGTCCGCATCGGTCTGAATAGCGTGCACCCGGTCGGATTCGATGATCTCCCCCACGATTCCGGTGGTAATCGTGATGTCGCTGCCGTCCTTGGGGGAGAAGGTCTTGGAGCTGTCAGACGCGCCGGGATAGCCAAGCGCATAGACCTGCTCGCCCTTGCTCACCGCGTCGCGAAACAGCAGGGGCAGGGCAACGCGTTTGTCGGTCGTGGTGCCAAGGTCGAGGATTGCGAGATCCTTGCGGTAATCAACCCAGGCAATCGTCGGCACGATGTAGTCGTCATGTAACGCGTCGAAGTAGACGCGTATCTCCCCGTCGTAGGTATCCCCTTCCTCTATGACATGCCCGTTCGTAACGACATAGCGCGGGTTTTGTCCGCGCACGCCAACGAAAAAGCCCGTGCCGGAAGCAATCCAGTCATCCTCTCCATCATTAAATTCAGAATAGATAAAGACCACGCCGCGCATGGCATCGGTGGGCGAGCTTTTGCTCGTGGCGCCTCGCACGATACCAAAGCCAATCGCAATCAGCCCGAGCGCCAAAAGGATGGCGACGGCGACTTTGAGCAGCGGCGCTCTATTGGTAATCTCTTTCATCTGCCTGCCCTGACCCTCCCTGTTTAATCCCTACCGCATACTTTGGCGCCTCGGCGTCCCTCCATTGCGTCCAGCCTGACTCGTCCGGCTTTATCCATAACGCACAATAATTGCGGTGTAATTATCCTGCCCCGGCAGGCCTGCCGCCTCAATCATGTCCCTGAGCGCCACACCGGCCTGCCGCGACGGAACCTCAGATGCCGTCGCCTCGAGAATCTGTGTGGCCGTGAGGGTGTCGCTCAGCCCATCCGAGCAGGCCAGCAGCACGTCGCCCGGCAGCAGTGCAAGAGGGCGTCGGCTGTAATCGAGGCGCAGTGCGCCGCTGCCGATAAAGCTGCTCAGGGCCTTTGCCTGCGCGTTGCCCTGTGCGTCATCAACGCTGAGCAGGCCGTCGAGAACCCGCTCATAGAGGTCAAGGAGGAAGGTGTGTCGCCGGTTGAGCTCAAAGAGTCGTCCCGCCCGGCGCAGGTAAAGCGTGCTGTCGCCGACGCTTGCAAACCACAGCGCATCATTGATGATGCGAGCGACGATGAGCGTCGTGCCGCCCGTCTCGTGATAGCGCTCGTAGATACGTGCGTTGGCGCTTCTGATGGCGGCGAGCAGCTGTTCGGGCGTTGCTCCTGCGCTTGTAAAGCGTGCGGGGGCAGCGTCGGCGGCGGGCTCTGGGGCTGGTACGGCATCGGCGGCGGGCTCTGACATCGTGTTGACGGAGGCAGCGTCGGCGGCGGGGATTTTCGCCGCCACACGGTCAGATGAGGGTTTGAGCGAGAGCTCCGCCGTTTCTTCGGCCCCGGCCAGACAATCGCACAGAAGGGTGACCGTCTCCCTGGCGATAAGCCCGCCGTCCAGTGCGCCTCCCATGCCATCGGCCAACACGAAATCGAAGACGCCAGCATCGAGGGCCGCGGGGCTCGTATCGGACAGCGCAAAGTAATCCTGCTGGTAGCGGCGCCGGCCTTCTCCCTGTAGATGAGCAATATCGAGTCTCACCGCGTATCCTTTACCGTATTCGGGCCTCGCGTTCTTTCATGCTTCCCATCTGAAGCGTTCGCCGCAGAAGGGCAGGAAGCTGAGTTTGCTGCGCCCCACCTCGATGGTGTCGTAGGCCGCAAGCGACCGTGGCGTAACAAGCTCCTCTCCGTTGAGGTAGGTGATGTAGCGGCTTTGCCCGCTGGCGACCTGAAAGCTGTTTTTGCGTACGTCGTAGCTGATAAGGGCATGCCCCTCGCGGGAAACCGCTGCGTCGCCAGACAGTTCCACGTCCGAGCCGCTCCCCCGACCGATAAAGCTGCGCCCCGCACGCAGGGCGAACGCGGCGCCTTTGTCTGGACCGTCAATCACGATGACAAAGGCTACGGGCGGGTCGGTGTCGGCCGAGGCCGAGAAGACGCCGACGGTCGCCCCGATGTCCTGTGGAGCCGACGCTGTCGCCGTGGTTGCGAGGTCTGGGGATGGGGCAGGCGCGGGGTCGGGGGCGGCGGCAGGTACAGCGGGCGGGGCGGGCGTGGTGGGCGCTGGTGCTCCCGCGGCCTCTGTCGCGGGGGCGGGCGTGGCGTCAGCGGCGGGGGCGGGTGCGGGTGCGGGTGCGACGTCAGCGCCGGCGCCGGCGGCGGGGGCGGCGGGCGTAACCGTTGTAGCGGGCGGGGCGGTTGTCGACACCGCTGAGACAGAAACAGGCGAGATGGTAACCGCCGAGATGGTCGGCGCGGGCGTGACGATTGTCGGCGCAAGCACGACCTCGGTCACAGGGGCGGCGCCTTCGGTCGGCGAACCCGCGTCTGCGTCGGCAGCCGCAGGGGCGGCGGCCTCGGTCGGTTCGGCCTCGGTATTCTCCAACTGCTCACTCGTGCTCACCGTCGAGCCGTAGGTCGGCTGCACCGTATCGCAATAGGGACATTCCTGATACCGCACATCGTCAAAGAAATGTCCTCGTTCGCACTGCTTCATAACTGCTCCTCTTCCAAACCGGGCCTCAGGGGAAGGCGAGGCCTTGCGCCTGTTCTGTCTGCTGAGTGACAGTATAGCCCTTAGCCGGTCAGATTCGGCCTGCCTCGGGCAGACTTTGTGGTATTATCGCAAAGCGTTCAGGGCACGGGCGCACATCAGAGATGAGCGGGTGTCGCCAAGTGGTAAGGCACAAGCTTCCCAAGCTTGCACTCGCCGGTTCGAATCCGGTCACCCGCTCCACTTGCCCTTGGGCGGTCGCAAGCTCCCGCCCGGTCTCGCTAAAAACGAGCCACTGGCTCGTTTTCCGGGCGCTCGACCCCCAAAAAACCCTCGCCCTTACGGGCTCAGTGTACTTTTTGGGGACCCCGTATCAAGGCCAGGCTGTTTATGGGATTCGAATCCTGTACGGCGCTCCACGTCGCAACGCGCTTCACAGCGCAGGAGCCAGACAATCTACTACGGTGTAGTAAAATATGAGCCTGTAGATTGGGAAAATCAAAAGATAGAAAGTGGCGTAATGGGAAACGAGGAATTACTCGCCGATATTAAATGCGGCGAATCAAATAGACTCGAATTCAAGCGCGAGCTGCCTAAGGAAAACCTGAGGTACATTAAGACGCTCGTTGCGTTTGCTAATGGTTCGGGAGGCAAGCTCATTATTGGCGTTGATAACGAGACGCGGGAAATTGTCGGAGTTGATAAACCAGATCGGACTATAGATTCAATCGCTGATGCCCTCTCAAATCTCTGTGAACCACAGTTGTTCCCCGCAATCACCTCGCATGCGCTTGATGGCAAAACCATTATCTCGGTAGAAGTCTTTCCGGGACGCAAGACACCGTATTTCATAAAGTCACTCGGTCGACAAAAGGGCGTTTATGTTCGTGTCGGCGCAACGAGCCGTGTTGCAGATGCCGTAAAAGTAAAAGAGCTGGTACTGAGAGGAGAGGGCGATTCATTTGATGCTCAGGTATATTTGGATGAACCTCTCGACCTGAAAGCCGCTGAAAAACTCTGTTTGGTGATAGAGAGGTATAAACGCAACAGCGCGCTGACAAATGGCCTGTCTGAACCAAAGAAGAAAGTTACCATCAAAAATCTTGAGAACTGGGGGCTCGTCAGGCGAGAGAGTGGCGAACTTTTGCCAACCAACGCCTTTATGCTCATGACCAACAATCCGTTTAAATACGTCGCTGTCCAATGTGGAGTATTCAAGGGAACAAACCGGGCAGTCTTTGTTGATAAGAGAGAGTATTCCGGCCCGATTTATGAGCAAGTCGAAGAAGCGGAGCGGTTTGTATTGCGCAACATCAGATTGAAAGCTGATTTTGACAGGTTGCAGCGCGTCGAGACGTATGAGCTGCCAATCGCAGCGATACGGGAAGCTATCGTTAATGGGCAGGTTCACAGATTCATGGAAAGCACCATGCACTTACAGGTTCTTCTCTTTGATGACCGCTTGGAGGTTTCTTCTCCTGGTGCCCTTTATGGCGGACTGACGCTCGAAATGGCACTTGCGGGAAATGTCACAGTGAGAAATAGGGTTGTGGCAGAGACATTCAAGCAAATGGGGCTCTTTGAGAACTGGGGCACAGGACTGCAACGCATCAAGGAAAGCTGCGAAGCAATGGGGTTGCCGGAGCCAGAATTTCAAGAAATTGGCGATACCTTCAGGGTCAACATTTATAGGGAAGCTGTACCGATTGTTGAACCAAAAGGTGAACCGATAGGAAAGCCGGTGAAGCTGTCATATAATCCAGAGCAGGCTCAAGAGGCCATCCTTGCCCTGCTCAAAGAAAGCCCAGAGCTTTCATGGGCAAATCTTTCAAAAGCATTAGGCATCTCCCGCACCACGTTATCGAAGCACATAAAAAAATTAAAGATGGCAAACAGGCTGGAATATGTGGGGACTGCCAGAAAGGGGCATTGGATAGTGAAAGTTTGATCTGAGGGATGCCGCAGTGAAACCAAAAGGGTCTACTGATTATGGTGTGGTATGGTACGAGCTGGTCATTTGCGCAGGGGCCCGACCCAAAAGCGGTCAGGCTCCTGCTGCTTTCAGCCACGTATCAGCAGCACTATCGCTATGAGGACGCCAGCGTTTGCAATCAGCGAAAGGACGGTGATTCCGAATCCGAGGGTGAATATCCGCGGCTGGCCAAGTTCGTAGGCGGGGCGCAGACGCTCTTTTCGATAGGTCGCCATAGCCGTTATGGTCAGTACGATGAGCACAATCTGGCTGGTGATGCTTACGGTCGGAATTGGTTCACCATAGAGCCACCAGAGATAATTGAGGCATGAGATGAGTGCGGTGAGAATGCTCAGCAGGATTGACACGATTCTTGGCCTCCAGTCCTTCAAATGCCATTCAGGTCAAAGCCCGTCCCTCTTGCAGGCGATGCTCCATGCAGGTTCGTGGATACTGCAAAGAGCACCCTCTGAAGTATAGCGGGTCTTGCCAAGCGTTGGGCCGCAGCCAGTTCTCACAAGGGTGAAGGAGAGGTAAGGCTTTCGTAACAGAGCGGCCAGCAGCCGACCAGGAGGCGCTCAGCTGCTTATCTCTATGTTGGTGCCGAGGTCAACAATCTCAAACCAGCTGGTTCCCGGGTTCAAAAGGACGGGCTTGCCCTCGGCATCCGTAAAACGCGGCGGCGTGCCGTTGCTTTCCCAGCTGCCATCGATGCGCTTGCCGTCGATGAACAATATCGCCGTCCCGCTCCCATTGAGGTCGACAAAAGAGGTCAGGCCGTCAGGCGAGAGGGTATAGTCTGCCCAGAGAACCACGAGGTTCGTGGTCGCTATCTGTTCTCCGGTGACTGCATCGAGGGTGGGGCCGTCCATCGAGCGCAGGTAGGTTTTTGACGAGGAATCCCACGCCCAGCCGGCAATATAGATGTCGCTCAGCGGCACGGTGATGCTGGTCGCATCGGGCAGATTCGCCCGGTCGTCGCCTGGCGCTTTGCCCGCGTTCGCCGCGCTGCCCTGCGCGTCGCCCTGCGCACCCGCCGCCGCATCACCCTGCGCACCCGCCGCGCTGCCCTGCGCACCCGCCGCGTCGCCCTGCGCGTCGCTGGCAAACGCAAGTGCCCGCGGGGGCTCCGTCGTCGCCGCAAAGCCCATATCGGGAGCAAGCGCGTGCGCACCCGCCAGATTCAGGTACAGGTTGTGTGGCGCCACGCGGTAATCCACACGATAATACAGGCTCGAGCCCGACATATCCGAGAGGCCCGCGGCCGCCACCTGATCGAGGACATAGGGGTTGGCACCACTGAAGAAGAAGAGTGCGTCGTACTGCGGAACAATGGAAAGGTCGGAGAGGCGAGCACTGCGTACCGGGCCCACCTCCTGCGGTATCTGGCTTTGGAACAGGCAGTTGAGCCGCGTGATGCCGCCTTCGACAACCGTCTCGTAGATTACATCGGCGTTGGCGAGGCCCGTTTGGGGCCGTGCGTCAGGCGTGTTTTCTATCTTGACGGAGAGAATGCGACGAAGCGTGGCCTCCTCGTCGTCGGTCTGTACACCTGTCAGCGGAAAGACCCAGGTCGTTGGCTCGGGCGGGGGCGGGGGTGGAGGTTCCTCGATGATCAACCCCTCTTCAGGCGGCGGTGCAAGTTGGGGTGTGGGCCGCGTGAGGACAAAAGCCGCAACGACGAGGGCAGCGGCGAGAAGGGCCGCAGCCGCGCCTCCAATCAGCAGAAGCCTTTTACGTTGTGCCCCTTTTGAGCTGTCATCCGGGAGACTGTCATCCGCAGAGCTGTCGTCTGCCTGCTCGCCGCCCAGGCTGACCGCCTGCTCATCGCCCTCTGGCGCATCGACTTCCGGCGCATCGGCCGCCTGCGCATCGGTAGCGGTGTCGTCCGTCTGTTCGCTGGCTGCCCGGATACCGTTTCTTTGCTCATCGGGTTCGAGCCCGTTTTCGTCAGTCATGCTGCAATGCCCCTTTCGGTCGTATCGCCGACCTTATGTCGTCTGCCGTATCCCGTACGCGCCGCACCTGCCCATCACCTGCAGCGCATCGTCTGTGACACGACGCCTACGCCACGGCGCACGGATATTGTACCGCGCCAGAGGCTCTTTGTCGCTTTGTGTCTCGTTTCCTCTGAGGAATTCAGTGTCACTTTTTATCGGTTTAGGTTGCGTTTTGGCTCAAAAGCGATATTCTATTGCCCAGGTTCAGTGAAAGGAGCAGCTATGGAGCAGAACTTTGAGGACTTTAAATACTTTCTCAATAACCGCACTGAACTGATAAAGCGTTATGGTGATAGCTTTATAGTAATTAAGCAGGGTAAAGTTCTTGGCGCGTATCCCAGCCACCAGGAGGCTGTAGATACCACGATGCGCAATGAAGCTTTGGGCTCTTTCATTGTGCAGGAGTGTTCGCGTGACGGTGCGTTGCAAACGATGCGTGTCAGGCACCCGGTCACGGTAAATCCGTGATGCCGGATAATGCAAAAAGCAACCCGGTCTGTTACCTACCGTGTCTCGGAAAGCCCGGGAGAGTTGCGGTCGTCTGTGACGATTGCTCCAACCGAACATTCTCTTCCACGTGAGCAGCTGCAAAAAGTATCGGCTCGGCTGTATAGCGCGGTATGGGACACTGGAGCAAACGAGACGTGTATATCTACCCGCGTGATTGAGGATCTCGGCCTCATATCCACTTCGATGCGCCTCGTTGACTTGCCCGAAAGAAGCAGCAGCCCTCAACGAGCATACGAAATCGAGATAAGGATTGGCAGTATCCAGCCTTTCAGAATAATGGCTACCGGTCTCAGTATTGACGATTGCGATGTTTTGCTTGGCATGGACATCATTTCACAGGGCGACCTGGCAATTTCTGGGGGAGACAACCCAATGTTTTCATTCAGAAGTCCCAGTGAAGGGACGATAGATTTCTCCACCTGAGACATTACATTACGGTGGCAAACTGCAATGGAAAACTCTTCTGCGTACTCTGCGTCCTTCTCAGTGGCGGAAGTGGCGGTGCCCGGTGAACAGCAGCGCTGCGCCGGCCGCATCGGCGGCGGCGATAACCTCCGCGTCGCGCACCGAGCCGCCCGGCTGGATGACCGCGGTCACGCCAGCGGCAAGGAGCAGCTCAAGCGAATCGGCAAAGGGCATGAAGGCGTCGCTTGCGGCGACGGCGCCCCGAGCCGCATCTCCCGCCTGCCGCAGCGCCAGTTCGGCGGAATTCACGCGGTTTGGCTGCCCGGCGCCGGCGCCGACCATCTCAAATCCTCCATCGGCGCTTCCATCAGGGCCTCGTGTCGCCCGGGCAATGACAATCGCGTTTGACTTCACCGACTTGCAGGCCCTCCAGGCAAAAAGCAGCGCCTCGCGCTCATCTGCGCTGGGTATGCGCTTTGTTGGCACCGTGAAGGTGGCGGGGTCTTCGCCCACGTAATCCTCCTGCATGATCAGCAGGCCGCCCTCGATGCTGCGGTAGCCCACGCCTCCCGGCGGGTTCACGCCTCCGGTCTCAAGGAGCCGCGCCTTGGGTTTCTCGGCAAAACGCGCCAGCGCCGCCGGATGCCAGCCGGGCGCAATGACGGCCTCGACGAACTGGCCGTTTGCGAAAATCGCCTCCACCACACTCTCGGACACCGGCCGATTGAAGGCCATCACGCCGCCAAAGGCGCTGGTGGCATCGGCGTCGTGGGCCTGGCGATACGCCTTTGCGAGGTCGGCGTTGCTGGAGATACCGCAGGGCGTAAGATGCTTGACGATGACGCAGGTCGGGGCCTCAAATTCCCGTACCGCTGACCATGCGGCGTCGAGGTCGAGATAGTTGTTGTAACTGAGCTCTCTGCCCTGCAACTGGCGGGCGTTGGCGAGTTGGTTGGCCGCCTCGACGGGATGAAACGGGCAGCTGCTTGAGGCGCCCACCCCCACCGGTCGATAGAAGGCCGCCTTTTGATGTGGGTTTTCGCCGTAGCGCAAATCGGCTGCCTTTTTGAGGAACAGCCGCTTATCGTCAGGCGTGGGGCCCTGGCCAAGCGCCGGAATCGGCGGCGGCTCGGGGCCCTGCTCGAGGTTGATCTCCATCGTCAGCCACTGGTACACGGAATTGTCATAGGCGCTCGTAACGCGAAAGGCCTCCCGCGCGAGCTTTCTGCGCGTATCAGGCGTGGTCGCTCCGGCATGGGCGCGCATCTCAGCAAGTATGCCCTCGTATTGCTCGGGCGAGGTGACAACCGTTACCGAGGCATGGTTTTTAGCGGCCGAGCGCAGCATCGCGGGGCCGCCAATATCGATGTTTTCCACGATTTCCGCAAAATCCGCGTCCGTGCGCCTGACCGTCGCTTCGAAGGCATAGAGGTTTACGACCACCATGTCAATCATCGCGATGCCGCGCTCGGCCGCCTGCTCCCTGTGGGCGGGCAGGTCGCGACGCGCAAGCAGGCCGCCGTGTACGTGTGGATGCAGAGTCTTTATGCGGCCGTCCAGCATCTCGGGAAAGCCGGTGAGCTCGTCGATGGCTCGCACCGTAAGGCCGGCCTCGGCGAGCGCGCGCGCCGTACCCCCGGTCGAGACAATCTCGACGCCAAACTCATGTTGCAGGGCCTGCGCGAAGGCGACCACCCCGCTCTTGTCGGTCACCGAAATCAGTACCCGCTTGATTGAAGAATCGGCCATGACCACTCCCCCTCCGGATAACTCACTTCCCATAATACGTGTCTCGCAAGGGAAGTCTGGTGCGGAACTGTCCATCCAGTCGGTAATAGGCATGCGCAACGGCAGGCGAAGTGGGGATGAGGCACAGTTCGCCAACACCCTTCGCGCCAAAGGCATAGGGCAGACGCCGCGCCGCATCAATCGTTACGAAGCGCACCTCGATGGGCGGCACCTGCGTCGCACGCGGCAGGCCGAGCGTTTTGTAGCGCACCTTGGGACGACCGCCCTCGATGGGAAAGTCCTCGGTGAGCGCAAAGCCAAGGCCCATGACGATACCGCCCTCAATCTGCCCGGCGCAGGAGGAGGGGTTTACGGGCGTACCCACATCGTAGGCGGCGATGACCTTCTCCAGGCGGCCTTCCTCGTCAAGCAGCACCACCTGCGTCGCATAGCTGTAGGAGACGTGGCTGACGGGATTGGGCGCGGGGGAGGACATCGGGTCAGTGACCGGTGAGAACTCGCCGGAGAACTCCTGGCCTTCGAGAGCGGCAAGGGCTTCGGTGGGATCATTCGCACCCGCACTCGCAACCTGCGCACCGCCGGACGCACCGCCCGCAACCTGCGCACCCGTAGCCGCAGCCGCACCCGCTCCCTGCGCACCGCCGGGCGCACCCGCACCCGCATTCGCGCCCGCTCCCTGCGCCGCTTCAAGCGCGCGGCACAGCGCGAGCGCGGCGCGGCGGGTGGCCTCGCCCGTGAGCACCGTCTGGCGTGAGGCGGTCGAGGTTCCGGCATCGGGCGTACGCACGGTGTCGGGCGCCTCGTGCACAATCAGGGAGGGGGGCAGGCCTGTCAGCTCGCTGACCATTTGCATGCAGACCGTGGCAATGCCCTGCCCCATACAGGCTGCCGACGTGCGCACGTGCACCATACCGCCCTCAACCGAGAGCACGCAGCGCCCGGTGTCCACAAGCCCGATGCCCTTGCCGCTGTTCTTAAAGCCGCAGGCGATGCCCGCACGCGGCGATGATTCAAAGGTCTCGCGCAGCGCCTGGAGCGTTTCTACCATCGCCGTGTTCTCCTCGGCAATCTGCCCGTTGGGCAGCACCTGGCCGGGGCGGATGGCATTGCGATAGCGTATCTCCCAGGCAGAGATGCCCACCTGTTCGGCCAGCAGGTTGAGATTGCTTTCCATCGCAAAGCAGCTCTGGGTCACGCCAAAACCGCGATATGCCCCGCTGACCACGTTGTTCGTATAGACCGCAATCCCCAGGATGTCCACATTGTGCAGCTGGTAGGGCCCGGCGGCATGTGTGCAGGCGCGTTGCAGCACCGGGCCGCCCAGCGAAGCGTAGGCCCCGGTATCGGCAATGATTGAGGCTTTCATCGCCGTGAGATACCCATCCGCATCGCAGGCGGTCGTGAACTCCATCTCCATCGCGTGGCGCTTCGTGTGATACTCGATGCTTTCCTGCCTGCTGAATTTCACCTTCACCGGCCGCCCGGTGTGCCAGGCCGCAAGAGCGGCGTGATGCTGCACGCTCATATCCTCCTTGCCGCCAAAGCCGCCGCCAACAAGGTTTGAGATGACGTGGATGTCTTCGAGCGGCATCTTGAGCATGGTAGCCGTCTCGCGCCGGTCGTCGTAGACACTCTGCCCGCCCGTATACAGACGCAGCCCGCGCCTGCCCTCCTCATCAAAGGTGGGTACGGCCACGGCGCATTCGGGCTCCATGAAGGCATGGTCGTTGTGCGGCGTGTAATAGCTGCGGGTCACAACGTGCGCGGCTGCCTCGATTGCCGCATCCACGTCGCCACGGCGCAGATGTTCTCGAGCCATGACGTTGCCGTCCTCATGAATGAGCGGCGCCCCGTCACGCAGGGCGTCGGCCGGGCTGGTCACGGGAGGCAGTTCCTCGTAGTCCAGCTCGATGAGCCTGATGATGGCGTCGAGGCTTTCTGCTCGCGTGCTGACCACAAGCGCCAGGGCATCGCCGATGTAGCGCGTCTCACTCCCCACGGGGATCATCACGTCCCAATCCTGCTTCAGATGGCCAATCTTGTTGTGCGGCACGTCGCCTGAGGTGAGAATGCGCACACAGTCGGGATGCTGCTCGGCTTGCCCGGTATGGATGGCGCGGATGAGGGCGCGCGGCGCAGGTGCCCTGAGCGCCCTGGCGTAGAGCATGCCTTCAAAGAAGAGGTCATCGCCAAAGATGCCCGTGCCGAGCACTTTTTCGCGCACGTCGGGCCGGGGCACATCGGCGCCAACGCCGCTGCGTGGCGCTCCGCCCAAAGCCGCACCCGACACGGCACCCGCCGCCTCCCCCAAAGCCGCGCCCGCCGCCTCCCCCAAAGCCGCGCCCGCCGCGCCGCCCGCCGCGCCGCCCTCCCGCAGAAAGCTGGCGGCGAGCAGAATGGCCTTTTCGATACGCACATAACCGGTGCAGCGACAGATATTGCCGTCGATGGCCTGCTTGACCTCCACGCGGGTGGGCGCAGGATTCGCGTCGAGCAGGCCCTTGGCGGCGAGCACCATCCCGGGGATACAAAAGCCACACTGAACGGCGCCGGCCTCGCCAAAGGCACGCACGTAGAGCTCGCGCTCGCGCTCACTCAGGCCCTCAACGGTCAGAATCTCGGCGTCTTGCAGATGCTTGGCAGCCTTCACGCAACTCTTCGCGGCCACCCCGTTGATCAGCACCGTGCAGCTTCCGCAGGCGCCCGCGCTGCATCCGTCCTTGACCGAAGTCAGGCGCAGCTCGTCACGCAGAAAGCGCAGGAGCGATCGTCCCTCCGGTATGTCACAGGCTACGCCGTTGACCGTGATTTTCATGCTCAGATCCTGCTCCACAGACGGGCAGCCTGCTCGCGCGAGACCGCCATGATCTTCTCCTCGTCAATATCGACCAGCTCGCGTTCGCGCATCACGATACGCCCGTTTATGATGGTTGTGGCCACAGAGCGTCCCATGACGCCAAACAGGATGTGACTGTTTATGGTCTTTGCGCTCACCGGTGTGGGTGCCTCGTAATCGACGATGATGAGGTCTGCGTACGCCCCCGGCTCAAGCACTCCGGTATGGCCGTTGACGAGCAGGCGGTTTATGATTGTGCGGTTGTTCTCAAAGAGCATGCGGGGCGGCTCGGCCCAACCCACCGAGGGGATACGCGCTTCGTGTTTGACCAGCGCATGCACGCCGCGCAGACTCTCGGTCATGTCGGTGCAGTAGCCGTCGGTGCCCATGCCCACAAGCACGCCGGCAGCGAGCATTTTAAGAACCGGCGAGGCCCCCACGGCATTGCTCATGTTGCTCTCCGGATTGTTGATAACCGCCACCCCGCTGTGCGCGAGCAGCTCAATCTCCTCGTCGAGCACCTGCACGCAGTGCACGACAATCGAGCGTTCGTTGAGGATGCCGTTATCGGAGAGCCGCTCGATAACGCGGCGCCCGTATGTGCCAAGCGAGTTCACCACGTCCTCGATACCCTCGGCCGCGTGGATGTGATAGCCGACGCCCAGACTCTCGGCCTCAGCGACAAGCGCGTCCATCGTAGGCTGCGAGATGGTCATCTGTGCGTGCACGCCCATAAGCCCTCGCAGCATGTCGTCGTTGGCCTGCTGACAGCTGCGCACGAATGCGGCGTTTTCTGCAATGCCCGCCTTCGCGACCTCCTCGCCATCCCGATCACTTACCTCGTAGCAGAGGTTGGAACGTATGCCAATCCGCTGCGCAGCCTTTGCAATGACCAGCAGGCTGTCGCGTACGGAACTCGGGCTTGCATGGTGGTCGATGACCGTTGTCACGCCATTGCGCACACAGTCAATCATCGGGCCCACGGCGCTGTAATACACGTCCTCAAGCGTCAGCATCTTATCGAGCCGCCACCACAGCCCACTGAGCACCTCGCCAAAGGTGGTCGCGGGCCGAGAGCCAAAGTCGATGCCGCGCGCAAAGGTGGAGTAGTAGTGCATATGGGTGTTGATAAGGCCGGGCATGACCAGACGTCCCCGGGCGTCGATGCGCTCGGCCTCGGGATAGCGCGCCTCCAGCTCAGCCGCAGAACCGACATCGGTGATGAGCGCTCCTTCAAAGGCGAGGGCTCCACCTCCGTCGGGTATGACCGTGTCCTGCGCGTCGCGTGTGATGAGGGTCGCGTTGGTGATCAAGGTGCTCATCCCAGGCCTCCTGTCCGTGTCGTGCCGACGTGTAGACTTCCCGCAGGTCCCTCGGCGGTATGCAGGCCTCCCGTATGCCCTGTTTCTGCGTGGCTGAGCGCGGCGCGTATCGTCACGACAAACGATGAGGGCACGGCAGGATCATCAAGGCCTGCTTCGATAATCCGGCCATCTTCAAGGCGCAGCTTATACCCTCCGTGGGCCAGAGGCAAGAAGCCGCGGTTATCGCTGTGAGAAAAATCCTCCTCCGTGGAAAACAGCGTGAGTTTGTCCCGATAGGGATCCCCGCCCGTCGGGCAAAAGACGCCGCAGTTGCCGCACTCGTTACACAGCCGGTCGAGGTGAAGAATCTGCCCGGCCTGAACCGTATTCGCACGGTTGGGGCAGACGTCCACACATATCTCGCAGACCGCTCCGCATCCCAGACAACGGCGGGCATCCAGGCGGGCATCTCCTGAGGCAGCGGCCCTGAGGACACCTTTCTTCGTGAGAAGTTCCTCGCGACAGGCCTCAAGTTCAAATGCGCGAAAATCGGAACTCAGTGCGAGACGCGCGAGAATGTCGCGTGCGACGAGCTTGGCGTCGGCCATCGCTTTGATGACCGTCTTGGGCCCCGCCTTGCAATCGCCAGCCAGATAGACGCCGGGAAGGGAACTTTCGTTGGTCGCGCTCAGGCGCGGACGGCCGTTCTCCTCAAACTCGATGCCGCAGGCGACCATCGGCTCATAGTCCACGACGGCGCCAACCGCGTTGATCACGGTGTCAAAGGCAAGCTCGGCCCTTTGTCCACAGGGTATGATTCCGCGACGTCCGCTGGCATCCACCGCGCCCAGTTCCATGACATCGCAGCTCAGTATGCCCTTGTCAAAGGCGCGTGGCGCGTGCAGTTCGATACAGCGCACGCCCTCGGCCCAGGCCGCCTCGAGCTCCTCGCGCTGGGCCGGCATCTGGGCGCGGGTGCGTCGATAGACAACCACGGCCTCCAAAACGCCCACATTGCGAGCGGCCGCGCGCGCGCAGTCCATGGCCACATCGCCGCCGCCAATGACCGCCACGCGTCGACCAAGCTCAAGCGTAAGGCCGGTGGCTTTGGAGCGTTCAAGGAAGTCCAGCGCGTCAAAGACCCGCTCGCCATCGGGCACAAGATCGCTTCGTCCCTGCCCCTGAGCACCGGTGGCGATAATGACGAAGTCGTAGTGCTCCCTGAGCGCCGCAAGGTCGTAGACGGGATTGGCACCATACTCAACGCTGACACCCCAGGCCTCGATAAGGGCCGCATCCAGCGCCAGTTCCTCGTCGCTGATGCGAAAGGAGGGGATGGTTGCAGCAACAGCGCCCAGCGGACGCGCACGCTGTTCACGCACCTCAACCGCCACACCGTTGCGGCGCAGATAGGCCGCCGCCGCCAGGCCGGCCGGGCCGGCGCCGATGACGAGTACGCGCGCGCTGCTTTGCAGGGCGGGGGCAGAGCCAGCTGCAAGGGCGGCGATATGGGCGGACTGAGCCTCGGCGGCGGCGGCCTTCTTGGCGGCCCGGATGAGGAGCGGGTCGTCGCAGTCCAGGCGCGTACAGCGATTCTGGCACTGGTGGTCACAGATGGCGCCCGTTATCGAGGGCAGGACGTTGTCGTTGACGATGATGGAGAAGGCCTGCGCCCAGTCGCCCTTCGCAACCTGCTCAAGATAGGCGCCAATCTGTTGCTCGATGGGACAACCGCCGCTCGCTGCAGGATGTGCGCAGGGCGCCTGGGCGCAGTCGAACAGAGGCAGCGGCTCGGCCGACTTGCGCGACGTCGTGTGCGCAGTTGCGTGCGCGGCCGCAGAAGCTGCGGAAGTTGCGGTGGTGATGGTGGAAGCTGCGGAAGTTGCGGAAGGTGCGTGCGGCGATGCGGGCGAAGTTGTGGAAGTTGCGGTGGTGGTGGAAGCTGCGGAAGTTGCGGCGGCGGTGCCTGTGGCCCGATACGCCTTGCGATGACGGGAGAGCACGTCGTCGCCAGAGGCCTGTGTCACGCGGATTGCGAGGGCCTCAAGGGCCGCAACGTCGAGCGAGGTGTCGGACGCGGAGCTGCCAGGCCGGCCTGGGCTGTCCGGGTTCTCGGAGCTGCCAGACCGACCCGGGGTGTCCGGGGTCTCGGAGCTGCCAGGCCGGGCCACGGTGGGGACGCATGCCGTCGCAATCCCTGCCAGTTGATGCAGCCGTTCGTAGCCGCCGGGCTTGAGCAGGGTCGTCGCCATGGTCACCGGAAAGATGCCCGTCTCAAGGATTGCCGTGAGATTAAAGGCGTCGGCACCGCCCGAATAGGAAATGGGCAGACGCCCGCCTGTCGCGGCGGCAAGCCGGGCAGCCACGGTAATCGAGAGCGGGAAGAGGGCCCGCCCGCTCATATACATCTCCTCGCCGGGCAGCTCCCCGCGCAGTATCCGCACGGGGAAGGTGTTCGTTATCTTGGCACCGGTGGCCTGGCCCGACGCCGCGCTGAGCGCCATGAGCCGACCGAACATCGCCACCGCGTCGTCGAATTGCAGATCCTCAACAAAGTGATGCTCGTCAAAGTCCACATAGTCATAGCCCAGACCGTCAAGCAGCGCACGGGCCGTGTCATAGCCAAGCAGGGTCGGGTTGCACTTCACAGAGGTGTGCAGGCGTTTTTCCGTCAAAAGATACTGCGCGATGCGCTCGATCTCATCAGCCGGACAGCCATGCAGGGTCGAGAGGGTTACGCTGTTTGAGATATGCGGCGTGATGGCCTGCACATCGGCCTGCCGCAGACGTGAGAAGCGCCCGATGTTGCGCGTCAGCCAGTCGATGCCTTCAGCCCAGGCCGCTGTCTCAGAGGCGTTCTTCATGCCCTCCAAAAAGGAATCCACCTTTGTTGACTGGATGCCCTCAAGGCTGTAACCCACGCTCATATTGAAGATGACGCCGGCGGGAAGGTCGAGTTCAATGCCAAACGCAGACACCGCAAGCCAGGCGTAGATATATTGCTCCAGCGCCTGTTGCACCGTCAGTTCGGTGGACCATTCGACGTTGTAGCCCTCGTCGGTCGCATTGATGCAGGGACGCGCCACCGCGGCGCGCAGCTCATCGCCGTCCATCGTTTGCACGGTCTTGAGCTCGATGAAACGCGCGCCTGCAAGGTAGGCGGCAAGGATGTTGCCGGCCAGTTGCGAGCCTGGGCCGGCGGCAGGGCCGATGGGTGTGGCCAGCGGCAGGCCAAAGAGGGTGCGGGGGCTTGCTTCTCGTCCGTCGGCGCGATAGAACTTGTCCGGCCGTACGCCGAACAGAGCGCCTGAGTGTTCGTAGTCGCTCAGCGCATGCTCCATCAGCTCGCTGAAAGACATCGGCCGCATGATTTCGCTCATCGTAGTGCCTTTCTCCTAGATGACACGCGCCCCGCTTGTTGTTCGCGCCCCTCCGGTGTGCACGCGCCCGCTTGTTGTTCGCGCGCCCCTCCGGCGTTTACGCGCCCCGCTTGCCGGTCGCGCGCCCCTCCGGTGTTTACGCGCCCCGCTTGCCGGTCGCCCTGCCTACGCAACAATCCGCGTGCCCGCTTGCCGGTCGCCCTGCCTACGCGACAATCCGCGTGCCCGCCGCGCCTTCGATAGCGGCCCGTGCCTGCCTGAGATCAGCGATTACGACCTCGCGGCCTCTGCCCGACCGCACAAAGCGCACGGCTGCCTCAATCTTCGGCTCCATCGAGCCTTTCGCAAACTGCCCCGCAAGAAGCAGGCGCTCGGCTTCCTCGACATCCATCCGGTCAATCGCGCGTTGTGACGAGGTCCCAAAGTCAAGGTAAACCTGCTCGACAGCGGTCAGGATGATGAGAAGGTCGGCGTCGATGCACTCGGCCAGCTTGGCCGCGGCAAGGTCCTTGTCCACAACCGCTGTCTGTCCATGATAGCGCCCCTCAATCAGCGCGACCGGGATGCCGCCGCCGCCGCAGGCGATAGGTACCTGCCCCGCCGCAAGCATCGCCTGTACCGTCTTGGCCTCAAGAATGTCCACGGGCTCGGGCGAGGCGACGACGCGCCGCCAGCCGCGTCCGCTGTCCTCCATCACGGCAACGCCTTCTGAGCGCAGATGAGCGGCCTCTGCTTCGCTCATAAAGCCGCCAATCGGCTTGGCGGGGTTGTGAAAGGCCGGGTCGTTGGGGTCGACGAGCACCTGGGTGATAATCGTCGCCACCGGCGTGGAAAGGCCCCGCACTTCGAAGGTGCGACGCAGGACATTTTGCAGGTCGTAGCCGATGTAGCCCTGGCTGAGCGCGACGCAGACCGACATCGGCAGGACGGAGAAGGCGGTCTGCGGCCGGGGCGCTGACGTGGGCGCGGGCGTGGCGCCGGTGGGCGTGGGCGCGGGCTCGGCGCGGGGCTCGGCGCGGGCCTCGGCGCGGACTCGGTCGGCTTCGACGCGGGCGGCGACTTCAAAGGCGGTCTCAATCATGCCCACCTGCGGGCCGTTGCCATGCACGAGGACGAGCTCCCAGTCCGCCTCGACGATCTCGACAATGGCATTTGCCGCAATCTGGGCCGCGCGCATCTGCTCGTCAAGATTGTCGCCGAGCGCGTTACCGCCGAGCGCGACGACGACACGGCGTCTGTCCCTCCTCGTGCTCATGCCGCGAAACGGGGATGGGTGGCAACGGTGCGGCCGGCGAGGGAGCCGAGGGGGTCTTCCAGCTTCGCAAGCAGGATCATCGCCGCGATGAGGTAGGGCTTATGGCTCGCCTCCTGGTACAGAGAGGGGCGAAAACGCTCAAAAACCGATGCGGCGACCTCGCCGGCCGCACAGCTCACCCCGCTGATGTCAGCCGGCAGACAGTGCAGATACAGCCCCTGACCAGCCTTGGTCGTCTCCATCAGGGTCTCGTTCGCCTCCCAGTCCCTATGGAGGGCGTTTTGCGCGAGCAGCTCCTTTTCCAGCTCAGCAACCCCGCCTGCATCGCCCTGGTCATACAGGCTGGTGCGCTGCTTCATGGCGGCAAAGGGTGCCCAGCTTTTGGGATAGACCACGTCGGCGCCCTCAAAGGCCTCGGCCATCGAGGCCGCCCGCGTAAAGGAGCCGCCGCTCTCACGCGCCTGCCGGGCGGCCAGCTCCTCCACCTCGGGCATGACCTCGTAGCCTTCCGGGTGAGCCAGGACGACCTCCATGCCAAAGCGGGTCATGAGACCGATGACACCCTGCGGCACAGAAAGCGGTTTGCCGTAGGAGGGCGAATAGGCCCAGGTCATGGCGATTTTCTTGCCGCGCAGCTGCTCAACACCGCCAAAATGGTGGATGAGATGGTTGAGGTCGGCCATCGTCTGCGTGGGGTGATCGAGGTCGCTTTGCAGATTCACGAGCGTCGGGCGCTGCTCAAGCGTACCCTCGTCAAAGCCCTCACGCAAAGCCGCGGCGACCTCGCGCTGATAGGCGTCGCCCCTGCCGATATACATATCGTCGCGGATGCCCACGACATCAGCCATAAACGAGACCATGTTCGCGGTCTCGCGTACCGTCTCGCCGTGCGCAATCTGCGATGTGCCCTCGTCGAGGTCTTGAACCGCAAGACCCAACAGGTTGCAGGCCGAGGCAAAGGAGAAACGCGTGCGCGTGGAGTTGTCGCGAAACAGCGAGACGGCAAGACCGCTCGCAAAGACGCGGGCGGAGATGTTTCGGGTTCGCAGCTCCCTGAGCGCGTCGGCGAGCGTAAAAGTCGCGAGCAGTTCGTCGGTGGTCTTTTCCCAGGTGAGAAAGAAGTCATTGTCGTACATGCCTGCAAAATCAAGCGTACGTAGGCGATTAAGATAGCTGTCGATATTGCTCATGCGTGCGTTCCTTCCTGTTCCTTGTTCGTTGCGCTCGTTGCGTCCGCGCCGCTTGTTGCGTCCGCGCCGCTCGTTGCGCCCGTGCCGCTCGTTGCGTCCGCGCCTGTACCCGCACTGTTCGTTGCGCCCGCGTCCGCACCTGCACCTGCACCCACGTCTGCACCCGCGCTGCTCTCCGTCTCGCCTTCCAGATACAGCGTGGGGATGGCGGCGTAGACGGCGGCACAGCGCACGAGCTCGTCTTTCCAGGTGCGCTCGTTGGGGGCGTGCGCCTGGGCCTCCCTGCCCGGCCCAAAGCCGATACAGGGGATGTTGTTGCGCCCCATGATGCTCACGCCGTTGGTCGAGAAGGTCCATTTGCCCACACGCGGCTCGCCGTACAGGCCGCGATGCGCGGCCACGGCGGCACGGACGGGCCCGGCTGTGGCGGGGATGACCCAGGTGGGAAAGTAGCAGTCAATCGGATAGACGAGCCCCGTATAGCTGGGGCGTTCATAGGTATACATCGAGACCTCGGCACCGTATTTCTGCACGCTCGGCAAAGCCCTGATTTCCTCAAGCGCGTCCAGGTAGGTCTCCCCGTCGGTCAGGCGGCGGTCGATGGAGATGGCGCAGCTGTCAGCCACGGCACAGCGTGAGGGTGAGGTGAAGAATATCTCGGAGACTGCCAGCGTGCCCTTACCGAGGAAGGCATCATCCTTCAGCCTGGCATTGAGCGCCTCGACCTCGGTGAGAATACGCGCCATCTTGTAGATGGCGTTATCGCCGCGCTCAGGCGCACTGCCGTGGCAGCTCAGGCCACCAACCTCAACGCGTATCTCCATGCGTCCCCGATGGCCGCGATAGATGCCCTGGTCGGTCGGCTCGGTGAGCACGACGAACTCAGGCCGGATGCCCTCCTCCCTGATGAGGTATTCCCAGCACAGGCCGTCGCAATCCTCCTCCTGCACCGTGCCGGTCACCATCACCCGATAGCGGTCGTCAAGCAGTCCGAGATCCTTCATGATGCGCGCGCCATAGACCGCAGAGACGATGCCTCCGAGCTGGTCGGATGCGCCGCGCCCGCCAATCTCGGCCTCAGTTTCGAAGCCCTCAAAGGGGTCGAAGTCCCAGTTTTCCCTCTTGCCGACGCCGACCGTATCGATATGCCCGTCATAGGCGATAAGGCGCGCGCCCACGCCCACAGAGCCGATGACATTGCCCATCGCGTCGATGCGAGCCTCGTCAAAACCAAGCTGCTCCATCTCCTGGACGATTCGGCGTGCCGTGGGCTCCTCAAAGGTGCTCTCGCCGGGCAGACGGATCAGGTCGCGGAGAAAGGCCGTCATCTGGGCGCGATAGCTCTGCGCCTGTTGTTCAAGTGCCGCAAAATCCATAGTTTCCTCCAAAAATCCTTTCGGTGCCCTCGGTGGGGCGTCGGTCGGTGGGGCGGGCAGTGGGGCGGTGGGGCGGTCGAGCGGTGGGGCAGGCAGTGGGGCAGTGGTGCGTCAGTCGGTGGGGCAGTGGTGCCCTCGGTGGGGCGGTCGGCGTTCCTGACACCCGGCGTCAATAGGAGGGGCACAGCCCGTCCCAGACGATGCGGCGCCAGGCCTCGGGGTCGGTATTGCCCTCGGTGGAAAAGCACATGATTACGGAATGCTCATCCAGCTTCAGCGCCGCGCGAAAATCGGCGTAGTCCGGGCTGGTAAGCACGATGGAGACAAGCCCGAGACCAACCGCGCCCGACTCCCCCGAGACGACCGACTCATCGCCGCGCAGGGGGGCGGCCAGCACACGCATGCCGCGCGCGGTTACCCAGTCGGGAGCGGAGACAAAAAAGCTCGCTTTGGCCTTGAGCACGTCCCAGGAAAGCGAGCAGACCTCACCGCAGGCCAGACCGGCCATCATCGTGTTCATCTCCCCCTCCACCCGGACTCGTTCGTTTGCCAGAGCGGAGCGATAGACGCAGTCGGCGGCTGAGGCCTCGACGATGGTCGTGATGGGGCAATCTTCGCCGTAGGTGTTCGCGTAATAGCCCTGCACAGCGCCAGCCAGAGCACCAACGCCTGCCTGCACAAAGACATGTGTGGGGCGATCCTCGCCATAAAGCCGCAACTGCTCGTCGGCCTCCTCGGCCATGCCGCAGTAGCCCTGCATGATCCATCCGGGGATGTCCTCGTAGCCCGGCCAGGTGGTGTCCTGAATGACAACGCCGTTCTCATCGCGCTCGGCAAGCTGTTTGACGTAGCGGATGGCGTCATCGTAGTTCAGCTCGGTAATCCACGCCTCAGCGCCCTCCGCCCGAATGTTCTCAAGCCGTGCCAATGAACTGCCGGCTGGCATGCAGACGACCGATTTCTGCCCCAGACGACTGGCCGCCCAGGCAACAGCGCGCCCATGATTGCCATCCGTGGCGGCATAAAAGGTAATCTGCCCGAGCTTTTCCCTCGTCTCGGGCGAAACAATGTCCTCGTAGCTGAGTTCGGCGATGTCCGTGTCGAGGCGCTGGGCGATATATCGAGCGACCGCGTAGGAGGCCCCGAGCATCTTGAAGGACTTGAGATTAAAGCGGCGCGACTCGTCCTTGACGTAGATGCCCCGCACACCGAGATGGGCCGCCAGGTGGTCGAGCTTGGCAAGCGGCGTGGCGAGATAGCCCGGTATTGAGCGGTGAAACGCCCGCGCCTTCTCAATCTCCTCACGCGAAAGCAGGTTTGCAAGGCTCAGGCCGCCATCGAAGTGCGGCATGGTGTTCGGCGTCCATTTGATAGGCTCGCGTGTGCTGATGGGTTCGCGTGTGCTGATGGGCTCGCGTGTGTTGATGGGTTCGCGCATGAAGTTCTCCTTATCCGTCATTCGGGCCGTGACCAAAGGCGGGCGTCGGCGCTTCTTTCTCTTTTGCCGTCTCGCCCAGATAGTTGTAGAGCGTATATTTTGAGATGCCGTAATACCGGGCGATGCGCTCCGAGCTTTTCTTGATGAGCAGTGCGCCTTTGCGGTCCAGATAGCGAATGGCCTCGGTCTTGTCCTGGCGGGTCATCGCCGCAATGGGCTTGCCGATGTAGCGATGCGACTCCTCGATAAGCTGGTCGAGCAGTTCGTTGACATTGCTCGAAATCGCCTCGGCCCCAAGCGGTGTGGGCGGCTCCTCGGCAGCCAGAAACTCGTTGAGCGAACGGGCGGCAAGGGCAAGGTCGCTGATGTCAAAATTGATGCAGATGGCGGCGAGGACGGTGCCGTCGGTACCCCGGATGTTGATGGTCGTGGATTTGAGCATCCGCCCGTCCCGGGTGTTGGTAAAGTAGCCATAGCGGTCGCGTATGTCGTTGTTCCTGAGCGCCTCAAGGACGGTCTCGCTGGCTCCGTCGCCAATTTTGCGTCCACTCACCTGGCCGTTGTAGATGATGGCGACGGTCTTTTCCAGGCCATCGGTGATGTCATGGACAACGACTTCGCAATTGGGGCCGAACTGTCCCGCAATCCCTGCCGCAATCGCGTCGAGCAGGGGTCTGAGCTGTTTGAATTCCCGCTTGCGGGACTGCTTGTCCATCGTGCCTCCCGGTTTTGCCTACCGGGCAAGTATGCGGCCTGCCGCCCGCGATGTCAACTAATTTTTAGGTGAGCTGACATATTTTTAGTTTAACTCACTTTTTCCGTTCCCTCAAGGAGGTGCCGGGCGCTCCCTTACAGTGCTGCCAGCACGCCCACCTTGTCGTTAAAGGCGCCGATGAGCTTGTCAAGCTCGGCAGCCTGCGCGTGTACCCTGTCCCAGGTGCCTTCGGGGTCGTACCACAGTGCGTTCAGCTCGCGCTCGGTTTTGCCCTGCTGCTCAACCCAGGTGTAATACTTGAGGTTGTGCACGCGTTTGCGCCCGTAATAGTCCAGCTCGGCCATATTCGCAGTTCCCTGGCCAAGCAGACGCCGCTCATGGTCGGCAAAGGCAAGGCGCTCGCTGTACGGGCCAAGTTCGGCCTTCATCTCCTGAATGCGACTCTGGTACATCTCGGCCGAATCGGTGAGCACCGTGGCCACCACGTCGCGCTCGCCGAGCTCGTAGTAACGCGCCATCTTGATGCAGCACAGGATGTTGGCAATCCCTGAGATGCCAAGCCAGGTAAAGCGCTCGATGACTTCGTCGTCATACCCAAGTTCGCGCCGAAGATAGGCTTTGCCCTTGGAGGTATTAAAGAGTCGCAGCAGGTGCAGCGTGTCGCTATCGTCGATGTCGATGACCATGTCGGTGGTGCGCACATTGTGTATCCAGGGGATATGCTTATCGCCGATGCCCTCGATATGGTGGCCGCCATAGCCGTTGGTAAGGATTGTCGGGCATTGCAGGGCCTCGCCCACGGCCAGTTTGAGCTGCGGATAGAGCTCTTTGAGACGGTCGCCGGCGGCAAGCGTACCAGCCGAGCCCGAGGTAAAGCAGGCCCCGACGAAGCGGTCCTCGGGTCGCTTGATGGCCTCAAACAGTTCGGCTAACGCATTGCCCGTAACGTTGTAATGCCACAGCGGATTGCCCATCTCCTCAAACTGGTTGAAAATCATGTAGTGGGGGTCGCGTCGCAGCTCGTTGGTCTTGTCAAATATCTCCTTGACGTTGGATTCGCAGCCCGGTGTGGCAATGACCTCCGCATCGATGGAATGGAGCCACTCAAAGCGCTCACGGCTCATCTCTGCGGGCAGAATGGCCACGCCCTGCGCCCCCAGGAGTTTGGAGTTAAAGGCCCCGCCGCGACAATAGTTGCCGGTCGAAGGCCAGACGGCCTTGTGCCGCTCCACGTCAAACTGACCGGTGACCAGCCGCGGCGCCAGACAGCCAAACGACGCGCCCACCTTGTGGCAGCCGGTCGGAAACCACTTGCCCACCATCGCAATAATGCGCGCCGGGACGCCCGAGAGCTCGGGGGGTATCTCGAGGTAGTTGGGGGCTTTCTGAAAAAGGCCACCGGTCTCCGCAGGTTCGTTTTTCCAGGTGATGCGAAAGAGGTTTAAGGGGTTTACGTCCCAAAGCCCAACGCCTTTGAGCCGCTCGCGTATCTTTGCGGGGATGGTCTCGGGGCGTTGCATCTGCGCGATGGTGGGGATGACAACGCCGGTCTCGCGTGCCTTTTTGATGTTATGCGCCAGGCCGTTCTTGTCGATGGTGAGGTCTATCATACGCGTGTCGCTCCTTTGTAGGGGTGAAGTGACACTTTAGCAGATATTGGCCACCCTGCTCATGTCTGGAGGAAGGCATCGGTGTAGAGTGCCCGGATTTACGCAGGCACGGCTCTGTCGTTTCGAGGCGCAGGGCTGATGCGTACTTCTGGAGGCCCTTGAGCAGCTTGCGCTCATCATCTGTCGTTTCGAGGCGCAGGACTGATGCGTACCCCGTAATGCTTTCTCCTTATGCTCTGTAAATTTTTTACGCTATTGCCTTATGTTGCGCAGACCCTGCCGCCGGCCACATACTTCTCCACAACGCAGGCATCGCCGTCGGCATAGATCAGGCGCTCCAGGCGCTCGGCGGGGCTGAGGGGCCGTGCGGCGTGCGGAGAGTGCTCGGCGGGGCTGAGGGGCCGTGCGGCGTGCGGGGCGCGCTCGGCAAGCGGGGCGGCACTCTGCGGGGCGCACTCGTTAAGCGGGGCGGCACTCTGCGGGGCGCGCTCGTTAAGCACAACGGCGTCGAACTCAAAGCCCTCCTCAAAGCCGCCAACCTTGCCCCAGAAGCTGCCGCCGCCTCGCGTCGCCAGATAAAAGGCCTCGGCTGCGGTAAGCGGCGCCAGGCGCTCATCAACAAAGCGCCACCGCAGCTTGGAGGCCTGTATCGAGTGCATCATCGCCCGAAAGACCGAAAGACCTGAGCCTCCCGCGACATCGGTGCCAAGCCCGACGCGCAGCCCGTCTGTCAGATAGCTGCGCACCGGGGCGATGCCGCTGGCCAGATTGGTGTTGGACTCCGCACAGTGCGCAATCCAGACGCCCCGGGCCTTGAGCAATGCGGCCTCCTCGGGCTCCAGGTACACGCAGTGCGCCATAATCGTCGGGCAGGACGGGCCACCGAGCAGGCCGTCATCGCAATAGGCCGCGGCATAGCTCGCCGCCTGTGGTCGCAACTCGCGCACCCATTCAATCTCGCGCAGGTTCTCGGAGAGGTGACTCTGGACGGGGACAGAAGCGGGAACAGAAGGAGGGGCAGAAGGAGGGGCAGCAGAGGGGGAAGAAGGGGACGATTCCTGTGTGTCGGAGACAAAAGAGGACGATTCCTGCTGCATCGCTCCCAAGCCCCTCATCAGTTCATCGGAACACGCGGGGATAAAGCGCGGCGTGAGAATGGGCCGCGTGCGGCGATAGCCGCGGGCAGCGGTCTGCTCCAACCACTCGGCGGTGCTTTGCAGGGCGGCCGCGGCGCTCGGTTCGCGCAGTGTGTCCGGGGCGTTGCGGTCCATGTTCACCTTGCCCACAAAGGAGGCAAGCCCGCTTTGCTCCAACAGGTCCATGAGAAGCAGCGTCGCTGGCACATGCACCGTGGAAAAAACCGCCACGCGCGTCGTCGCTCCCGCCACAAGCCGCGCGACAAAGGCCTCGTAGGCTGGTTTTGCATAGTTGAGGTCGCGGTAGCGCGCCTCCTCGGGATAGGTGTAGTTCTGAAGCCAGTCGAGCAGCTCAAGGTCCATGCCGGTACCGCGATAGCTGTACTGCGGCGCGTGGGTATGCAAATCCACGAGGCCGGGAATAATGAGGGCGCCTGTGTAATCGCGCAGCTCAAGGCCCGCAAAACGTTCGGGTAGCTCGCTAAAGGCACCTGCCGAAAGGCCCTCTACGCACACAAGGTAGCCGTCCTCAATCACGGAAAGTTCGCCTGGCGAGATGCTCTGGAGAAGGTCGCCCTTCAAGACAAACGAAGTGCTCACGACAGACTCCTCTCAATAAAAGCGCGAGCCAGGTTGAGGCAAACCTGCTTGCGGTATTCTGCCGAGACCCTGCCACGAACCGGCTGGAGAGCCGCCTCCCAGGTGGCGAGCCATTCGGGGATGCGCGTCTGTGCCTCTGTGAGCGCACAGCCGATGAGCATCGCGTCAATCTCGGGGCGGCGCACCACCACATCCGCCACGGCGCCAAATGCGGTGGCGAGGTGGGTGATGGTGGGCTCGGTATTCGCGGTGCCGTGGGGGCTTGCGTCGGTGTCGTGGGGGCTTGCGTCGATGTCGAAGGCGACAAGCCCCGCGAAGGAGACGCGTGAGATTGCCAGCGCCTTGCGACCGCCCACCTTCTCAAAAGTCCATCGACCCTCCTGCGTCCAGCGGGTGGGCATCAGGATTTCGACAAGCAGCTCGTCGGGTCTGCGCACGGTGCGCCCGCGTCCCTGGTAAAATGCCCCAATCGGCACAAGCCGCTCACCGTGCACACTGACCAGACGCAGCGTGCAGTCCGTCACGAAACAGGCCAGCGCGGCATCGCCTTTGGGGCTGGCATTGGCGAGGTTGCCGCCTATCGTGCCGGCATTGCGCACTGCGGGCGCCGCAATCGAGGCTATGGCGGTACGCAAAATCTCGGGAATCTGACTCCTGTCAAGCAGCTCGCCATAGGTGAGACCGGCGCCGATACGCAGTACGTCGCCCTCCCAACGAAGCGCTTTGAGCTCGCCGATGCGATGCACGAAGAGCAGTTCGCTGCCCTCAGGGGCGGGCGGCGCGTATTCATGTGCGAGCAAATCGGTGCCGCCGGCGCAGGGAACGAGGTTTTTTGCCGCCAGAAGTTCAAGGGCTTCGGGCAGGGCGGTGGGGCACAGGGCCGCAGCGCCCGGGGCGGCGGCGGGGGCGACGGGGGCGACGCTCGCCACATCGCCCACCGCAGCGCCCACCGCAGCGCCCACCACATCACGCGCCGCATCGCCTGCCACAGCATCCGCCCCCGCCCCCGCCGCCGCCGCCCCGGCCAGCTCCTCGGCGGCTTCCCGTATCGCAGCGACGATGGCGTTGTAGCCGGTACAGCGGCAGAGGTTGCCGCTGATGGCCACGCGTATCTCGGCCTCGCTGGGCTGCGGCGTGCGCACAAGCAGCGCCTCGGCCGCCAGGATCATGCCGGGAATGCAATAGCCGCACTGCACGGCGGAGTGCCGGGCAAAGGCCTTATCCAGCGCCGCAAAACGCGCGGTCGTCCGCAGGCCCGCAAGCGTCGTCACCGCACAGGCATCCACGCGACCTGCCGCTACCAGGCAGCTGTTCACCAGCACGCCGTCCAGCAACACACTGCACGCGCCGCACTCGCCTTCTCGACAGCCGCACTTTACCTCGGTCATGCCCAGTTCGTCGCGGAGCAGGTCGAGCAGCTTCATGCCCGGGTCTCCACGCCAGGTGACCGTCTCGCCGTTGAGCAGGAAGGTGACGGTGGTCTTCATCGCACAATCACCTTCAAAGTTTCTTCCGCAGTCAGAGGAATGTGACTCAGCCGCACACCATCCAAAGCCTGTTCGGCCGCGGCGAGATAGGCGGGCGGCAGGCCCACGAGCGGCACCTCTCCGGCACCGGCGGCGCCATAGGGGCCATTCGGATACTTGGTAACGTGCATCTGCACCTTGAGTTCGGGCACATCGACGGCGCTTGGGATCAGGTAGTCGCTGTACGAATTGTTGCGGATACGCCCGCTCGCGTCTGCCGCCATCTGCTCCATCGAGGCATAGCCCAGACCCTGCAAAACGCCGCCCTCCATCTGTCCAAGCACAATCGCCTGGTCGATGGGCGTGCCCACATCAAGGCTCGCCCAGCAGCCAAGAACCTCGTTTGTGCCAGTCAGGCTGTCAATCTGAAGCTCGACGACGGCCGCCCCCCAGGCATAGGTGGGATAGGCATCCCCGCTGAAGGTCTCCAGGTCAAAGGGCACGAGGAAGTCGGGTTCGACGAAGTGCTCCTCAACATCCTGCTCCTGCCCCTCGCGCCATTCCTCGCGCAGCCGCACGGCGGCACGACGCAACAGCTCGCCGACAATCATCAGGCTGCGGCTTGCGACCGTCGGGCCGCTGTCGGGTACGCGCGCGGTGTCCGGATTGCTGATGATAATCTCCTCATAGGGCAGTCCAAGCTCACAGGCGACAATCTTGGCGAGCGTCGTTTTGATGCCCTGGCCGATGTCGGATTGCGAGACAAGCACTTCCACCTGCCCCGCAGCGCTCTTGTGGATGCGGGCGCGACCCTTGATGATGTCGCGTTCGCCACTGCCCGTAAACCCGGCGCCATGAAACCAGAGCGCAAGACCGATGCCCCGTCGAAAGCGGGCGCGCGCCTCCTCAGAGCGCTCGCACGCCCCTTTGGCGCGCACGCGCGCCTCCTCGGCGTAGCGGGCACGTTTGCGCTCGTAGTCACTTGCAACGAGCACGTCGGCAAGCATCTGCGGCAGGGGCACGTCAAAGTGGTAGCGGCCGCCCGTAGTGGTGGCGTCGCCCCTCTCCACCAGCTGCGCACGCTTGAAGTCCAGCGGCTCAAGGCCCAAATCGCGCGCGATATGCTCCATCATGAGCTCGATGGCAAAGAAGGTCTGCGGCGCACCAAAACCACGAAACGCACCGGTCGGCACTTTGTTGGTGCGAGCACCACGCCCCCGTACCGCGAGATTGGGCACCCGATAGACGCCCGGAGCCGCAATGATTCCGCGTTGCAGCACCACAGGGCTCAGAGTGGTAAAGGCGCCCGAGTCAAACTGCACGTCGATGTCAAGCGCCGTCACCCGCCCATCGCGCACAGCGGCCCGATACCGACTCTTTGAGGGATGGCGCTTGCTCGTAAACTCCATGTCCTCGCGACGGTCGAAAACGACACGGACGGGGCGCCCTGCGGCCTTCATCGCGGCAATCGCAACCTGGCAGCCGAGTATCGAGGGAAACGCTTCCTTGCCGCCAAAGCCGCCGCCCGTATGATCCTGTTGGATGCGCACGGCCTTTGACCCAAGGCCGGTCGCCTTCATGACCGCGGCCTTTACGTAGTAGGGGCATTGCAGGCTGCCGTGCAGCGTGAGAACCCCGTCCTGCGCAAAACAGGCGATAAAGCCCTGCGGCTCCAGATACGCCTGCTCCTGATAGCCGGTTTCAAACTCCTCCTCATACACGTGGTCAGCCTCCGCAAAGGCCGCCTGCACGTCGCCGGAGCCATAGCGGTAATCAAAGAAGAACTCCTGTGCGTCAGCCACTGTCAACACGGCGGGCAGCAGCTCGTACACAACGTCGGTCGCCCTTGCCAGGCGGTAGGCCTCTCGGCGGTCGGGACCGACAATCATGGCAATCACGTCGCCGACGAAAAAGACCTCCCCGTCCGCAAACACCAAAGAGTCATCAAGCACAACGTGCGCGATGTTCTCACCGGGCACATCGCTCGCATCCACGGTAAAATAGCCCGCCGGAAGCTCGGGATAGCGGATGTCCTGTATGCGGGCATGGGGATGCGGCGAGCGCACCAGGGCGCCGTGGAGCATGTCCTGTTGAGGGTAGTCTCCCACATAAAGCGCAGTGCCGCCCATCTTCTCCGCATGGTCTTTCTTGACCACACTTTGGGAGATGTGCGAGGCTGTTCTGGATGCCGCCTGCCCCATTACGCTCACGCCTCCACTGTTCTGGATGCCGCCTGCCCCATTACGCCCTCATCTCTTTGGCTGTCGCCCGCCTCATCGAGCGTGTGCCTCCAACTCCGCATGCGCCTCCGTCCGCCTTATCGCGTCCCCGCTCACGCCTCCGCCCCCGCGCCCGCGCCTTCTCCCCGCTCGCTCAGCGGAATATAGTCGCGACATGAGCCCGTGGTCTTATACGCGGGGCGGATGATGCGCTTGCCGCTGACAATCTCCTCAAAGCGATGTGCCGCCCAGCCCGCCATGCGCCCGCAGGCAAACAGCGGTGTGAACAGATCCTCGGGGACATCGAGCATCGTGTAGACGAGCCCGGAGTACATATCCACGTTCGCGCTGATGGTCTTGCCCGGCCCCTTGAGCGCCGCAAGGACCTCGGGGGCCAGATGCTCCACGCGCTCAAGCAGGCGCAACTCGGCCTCAAAGGGCGTGTCCGCAGCCAGGCGCCGGGCAAATTGGAGACACAGTTTGGCCCTTGGGTCGCTCAGGGTGTAGACGGCGTGGCCCATCCCATAGATCAGGCCGGAGCCGTCAAAGGCCTGCCCGCGCACAATCCGCTCCAGATAGCTGGCCAGTTCGTCGTCGTTTTCCCAATCGGCGACTCCGACCTCAATGTCGCGCAACATCGCGAGCACCTTGGCGTTTGCCCCACCGTGGCGACTGCCTTTCAGCGAACCGATTGCCGCCGAATAGGCAGAGTAGGGGTCGGTATCCGAGGAGGTGACCACGCGACAGGTAAAGGTCGAGTTGTTCCCCCCTCCATGCTCAGCGTGCAGCGACAGCATGATGTCGAGCATCAGCGCTTCCTCATGCGTAAAGACGCGATTGGGGCGCAGCATCGAAAGGATGGTCTCGGCCGTTGACTGCCCGGGGATAAAGCGGTGCATGATCATCGAGCCATTGTAAAAGGTCGCCTGCTTGGCGTAATGGGCAAGCACCATAATGCGCGGCAGCCGCGAGAGCAGCGAGATGGCCGTACGCGCCTCGTGCTCATCGGTGCGCGACTCGGCATCGATGTCGCTCGCGTACAGAATCTGCACCGAACGCGCGAGGCAGTTCATGATGTCGGCACTCGCGGGGTTCATGATGTAGTGCGAGGTAAAACCGTCCGGCAGCTCACGCTGAATGTCAAGGGCCGAACGGAAGCGGAGCAGTTCATCGCGCGTGGGCAGGCTGCCCATCAACAGCAGGTAGCAGATCTCCTCAAAGCAAAAGCGCCCCTCGGCAAACACCGGCGCCAGAAGATCGTCGATGTCATAGCCCCTGAGAATCAGGCGGCCTTCATCGGGGATGACCCTGTCGCCCTCGATTCGATAGCCGTGCACATCGCTGATATTGGTGATACCTGCAACGACGCCGGTGCCATCGTCGTTACGGAGGCCACGCTTTACCTGGTGTTTTGCGTAAAGCTCCGGAGCGATGCGGTTAATTTCCTCAAAGTCACGCGTGATGTCGACGGTAGCGTCCTCAGACATGAAAACCTCCTCAGGCCTGAAAACAGGAACGGGAAAGCTGCTGTGAATCTATAAGGTTACCACACATTCGCCCATTCACCACCTCTCGTGCGGTTGCCTTATGAGCGGTGCTGCCGTACAATGGGCACGGCCTTGCCGACTGTTGCAGGGCACACACAGGATGGACACGAGGCGCACGCCGCGAGGCGAAGCGAGGCGCACGCCGCACGCTGCGAAGCGGGGCGCAAGCCGCGAGGCGACACACGAAGCGCGCTGCGCTGCAAGGCGACACACGAGGCGCACGCCGCACGGCACGCACGCCGCACGGCACGGCGCCGCTCGTATCCCCCTGAACCATGTTGCCGAGAAGAAAGGGCCCTTGTGAACGATCTGCCTCACAGTAGTGATCGGATCCACAAACCTTAGCCCACTCGGTCTCCTTCACGGCGGCCGTCGGGCTGCCAGAACATCCGCGAATACCAGGCCCCTGCGCCCCCTCCTCCACGTCCGAGGCAGCGCGGGCCTGTGCGCGGTGAGAACGGAGGAGACCTATGCTCTATCTCTCCCAGATGCTGGGAAACCCAGTGCTCGACTCCAATGGAGAGGAGATCGGCCGCATCAGCGATCTTGCCATCCAGGTTGGTGAGGTCTTCCCGCGCATCACCTCGCTGGCCCTCCTCGGGCCTTCCAAGACGCCCTTCATGGTCTCGTGGCGCAAATACGTCGCGAGTTTTGAGGATGGGCGCATCACCCTCAACAAGCCGGCGATGGACATCCGCTTTTCCTATCTACAGCCCGACGAGCTGCTGCTTGCCCGCGACCTTCTCAACAAACAGATTGTCGATACGCAGGGGCTCAAGGTCGTGCGGGTCAACGACCTCAAGCTCTCAAGCTCTGGCAGGCAGCTGCGCCTGCTCGGAGCCGAGGTGGGCGCACGCGGCATCCTGCGCGGCCTCTCGCCTCTGGCGGAGCGGGCCGCCGTAGCGCTTACCAGGGCGCTGCGCCACCCCCTTGAGGAGCACATCATCGCCTGGAACTACATGGAGCTTGTCGACCGCGACCTTTCAAACGTCAAGCTCTCGATGAGCCACAAGCGCCTCTCCGAACTTCATCCCGCCGACGTGGCCGACATCCTCGAACAGCTCAATCCGCATCAGCGGGCCCTCGTCTTTGACCATCTGGACAAACAGCAGGCCGCCGAGACCTTCTCCGAGCTTGAAGATGAGTTTCAGGCCAACATGATTGACGACCTCTCCGAACACGAGGCCGCCGATCTGCTCGCGCAGATGGACCCCGACGACGCTGCCGACATCCTCGGCGATCTGCCCTATGAGAAGAAGGAGAAGCTGCTGTGGCTGATGGGCGTCTCCGATCAGCGGCGCATCCGCTCGCTTCTGGGGTATCGTGAGAAGACGGCCGGCGGCATCATGACGCCGGAGTTCGTGGCGGTGCCCGAGGAGATGAGCGTCGGCGCCACCATCGAATACCTGCGCCAGCTCGACGAGGACCACGAAAGCGTGCACTACGTCTACACGCTGGACTCAAACGGCATGCTCTCCGGTGCCCTCTCGCTGCGTTCGCTCGTGCTGGCGGCGGGCGACACCTCCGTCTTTGACCTTGCGACCCGCGATCTGATAACCGCTCGCCCGGAGGACGACCAGGAGGATGTGGCCGACGCCATCTCGAAGTATGACCTGCTGGCAATGCCGGTTGTGGATGAGAGCGGCACGCTTCTGGGCATCGTGACCATCGATGATGCCATGGACGTTTTGGAGGAGGAGCACAGCGAGGATCTGCAGATTGTCGGCGCTGCGGGCCTCGGGCGCGACAACGAAAAACAGGGGCTCGGCAGCCTGCTCGTATGGCTTGCCCGCAAGGAGCTGTGGTTCATCGTCTGGGCGGCGGCGATGCTGCTGGTGGTGCTCGCCGGTGGCTTTGCCCGCCTTGGCGGAGCGATACTGTTGGCGCCCTTCGTCCTCATACTGGCCGACAACGTGGTCGCAATCGCCATCAACGACCTGCTTGACCACGAAAGCCGCAAAGCCCCGCGTGAACTGCTCCGCGTCTTTGGGCGAAATCTGGCGCTCGCGCTGGCAACGACCGCCGTGGTCGGCCTGTTCTTCTGGGCGCTCAGCGGTGCGCTGCACGGGGGCGGGCTGAACATCGCGCCCGCCCAATGGGATGGCGAGGCGATTCGCATCTACGGCAGCCATGCGCTGCAGGGGGCTTTTTTGCCCACGGCGGTCGTTGCCTTTGTGCTGTTTGCGGCCTCCGTGCTCGTCAATGTCTATGGCCGCCGACGCCTTGACCGGGACCGCGATCTTTCCAACACGGGCGTCACCCTGTTCGCCATGCTGCTCGCGCTTGCCATCCAGCTTGGACTCGCCTGGCTGCTGACTCCGATTGCTGTTGCCTGAGGAGCGTTTGGATGACGCGACCGAAGCACAGCGCACGCGCGCCCGTCGAGCAGACCGCAGCGCCCGGCACCGCCACACCGCAGACAGCGCCCACCGCCGCCGTGCCGGGCACTGCCACCCCCGCCACCACCCCCGCCACCACACCCGCCACCCCAACGCCCCGCCGCCGATCCCGCCTCTGGCTTCTGCTCGCCGCTCTGGGGCCCGGCATCATCGCGGAACTCGCGGGCAACGACGCGGGCGGCATCTCAACCTTCTCCGTCGCCGGTGCCTCCTTTGGCTATGCGGCGCTTTGGACCATCCCGGTCGCGATGGTCTTTTTGATGGTCGTGCAGGAAGCCGCCGCACGCATAGGGGCCAAAACGGGCAAGGGCTTCTCCGCGCTCATCCGCGAAAATTTTGGCATCCGCCTCACCGCCTTCGCAATGGCAGCGCTGCTTCTCGCCAACACCGGCACGACATTAAGCGAGTTCGCAGGCATTGCGGCCGGCATGGAGCTCTTCGGCGTAAGCAAATACATCAGCGTGCCCGTCGCGGGCCTTGCGGTCTGGGCGCTCATCGTCGGCGGCTCATACCGACGCACCGAAAAAGTTCTGATGCTCATCTCGCTGCTCTTTCTCACCTATGTGGTGGCGGCCTTTATCTCCAAGCCCGACTGGGGCGCGGTCGCCGTAAACACCGTGGTGCCGCATTTTGTCTGGGACAGGGGCTTCTTCGCGCTCATCATCGCCCTGATTGGCACGACCATCGCTCCGTGGATGATTTTTTTCGGACAGAGCAATGTTGTGGAGAAGGGCGTGCACATCCGCAAGCTCATCTCCCAGCGTATCGATGTTTTCAGCGGCGCGATTGTCGCCTGCCTCGTGGTCTGGTTCATCATCATCACAACCGGCACGGTGCTGTATTCGCAGGGTATCGAGGTCACCGACGCCCGAAGCGCCGCCGAGGCGCTGACGCCTATCGTCGGGCCCTACGCGCAACAGCTGTTCGGCGCGGGCTTTGTGGGAGCGTCGTTTCTGGCCGCCTGCGTGGTGCCGCTGACCACGGCCTATGCCATCTGCGAGGCATTTGGCTGGGAGCGCGGCCTTGACCGCAGCTGGGCCGAGGCGCCAATCTTCAAGGCAATCTTCACGGTGCTCATCGTTTTGGCCTGCATCGTCGTGCTCATTCCCGGCGTCGACCTGATGGGCGTCATGCTCGCCGCGCAGTTTGTCAACGGCATCCTGTTGCCCGTGCTGCTCGTGTTCCTCATACGCATCATCAATAACCGTCGCGTCATGGGCGAGTACAAAAACGGACGGGTGGCCAACGCGCTCAGCTGGACGACCGTCTGTGTCGTAGTCGTTTTAACCGTCCTTCTGCTGGGCATGCAGCTGTTTGGCCTTGGCTGAGGCTGGCGTCGTATGCCCGCTTTGCGGGCGCGTCTGGTTTTCAGGGGAGCTGCGCCTGCTGCCGGACGCGTTCTTTTCAGAAACCTTTTCAAAAAGCATCGAAATGTCAACTGTCTGAGCCGCTCTGACAGACCAGAGGCTACAATCCCTCTATCTGAAAAAGGCGCGGGAACGTCGTATCCAGGTTGGGTTCGGAATGCTCCGAATGCACACAAGGGACAGAGAAGATCATGGATGCCAATCCCCCGAATGCCGCTTCTGCAAACTCCCCGAGCGCTGAGTCCAAAGGTGTCAGCTCCGCGCATGCCCGCTCCGCGCATGCCCGCGGCGCGCATGCCCGCGGCGATACGCCCGAGGCCGAGCAACTCCGCACCGCGCAGACCGGCGGCGAGAAGTTCAGCGTCATCTATCGCATCGCAACGACCCTCGTCAAGCATCTGGGTCTTCTCAGAGTCTTCTCCCTCGACGAGTTGCGCTTACGCCGATGGCTTGAGCGACATGCCAGGCGACGACCGCCGGATGTGCCCTTGTTCATTGCCCTCCGGCATCGCGTCACGCGGCGCATTGTTGCAAGGCGCCCCTGCCCCAGCATCGAACCGCGTGCGGGTTGGCAGCCAGGCGCTCCGGTCGTGCTCTTTTTGCATGGAGGAGGTCTTATTTTTGAGGCGCTCTTTGCCCACTGGATGGTTGCGGACAAGATTGTGCGACGCTGCGGCGCATACCTTGCCCTTCCCGCCTATCCCCTGTTGCCGCAGGCAAGCATTTACGAGGCGAGCGACATGGTGCTTGAAGTCTACCGGCAGCTTTGTGCGCGATACGGGCATGATGCCATCACCATCCTGGGCGATTCTGCAGGTGCCAGCCTGGCGCTCACCGTAACGCTCAGCGTCCTGCGCCATGAGCCTGAGCTTGGCGTTCCTCACCAGCTCATCCTGCTCTCTCCCGCACAGGTCGTCATAAACGATCCCGCGTTGCGCGCCCAGATGGACGCGCTGGGGCCAGGCGACATCACGTTGTCCCCCTCGCTGCTCGATGTGATGCAGCGGCTCATGTCCCGGCGTCCGGAACGGGATGACTTCTTTGCCACGCCCCTGGAGCAGGACTACACAGGCTTTCCGCCCACAGAGATATATTACGGCTCCGAAGAGCTTTTCTACCCCCTTATGGAGGGCTTTGCCGCCCGTCTCAACGACGCCGGGGTAGCCGTCGGTACCCACGTTGGCGAGGGCATGTGTCACGTGTGGCCCTACATCCCCTTTGCGCCAGAGACCACTCGCACCCTCGACGAAATCATCGCCACAATCGCTCGGCAGAACGGGGCGAGCCGCACTTCCTGACGCAAGCCCCAGCAGCCTGGGTCTTAAAGTGGTCGAATTCGACCACTTTAAGACCCAGCAGGCTGGCTCAACTCCATGCTTCGCATACATCACAGGACAGACGCCCCGCGGGGCGTCTGTCCTGTGATGGTCGGGACGACTGGATTTGAACCAGCGACCTCTCGGTCCCGAACCGAGCGCTCTACCAAGCTGAGCCACGTCCCGACAGTCGGCTCATCCTACCAGACCTTGGAATAAAGCGCTATACTTGGATGGCTTGGTTTCCGTCGGCGCTTGACAAGCACGCCGATACACCGATGCCCGTGTTCACTGTTGACCATCGGACATCGCCTTCACGTTCCAGGAGCGCGGCTATGCCTGTACCCTCATCCAGCGGTCTGAGACAGACCTCCCGCAACACGCTGCGAATACTTGCCGCTGTCGGGGCCTGTATCTGGGCCATTCTCATCTTCTGCGTTTCCGCCATCCCCTCGGAAGGCTTCCCTTCGCATCCGGGCTTCCTGAACTACCTCGCCCACTTTGGCGAATACCTGATCTTCGCGGTACTGTTGACCATTGCCGCAAACGGGCCCCGACGGGCCTTATGGCTCACAGCGCTCATCGCGCTGCTCATAGCCTCACTGTATGGAGCAAGCGACGAGTTTCACCAGAGCTTCGTCGTGGGGCGCCATCCCGACCCACTTGACTGGCTGACCGATACCCTCGGCGCGCTTCTCGGCGCAATCGCCACAATCTGGGTCATCAGCGCCCGCAAGGTGAAACGCAGTCGAGAGAAGGATCGGAAATCGGGGCTGTGAGCGGAGCCTGAGGAAGCGCCACACCCCGCACCGCCGCACCACCTGCACGAGCACCGCCCGAGCACCACCCGCACCGCTCGCACCACCCGAGCACCACCTGCACGAGAACCGCCCGCCCGCACCGCCCACACGGAACCGCCCGAGCACCACCCGAGCCCCACCGCACCGTCCGCAGCACAACGACAGGAGGATGGCATGTACGAATTCAGACCGGCCACCGACCGCATCCAAAGGCTCCGCCAACAGGTTCGCGACCGCGTACTGCACTGCGACGCCGAGCGCTCCAACATCATCACCGCGGCGTACAAAAAATACGAAAACGTTGTCCCCATTATCAAAAAGCCCCTGGCCCTCTACGAGCTCTGCTCGCAGATGACCGTGCTCATCGGTGAGGAGGAGCTCATCGTCGGCAACAAGGGGCCGCACATCTTCTCCAGCCCCGGCTTTCCGGAGTGGGGCATTTCGGACTGGATACTCGGCCCGATAGAAAGCGGCGAGTGGACCCTCGAAGAGGACGGGCTGTACCACAACCCGCCCGACGAGGAAGTACGGCAGGTTATCGCGCCCAAAGACTTTGAGGACATGAAGTCGGTGGTCGCATTCTGGGATACCCATCGCATCGGCGGCGCGGCCGATGCCTGGAAGCCCGACGAGTATGAGGAGCTCGCGCGGCTGGACGTCTCAAGCTACGGGCCAGGAGGCATGGGGCTTTTGTGCCTACCTGCCGGACATCTGGTGGCCGGCTATCCAAAAATCATCAACACCGGCTACCGGGCCATTCGCGACGAGGCCCAGGCGTGGATCGAGGCGCACTACGGCAACCTCATGGGCGAGGACATCGACCGCTATATGTTCTACAAGTCCGCGGTCATCGCCTGCGACGCGGCGATACGCCTTGTCAGTCGCTACGCCGCCGCCTGCGCGGCGAAAGCCGAGGCGGAGCAAGACCCCGTGCGCCGAGCCGAACTGGAGAAGATGGCCGCCAGCATGGAGTGGCTCGCCGAGAATCCGGCGCGCACCTTCTGGGAGGCCTTGCAGGGCACCATGTTTTACCAGGTCTTCATGAACATCGACGCGAACATCCCCTCGCCTGCCCTGGGGCGCATCGACCAATACACCTGGCCGTTTCTGGAGCGCGACCTTGCGGCGGGCACCATCACGCTTGATGAGGCCCAGGAGCTGGTCGACGCCTTTTTTATCAAGGCCAACTGCTTTTACGGAGCCGGGCCGGGCAAGCTCGTGGATACGACCGGCATCGGCAACACCTACCAGCATACGACCGTCGGCGGCGTGGACCCAAAGACCGGCGAGGACGCCACCAACCCGGTGACCTTCATGGTTCTGGAGACGGTCGGGCGCCTGCAGCTGCACGACCCCACCATCTCCCTTCGCACCAACGCACAGACCCCCGACGCGCTCTGGGACTGCGCCATTCAGACCTCACGCCTGGTCGGTGGCCTGCCGCTTTATCAAAACGACGAGGTCATTATCCCCTCCCTCATGGCCGAGCGCGGCTTTACGCTCGAAGACGCACGTGACTATGGCATCATCGGCTGCCAGGAAATCGTTGGCTGTGGCAACGACTTTCCCGCTCCCAACGGGCTGTTCCCCCCACACGCCTCCGTGCACTGGGGCAAGATATTCGACATGGCCATCAACAACGGCATCAACCCGCTCAATGGCGAGCAGGCCTCCATCCAGACCGGCTACCTCTATGAGATGAATTCCATAGAGGAGGTGCGCGAGGCGGTGGAGCGCATGGGCCGCCATATCATGAAGCTCTTCCTGTCCATCAATAACTACGCCGATTACGTGGGGCGCTATACGACCACCGAGGCGCCGCTTTCCATCTCGATGGAAGGCTGTATGGAGCAGGGCAAAGACGCCGCGCACGGCGGCTGCACCTACAACGGCTGGGGCGGCACGGCGACCGGCTTTGCCACCCTGGCAGACAGTCTTTCGACGATTAAATACCTGGTCTTTGACAAGAAGCTCGTCTCTGCGCGTGAGCTGCTCGACGCCGTACTTGCAAACTGGGAGGGCTTTGAGGACCTGCGCCAGCGCATCGTGAACGAAGTGCCGCACTATGGCAACGCCGACCCCTATGTGGACGAGGAGCTGCGGTGGTGTGTTGATATGTACTACCGAATCTGCCAGGAGTGCACCAATGTGCGGGGCGGCCGCTATACCTCAGGGCTCTACGGCGCCTCGGATCACGTACACCAGGGGTACAGCACCTGGGCGACGCCGGACGGGCGGCATGCCGGCCAGCCCATTGCCGATGCCATGTCGCCGGCCCAGAGTCGCGATGTGAACGGACCCACGGCCGTCTTCCATTCAACCTGCTGCTTTGACCATCATCACTACCTGGGAGGTATCGCCCTGAACCTGCGGATGCATCCCTCTGCACTGAGAAGCGAGCAGGGCGCCGCAAAGTTGCGCGACCTGACAAAGACCTACTTTGATCAGGGCGGCATGGAGGTTCAGTACAACATCGTGGACACGGACACCCTGCGCAAGGCCCAGGAGAGTCCCTCGGAGTATCGAGACCTCGTGGTGCGCATCGCCGGGTACTCCGCCTATTTTGTCGAGCTGGGCGAGAACCTGCAAAACGACATCATCGCCCGCCATGAGAATGTGATCTGAGAACACGTGGGGAGCGCAGGGCGCGAGCAGCCGGGGCCACGGCCCAACGAGGAGCAGCCGGAGCCACGGCCCAACGAGGAGCAGCAGCAGGCCATCTCTGCCCTTGACGGGCCGGTGCTCGTCATCGCGGGCCCGGGCACCGGCAAGACGCAGTTGTTGAGCCTGCGTGCGGTCAACATCCTGCGCGAGCGCGACATCGCCCCGCGCAACCTGCTGTGCCTGACCTACACCGATGCCGGTGCCCGGGCCATGATTCGCCGTCTCGTCGCCTTCATGGGAAGCGAGGCCTACGGCATCACCGTCTCGACCTTCCACAGCTTTGCTGCAGGCATTCGGGCACGATACCCCGAGTACTTCTCCCGCAGCGCATTTGCCACCCCAATCACCAGCCTGCAATCCGCTCAACTCATAGACCGCCTTCTCAGGGAACTGCCCGTTGACGATCCGCTGTACGCAAACCCCTATCAGGGTGTTCACGTCGGCCTCAGGCATATGCAGAGCTTCATCGCCGCCTTCAAGCGTTCGGGGCTTGCGCCCGAACAGTTCCGGGCCATCATGCAGCAAAATCTTGACTACATGGTGTTTCTCACGCAGAAAACCGAGCTCTTTGCCCTGGTCGAAGGCGGCACCTCAAAGGACAAGGCCCACATTCTGCCCAAACTCCAGAGCCTGATTGCCCATGCGCCCCAGATCGCTCCCGCAGAGCTGACGCGGCCCGTCCTTGACACGCCCGGTATCTACCTGCCCTACGCACAGTACCTGGCGCAGCTGTTTGAGCGCACCGAGCTGATTGATTCGGAGGGGAAAAACACCAAAGGCTTCCAGGAGTTGCGCGATCGCCTTTTTCCGCGAGACAGCACGAAGCTGCGCTACTTTGCGGATGAGCGGATTTGCAAGAAGGCGTTTTCTGCCATCGCGCTTTACGAAGCGTACCAGCAGCAGCTCACAGAACGCGGGCTGTACGATTACGACGACATGATTCTTGACGCCACCTGGGCCATCGAGCACTCAGCGGAGCTGAAGTACCGCCTCCAGGATCAGTACCGCTATCTCCAGGTGGACGAGTTTCAGGACACGAACGGCGCCCAGATGCGCCTTATCGACCTGCTCTGCGAAGGCACGGCCCGTCCCAATCTTCTGGTCGTCGGCGATGACGACCAGGCCATCATGCGCTTCCAGGGCGCAAGCGTCAGCTACATCAAACAGTTTGAGGACCGCTACGACACGGTACGGCGCATCGTCCTGAAGAAGAATTATCGATCAAGGCCCTCACTGGTCGATCTGGGTCAGAAGGTCGCCCAGCAGATAGAACTGCGCTCCTCGGCAAGCGCAGGCGAAAAGAAGCTGCAGGCCGTCCAGCGCGAAGAAACGCCCTGGGACGGCACCATCCACTGCTATCCGTCCAGAGAGGTGCAGTATCACGAGGTGGCGAACAGGATACAGGCGCGCATCGAGGCCGGCTTTATCGCAATGAGCACCCACCCCGGCGAGGAAATCGCGGTCATTGCCCCCAGGCACGAGCCGCTCAGAAGGCTCATCCCCGCTCTCAAGCGCCTCGGCATCGCGTTTACCTACACGTATACGACGACGGTCTCGCAGATTGCCTCCCTGCAGACCCTGCTGGTCCTGTTGAACTTCATTGCGCGCTTTGCGCAGGCACGGCCCGGATACGCCGAGGCACGTCTCCCGCAGCTTCTGGTTTGCAGGGAGTTGGAGCTTGCGCCCGCGGATTACCTCGGTTTTGCCTTTGAGGCAAAGCGCAAAGGCCTGAGCAGAGCATGGTTTGAGGCGCTCGGAACCAGTGACAACCCCCGACTGCGCAGGTTACATGGCTGGCTGCTTGAGCTTATCGCCGCAGCGGCCAGTCAACCGGTGCGCCATGTTCTTCATCTCGCTGCCCAGCCCCTCGTCGCCTTTTACCAGGAACATGAGGCGAATGACCCTCTCACGCTCATCGAGTTCAACTACGGTCTTGATGCCCTGCTGCGTTTTGTCGAAGGCGAGCTGGGAGGAGCTGACCGCGGCCTTTCCGCCCCTCCGATGCGACTTGCCCATATCATCGATTGTTTTGAGGAAGCCGACCGTCTCGGCGTAAAGATTGACGTCTCACTGCCTGTCAGACGCACCGGCGCCATTACGCTCACAACCGCCCACAGCTCCAAGGGGCTGGAGTTCGACCTCGTCTACCTGCTTGATACCGACGACAGAAGCTGGCATTCCTCTCGCGAAAGCGGCGGCTATCTGACGCGCAACCTGCTGTTTGGCCCCGAGCGGGACGAGGACGATGCCCGAAGACTGCTCTTTGTGGCGCTCACGCGGGCCCGCTATGAGCTTGAACTTGTGCGCGGGGAGGGTGATACGGTGCGCGAACTGCTCGACACCGTTGTTGAGATTGAGGAAAAGCCCCCGCTTGAGGACATCGCCCTGCAGGCGGCACAGAGCTGGGAGGATTGCTATCGGCTCGACACCGCGGAGTTGCAGGCTTTGGCTCGGCCCGATATAGAAAACCTGCGGATGTCGGCGTCTCGACTGAACGCCTTTGTGGACTATCGGCAGGGTTGCGAGAACAGCAGGGAGTTCATCGCGACGCATATCCTGCGCCTGCCCGGAGAGCCAAGTCCCTTTCTGGAGTTTGGAGACGCGGTGCATCGCTTTTTGGAGGACTATGTGACCCGCGTTGTACTCGCCAACGATTCCTCTCTGGCCTCCGTGGTGCAGGCCTGTCGCGAGCATATTGCACATCTGGACTTTGAGGACACGGAGCTTGCCCACATGCAGCAGCGGCTCAGTGGCATCGTGGAAACATTCATTCCGCGCCTTGATGGCTGGCTGGAAGGGCAGCCGGTGGTCGAGGGGTGGATTGAGGCCAACCTGGACGACATCCCGCTTGTCGGTGCCTGTGACCTGCTGGTCTTGGACACAGCGGCGCAGACGGTCAGAATTTTTGACTACAAGACCGCCGTCAAAAAGCCAGACGCGCCTTCGCTTGGCTACATCAGGCAATTGCAGTTCTATCGGCTGCTGATTGAGACCTCCGAGGAATACCGCGGCTGGCGCCTTGAATACAGCGCGGATCTATATGTGGAGCCGATGCGGGAACTTGGCTATCAGCTGTATGAGCCCCTGCTCTTTAGAACCAGCGACGAGGAGCTTGAACATCTGAAGCTGCTGGTCAGGGCGGTCTGGTGGCGGATACAAAACGAGCTGTTCGACACCTCGGCCTTTGAGGATTCCGAGCACTATGCCCAGGTGAAGCCCTCTCGCTATAACGCGAATGGCACGGTGCCTGCACGGGAGCGGCCGTCTGTGCAAAGTGCCTATGAACGGTGGCTCATCGAGGAGTGGGAGAAGGCGCACGGCTGACAAGCGGAGTGGTGGGGCGGGGTGTGGGGCGATGGGGTGTGGTGCGGTGGGGCGATGGGGCGGGGTGTGGTGCGGTGGGGTGGGGTGTGGTGCGGTGGGGCGGAGTGGTGGGGCGGGTACGCAAAACTTTGAGGGAAGCGGCGCTCAGACGGTCCATCTGCGCTCGCGGCTGATCGCAAAGCCGCTGGTGATGATGAGCAAAACTGCGATGATACCTTGCGCAAGCGCCCATTTGTCGAGAAAGACCACAGGGTGGCCGAGGCGCTCCGTACATAGAAAGAGGATGACGGAAAGCGCGGCCAGGACGATGCTGATGTTGCGGAAGATCAGTTGCCGAGCGGCCTTTGCCCCATGTCGCCTGGCCACCTCGGCTTCTGCGGCCTCCGCGGCTTCCGTGGCCACCTCGGCTTCCGCGGCTTCCTTATCTCTCGTGCGCTTGGCCCTGGTGATGTGAATCTCAACACTCTGCTTTGAAGGATTGCCGCTTGGTGTAGGGGAGGCGTCGCCTTGCCTCGTGGACGTATCGGTCTGTTTCGCGCCCCCCTGCGTCACCACGTGCTCATCGCGTCTCCGAGACCTATAGGTGACAAGACAGATTGCAAGGAGCACCACGCAGAACAGGGCGATGATCAGGTCTATGAGCGCCCAGGCCGTATAGCCCGCAGGAGCATGCAGCGGCAGGTCGAAGCCAAGGAGGTTCTCTACGGATATGCCCTGATCACGGGCAACCTGAACGAGGTCATGTTGCAGGAGCGCTTCCATTACCCTACCTCTCGCATCCGCGGCCCTGTGAGGCCCAGCACGCCAACAGGGGAATCATACCAGAAGCGTCATACGCCCGACAGGAGCCGTCCCGCCCGACAGGAGCCGTCATGCCCGACAGGAGCCGCCCCGCCCGACAGGAGCCGTCATGCGCCGTAAATCGTTTGAGCGCTGGCAGGAGCGGCGGCGGCTGGGGGCCTTCGACAGCGAAGCTGCTTGCACGAGGTGTCGGAGTCAGAGGTGTCTATGCCAGGAGGGTTTTGAGGTCGTCGAGAAAGTCGGGGTAGCTCACTGCCCTGCACGCCGGGTCGTCGAGAGGATGGTCTCGGCCCAAAACGTGGTTGGCCATCGTCCAGGTCATGGCCAGACGATGGTCGCCGTAGGTGCGCAGCAGGGTGGTGTGTGCGGCGGCAGTCCCGCCGGGCGCCTTCGCCGTGCCCCGTCCTGTGACGAAAAGCGTATCGCCCTCACTGTATGCCTCGCAACCAAGGATACGCAGGCCCTCCTCAATGGCGGCGAGCCGGTCGCTTTCCTTGACGCGCAACTCTCCCACAGACTCAAAAACCGTTGTGCCCTCGGCCCCGGTGGCCAGAAGCGCGAGGATGGGGAGTTCGTCAATCAGACTTGGCACTTCCGCGGCAGCAACCCTCGTCGCCTTCAAAACGGGACGATAGCGCACCGTCACATCCCCGACGAGCTCGGCACCAAGGGATGCCGCGGTGCGTGGCTCGACACAGACGTCGGCCCCCATGCGCTGCATAACCGCAAGAAAGCCCGTCCGGGTGGGATTAAGCAGCATGTCGCATATCGTGACGTCGCTTTGCGGGACGAGCGCAGCTCCCACGAGGAAAAATGCCGCCGAAGAGGGGTCGCCGGGCAAAATGAGCACATCGCGCGGCGCCGTGGGACGCTGGCCGCCTCTGATGCTGACCCTCAGACCGTCAACCTGAACATCGACGCCAAAGGCCGGTAGAAGCAGTTCGGTATGATCGCGGCTCTTGCTCGGCTCAAGGACGCTGGTCGTGCCCGTAGCATGCAGGCCGGCGAGCAGGACGGCGCTTTTTACCTGCGCGGAAGCGACCGGTGAGCGATACTCGATGGCCTTCAGGCTCGAGCTCCCATAGACGACGAGCGGCAGACTGTCAAAGTTTTCGGTCGTGCAGACCGTGCGCGTGTCATGCGATGCCTCAAAGCGTGCGCCCATCGTCAGAAGCGGCAGGGTTACGCGGTTCATGGGACGACGAGAGAGCGAAGCGTCTCCGGTGAGCAGCGCCGTGAGGTCATAGCCGGCGAGCAGGCCGAGCAGCAGGCGGGAGGTCGTGCCGGAGTTGCCGCAATCGAGGGTGAAGAAGGGAGAAGCGGTACCCGGATGGCGCTGGCGAGGGCCGTCAGGACCAAAGCCGCGTATCGTGCCGCACAGGCCCGTTGTGCTGTCGCCGGGCCCGGTTGTGGGGTCGCTGCACCCGGTTGTGCTATCGCCGGGCCCGGTTGTGGGGTCGCCGCGCCCGGTTGTGCTGTCGCCGGGCCCGGTTGTATCCCTTTGCATCTCAACCGTAGCTCCCAGGGCCGCAACGGCGTCAAGCGACGAACGGACATCAAGGGAGTCGAGCAGGCCGCTGATTCGCGAGACGCCCTCGGACATCGCGGCAAAGAGCACGACGCGGTGCGAAAGCGACTTGTCGGAAGGCACGCGCAGACGACCGCGCAGCGGCGCTGGGCCGTAGCGCGGCGAAGCGGTGCCCAGAGGCTCGCGGGGGCCAGCGGGCGAAGCGGTGCTCAGAGGCTCGCGGGAGCCAGCGGGCGAAGCGGTGCTCATGAGCCTGCGGGGGCCAGCGGGCGAAGCGAGACATCGAAGCCGTCGCCGATAAGCTGACTCGTAAAGCTGCCAAGATCGCCCTCGTCGGTCAAAATCAATTCGAGGATGGCGGTCGCCTCGTTAATGTGGTCGATGTCGATGGACTGGATGTTGCAGCCCGCCTTGCCCGCGAAACCCGTGACCTGCGCGATAACGCCAGCACGGTTGGCCATCGGAATGCGCACCTCAACGAGACGGTCTGAGTCGGGTACCCAGGTCGCGGGAATCGAGCGGCGCAGGCGGGCTGCCTCGGCGAGCAGCGCGGTCAGACCGCGGGAGTCGCCCTGCGCAAGCGCCTGCTCAAAGCCCTTGATGATGCGGCCCACCTCGGCCAGACCGCGCGCGAGCGCCTCGCGATTATCCAGCGCGATACCGCTCCACAGTTCAGGCGAACCTGCGGCGATGCGCGTCGTGTCCTTAAAGCCACCGGCCGCCAGTCTAAAGATTTCCTGCCGCTCAACTGCATGCGTGCCCGCAAGCTGCACCAGGGCGCTCGCGACCATATGCGGCACATGGCTGACGATGGCCATCGCGTCGTCGTGCTCCTCGCGTGGCAGACTGATGCCGCGGGCGCCAAGCGAGGTAATCAGCTCGTGCAGACGGGTAAAGGCGGCCGGCTCGCTGTGTGCGTCGGGACAGAGTATCCAGTGCGCGTTTTGGAACAGCGTCGCACGCGCTCCCTCGATGCCATTGACCTCGCTGCCCGCCATCGGATGCCCGGGAATATAGCGTTGCGGGCAGGAAAGGATGCCGTCTGCCAGTGCGGTGAGCGCGGCCTTGGTGGAGGCGACGTCGGTCAGAACGCCTCGATGCCCGGCGCCCTCGATGCGTTCGAACCAGGCTTTCGCCTCGCGGGCCGGAGTAGCCAGCACGATGAGGTCGTCTGCGGTGGTGCTCAGCCAGCTGTCTGTTCGCGCGTCAGAAGGAATCGCTCCCTCATCGAGGAAGGCCTGCTCCACAGCTGTCTTGACCGCGCGCGAATCGATGTCGATGCCTCTGATGTAGGGCCGTTGCCCTTCGGGCAAAGCCTTGCAGGCCGCCGCAATGGAGCCGCCAATCAGGCCGACGCCGATGATGAGGATTGAAGCGAAGGGCCTGTTGTGCTCCGATGTTGTCCTGGAGGCCACGCTCATCCGCGCCCCTGCCCAAAGATATCCTCAAAGGCAGCGATGGTCGCCGAGACGCCTGCCGCATCTCCAACCGTGACCCGCAGACCGTTTGCCCCCGCAAAGGGCCTCACAATGATGCCGCGTCTGAGCAGCTCGTCAAAGGTTGCCGTCGCATCCGGAACCTCAACCCAGACAAAATTGGCCTGGGAGGGATGGTACTTCAGGCCCAAAGCCGCAAAACAGGACTGCAGGCGCGAGCGCCCCTTTGTGTTCAGGGCACGACGATACGCACGCTCAGCGACGTCTTCCAGGCTGGCACGTGCGGCCGCCTGGGCAATCGTGTTCACGTTAAAGGGCTCGCGCACCTTGTGCACCATCTCGACAAGAATGGCCGGGGCAAGACCAAAGCCACAGCGAATGCCGGCCAACGCGTACATCTTGGAGAAGGTCTTGAGGACGACATAGGGGCGTTGGCCATCAAAATACACCAGCGGCTTTGCGGCATCAGGCGCTTCTTCCTCGTCGATGAATTCCTCGTAGGCGGCGTCTATGACCACCAGGACATGCGCCGGTACCGCGTCTAAGAAGCGTTCGAGCCCGGCATGGCTCACAACGTTGCCGGTCGGATTGTTCGGTGTGCAGATAAAGACAATCTTCGTGTGCGCATCGATAGCCGCAAGCAGCGCGTCGAGGTCGTAGGCTCCGTCTGGACAAAGCGGAATCTGCCTGAATTCAGCTCCGCCGAGCATCGCTGCGGATTGGTAGACGACAAAAGACGGCCAGCCGAAGACAACGTTGTCACCTGCCTGCAAACAGGTCTCAGCAATCAGGTCGAGAAGCTCATTCGAGCCGTTGCCGAGCATGATCTGCTCAGGTGCGACCTCGTAGTGCCAGGCGAGAAGCTGGGTCAGTTCGTGCGCGGAACCGTCCGGATATTCATTGAGCGTAAGGAGTTGCTCTGACATGGCAGCCAGTGCCGAGGGGAAGGGCGGCAGCGGACTTTCGTTTGAGGAGAGCTTGTAGATCGCGTCGGTCTGGGCAATCTCGCGAATCTGCTCCTCACGAAGCCCCGGCTGATAGGCCAAAACAGGCTCGACTGTGCTTCTGAAAAAAGCGCTCCAATCCATGCGTCTCCTTAAAGAGTCGAGGGGCTTCAGGTGGCGCCGTGCACAGGCGGTGTGGGCGTGTCGCCGGGCGCAGCGGATGTGGGCAGTGTGGGCGCGGCGCCGTGCGCGTCGCCGGGCGCAGCGGGTGTGGGCGCGTCGCCGTGTGCGTCACCGTGCGCGGGCGGTGTGGGCGCGTCGCCGGGCGCAGCGGATGTGGTCGTCGTGGGCGCACTTCCGGTGCTGCTCACGCCGCTGCTCCCAAAACCACGGCTTGCGCGGCTGGTCTCCTCCAGCGCGTCACGCTCCTCAATGTGCACCGTTGGCACGGGCACTATCACCAACTGCGCAACGCGGTCGCCCCGCCTGATCTCAATCGGCGTTTCGGAATCAAGATTGATGGCGATAAGGGCAATCTCGCCGCGATACTGGCTGTCTATCAGGCCGGGCGTGTTAACCAGCGAAAGCCCCACCCGGGCGGCCAATCCGCTCCGAGGTTGCACAAAACCGGCATGGCCGTCTGGGACAGCGACCCGCAGGCCCGTCGGAATCACCACCCGGTCGAGCGGCTCGATAACGCAGTCCTGGGCGGCACACAGATCGAGTCCGGCGTCGCCCGGATACGCGTATGCAGGCAGAGGCAACCCCTTATCGAGCCGCTCGACCTGAAGCGTTACTGCAAAAGACACGACTAGCCCATCCCCTTCAGCGCAGCCTGGAACTCCTCAACGTCCTTGAAATCCTTGTAGACCGACGCGAAGCGAATATAGGCGACATCGTCAACCGACCGCAAGCGTTCAAGCACCATCTCGCCCAAAGCCTTGGAGCGAACCTCATTTTTCATCGTGTTGCGTATCTCCGCCTCCACGTCGTCAAGCAGGGCCTCCAGCTCTCTGGCAGGAATCTCGCGCTTCGTTGCGGCGGTCAACAGACCGCGCATCAACTTTTCCCGGTCGAAGGGCTCTGAGCTCCGGTCATTCTTGATGACGATAAGCGGCCGCTCATTTTGACGCTCATAGGTTGTAAATCGCGCTCCGCAGAAAAGGCACTCCCTGCGTCTGCGAATAGAGGACCCATCGTCCGAGGGACGCGAGTCAACGACTTTTGATTCAAGGTGCCCGCAAGACGCACAGCGCATAGTACCCTCATTTCCTTCCACCACTATGAGGGTATCACACCATATCTTGTGGAGCAAGGCGTTTTGCTCTGGGGTCTACAGGATATACGGTATGATGCTCAGCACTACCGCAATGCCGCCGGCCAGCAGGGACGCTGCGGCCTTCTGTCTCACACTCATGCCCTCTAACATGATCCCGTCCGTGCTGCCTGTTTTGATCTCGTCCCGCATGTCTCCTCCTCACCGATTCCTGTCCGAACATCTGTTTGTTTATAGGATATATCGAACGTTCGTTCGATGCAAGGGCTTGTCGAACATTTGTTTGATTTTTTTTAAAACATGCCGTATACTGACCTTCGCAGACCTTGAAGAATGGAGCACGCTATGGAACAGCGCGACGACCTGTCCGGACGACAACAGGCTATCCTGGACTTCCTGGCCGAGTTCACCGCACACAACGGCTACCCGCCCAGCGTTCGTCAGATTGGCGAGGCGGTCGGCCTGTCATCTTCCTCAACCGTGCATTCGCACCTGAATTCGCTTGAGGCCAAGGGCTTTATCAAGCGCGATGCCGACACGGCACGTGGCCTGGCTATCGTGGGGCAGGAGGCAAGCGACCCGGCAAGCAGCGCCTCCGATCCTCTGCGCAATATCGTCATGCTGCCGCTGGTCGGTCAGGTCGCAGCCGGCGAACCCATCCTCGCCGAGCAGAATGTTGCAGAAACCATGGCTCTGCCAGCTCAGATTGTCGGCGACTCAAGTTCGTTCATGCTCACGGTCAGAGGGGATTCGATGATTGAGGCGGGCATTCTCGACGGCGACTATGTCGTGGTCAAGGAGCAGGCTTCGCCCAATAATGGAGAGATTGTCGTCGCCCTGATCGACGACGAGGCCACGGTAAAGACCTTCTATCGGGAGGCCGACCGCATTCGTCTACAGCCGGAAAACCCAACCATGGAGCCCATCTATGTGCGGGACGTTACCATCCTCGGCAAGGTCATCGCCCTGCTCCGCGCCCTCTAGGGAGGCACCCTGCCCGCGCGCCACATCAGCCTTGCCCGCGCCGACGCGTCAGCCTTGTCCGCCCTGCTCCGCGCGCTGCGTCAGCCTTGCCCGCGCCGGCGCGCCAGCTCTGGCAACACCCTGCCCGCGCGCCGCGTCAGCCTTGTCCGCCCTGCTCCGCGCCGCGTCAGCCTCGTCCGCCCTGCTCCGCGCCGTATCGGCGCCCCTTCTCAACGCGCCTGCATACGGCATCTCGCAGACCGGCCTCATCGCAATCGACAATCCTCTATAATGGGCGATTATGGAGACATTTGTGCATGAGGAGGACACCGTGAAGATCATGAGGGAGTTCCGGGACTTCGTCTCGCGCGGCAATGTCATGGACCTCGCAGTCGCGGTCATCATGGGCGCCGCGTTCACCGCAATCATCAATTCCCTGGTCACCGACATCATCACGCCCATTCTCTCGCTCGTCACCGGCGGCTATGACTTCTCAAAGCTGATGATCCAGATTGGCAGCGGAGATCATGCGGCACAACTTACCTACGGCTCGTTTATCGCCGCTGTCATCAACTTCCTATCTCTCTCGCTCGTGGTCTTTTTCTTCGTGAAGGCGCTCAACAAAATTTCGAGCCGCAGGAAGGAAGAGGCGCCGGCTACCAAGAGCTGCCCCTACTGCACCCAGGATATTCCCGAGGCGGCGGTTCGTTGCCCGGCCTGCACCACCGTGCTCGACCCGGCCGCAGTGCCCCGGGAGTTGCGCTGACGGCACGCAGAATCTCGAAGCTACCTCAGATACGGCTCAAAGCGTCCCGCCAGCGATTCCGGCACCTGTATCTGCAACAGGGTACCCTGGTCGGTGTACTGCTCGCTGAGCACGCTGCACCGTTCATGCGCCAGTTGCACCAGATTGCCCTGCGCAAAGGGAATGAGCACGGTGAGCAGGCAACTTGTCGCATTCGCGATTTTCTCGATACGCGCAAGCAGGGCATCAATCCCCTCTCCTGTTCGCGCTGAGACAAGCAGGGCCTGCGGATAGCGGGCCCTGAGGGCGTCCTGCTCCCGGGCATCGAGCAGATCGGCCTTGTTGTAGATCACAAGCTGCGGAATATCGTGGGCACCGATATGCTCCAGTATCTCCAGAACCGCCTGCATCTGGGCATCGCGCTGTGCGGCGGAGACGTCTGTCACGCGCAGGATGAGGTCGGCGCCGGTAATCTCGTCAAGCGTCGATTTAAACGCCTCGACCAGGGTGGTCGGCAATTTTTGGATAAAACCGACCGTGTCGGTCAAGACGAGTTCTCGCCCTTCGGGAAGCACAAGGCGTCGGGTCGTGGAATCGAGGGTCGCAAAAAGTTTGTCGTAGACGAGGGTTTCCGCATCGGTCAGACGGTTGAGCAGGCTGGATTTGCCGGCGTTGGTATAACCGGCCAGCGCCACCTTAAAGACACCCGATGCGAGGCGGGCCTTGCGCTGGGTCGCCCGCTCGTCCTGCACCCGACGCAGCTCGGCCTGTATCTGCCCGATGCGCCTGCGCACCATGCGGCGATCGACCTCAAGCTGACTTTCGCCTTCGCCAAAACGCGAGCCCACGCCTCCTCCCATCCGCCCGGCGGCCAGGTGCGCCCACATGCCGCGCAGCCGCGGCAGCAGATACTGATTCTGCGCGAGGCGCACCTGCAGGCGGCCTTCTCGACTCGTGGCGTGCAGGGCAAAGATGTCGAGGATAAGCGCTGTGCGGTCGATGATTTTGATGCCGACGCGCCCGCCCTTGCTCTGCGAGCCCAGTTCTCGCTCCAGATTAGACTGCTGCGTGGGCGTCAGCTCGTCGTCGAAGACAACCACGTCGGCGGCAAGGGCGTGCGCGGCCATAACGACCTCGCTGACCTTGCCTTTACCGATAAAGGTGCGGGCGTTGGGCGTCTTCAGGCGCTGAGAGACCGAGCCGACCACGTCGGCCCCGGCCGTATCCACCAGACGCTCAAGTTCGGCCAGCGATTGCTCCAGGGGCCAGTCGCTTTCGGCCCGCTCAATCCCGACCAGCAGAGCGCGCTCACGCGGCACCCTGGTCTCGTGCATTGGCTCGTTGACCACGTCTTATCCCTTCACTGCTGCGCCCGGTGCACCCGCCTCGCCCGCCGCACCCGCCGCGCCAGCGCCCTCGCCCGGCGCACCCGCAAACTCAGCGGTATCGACCTCACGCAGGTCGCCTGCGGTGCTTTGATACGGATCGTTATCCCAGAGCGTCGCGACGGCGGGATAGGCGCCCAGGGCATCCCTGAACTCTGCATATATCTCGCGCAGATGCGCTTCGGTATCCGCCTCAAAGATGAGTACGAGCTCGGGCAGGTTGGAAGATGCGCGCACGAGGCCCCAGCCGTGCTCAAAGCTCACCCGGGCTCCGTTGATGTCGTTCACGCGACCGGGATAGCGCTGCTTGAAGGTAGCGGTCACGGCTTCGACGACGCCGTACTTCTCCGCATCTGCACACTCAGCCTTTATCTCGGGGGAGGTTACGTACTGCGGCATCGACGCAATGATTTCGGAGAGGGGCGCTTTTTGATGAGAGAGGTACTCCACCAGCTTGGCCGAGGCAAATACCGCGTCGTCAAAGCCAAAGTAGTCCTCGCCGCCGATAAACAGATGACCGCTGCGCTCGCCGGCCAGATCGGCCCCGATTTCGTGCATATGGGCCTTGATGTAGGAATGCCCGGTCTTATACATCTCGGGCACACCGCCAGCCGCTGCGATGCTTTCCTCAAGCGCACGGGAGCACTTTACGTCAAAGACAACCGTCGCGCCGGGCTTGCGCTCCAGCAGTTGCTTCGCGAGCACAGCCAGCACCATGTCGGAATAGACATCCTCACCGCGCTCGTCGATAACGCCCAGGCGGTCGCCGTCTCCATCGTATCCGATGCCAAGCTCTGCCTTGATGTAGGGATGCAGCACCATCGCACGCAAGGCCTCCCGCGCCTGGAGGTTGGACGGATTGGGGAAGTAGTGCGGATAATTCGTGTCCGGGTCGCAGTTCAGCTGAAAGGTCGGACACCCCAGACGATGAAAGAGCTCCCAGGCAAAGAGTCCCGCGCCACCGTTGCCCGCATCGATGACGATTCGGGGAGGATTGGGGCCCATGTGGATGCGACTTGTAATCTCCTCAAGGTAGCGCTCGCGAAGATCGATCGTATGGCAGATGCCGGGCGAGGGAGGCGGCGGCGTGTCCGCTGCGCGCTTCTCAACCCGCTCAAGGAGCTCGCGTATATCAGGAGCCTCGAGGGTCTTGGAATAGCCTTTGCCGAACTTAAAGCCGCTCCAGCCGTCAGGATTGTGGCTGGCCGTAATCATGACCGCCCCCTCACATTCGAGGAAATACTGCGCCGCGTACACATAGGGGCTGATGGCCAGACCGAGGGAAAAGACCTCAAATCCGGCCTCAACCAATGCGTCTGCGGCCTCTTGCGCAAAGGCGGGTGACACCGTGCGGTTGTCATACCCGATAACGGCACGCCGGATACCACGCGCGGCGATAAGGTCGGCATATGCGGAGACAATCAGGTGGACGCTTTGCACGTTGAGCTCCTCGTCGCTCACACGCCCGCGCACATCGTACTCGCGAAACATACTCCTGAAGGCAGCTGTCAGATTCACACCTCTCTCCGATCTCGTGTCAGTACGGTCTTCCATAGAGCCATAATCCTGCATGAACGCGTAATCTTGCATGGAGGTATATGCTCGTATACTACTATGCTCATATGTTCATATAGTAATATACTCATATCTCAGCAGGGCTGCCGTTGCGAGGTGGCGCAACGCCCAAGACGGCGGAGATGGTAGCCCCGATGTCGGCCAGTGTCTCGCCGGTACCGAGGTCGCGCGACGACACACCTGCTCCATGATACAGCACCGGCACATACTCCCGCGTGTGATTAAAGCCCTTCGCGCACGGGTCGTTGCCGTGGTCGGCCGTAAGCACCAGCAGGCTGTCGGGGGCAAGTGCATCAAGCAGTTGAGGGAGAAAGGCGTCAAATTCCTCCAGAGCCCGAGCATAGCCAGCAACGTCGCGACGATGCCCGTACTTCGAATCGAAGTCCACAAGATTTGTGAAGATGAGGCCGCGCTGGCCGTACGTGCGGCCGCCCGTCTGCGGGTCGCGCTGGCCGTACGTGCAATCGTCCGTCTGCGGGTCGCGCTGGGTGCCCGCCGTGCCCTGGGGGCCACCCGCCTGCATCTCAAGCAGCGCCTCAAGCGTCCGTGCGCAGCCGTCCGCGTTGTCGCGCGTATGAACGGCCCGCGTGATGCCTCGCCCGGAAAAGATGTCCTCTATCTTGCCGATGGCGACAACTTCCTGCCCGGCCTCACGCACGTGGTCGAGCAGAGTGGGCGCGGGAGGGGACAGGGCAAAATCCCGGCGATCGGAGGTGCGTCGGCGCACGCCGTTCTCCTCAACATAGGGTCGTGCGATAACCCGCCCCACGAGCAACGGCCCCACGAGCAGCTCACGGGCAATCTCGCATTGGGTATACAGGCGGTCAAGCGGAATGACCGCGGTGTTCGCGGCAAGCTGAAAAACGCTGTCCGCAGAGGTGTAGATAATCGGTTTGCCCGTGCGCTCGTGCTCAGGGCCAAGTTCCTCGATGATCTGCGTGCCCGATGCCGCAACATTGCCCAGGGTGCCGGTGCCGATGGCGGCCTCAAAGGTAGCAACAAAGTCGTCGGGGAAGCGCTCAAAGGTCTGAAAGGGAACCTCTGAGATAAGCCCGGCAATCTCCCAATGGCCGGTAATGGTGTCCGTGCCTGCCGAAGCAAGCGCAAGACGGCCATAGGCTCCCTCTGCACGATGCGGGCGCAGACTGCGCCCCCCAGGATTGTGCCCCTCAGAATCGCTCCCCCCGGGCGGCGCCTCTCCCCAATCGCTCCGCCCAGAATCGCGCCCCCCGGGCAGCGCCTCTCCCCAATCGCGTCCCCCAGGCAGCGTCTCCAACAGCCCCAGACGGGTCAGGTTGGGAATCCTGATGGCAGGGCAGGCCTCAAGAATGTGCCCGAGCGTGTTGCTGCCGACATCGCCCTGGGTCTGGGCGTCGGGCAACGCGCCAACCCCAAGACTGTCCAAAACGATAAGCACGGCCCGGTTAAAGCGTCTGCTGGTTCGTGTGTCCATAGCAAGGATTCTACCAGCAACTGGGCATCTTTTACCTGAAATATCGCTCCAAATCAAATGAGAATTGCATTTGCTACTTTTCAGGTATCATATTTTTTTGATACACTCTCCTGCACGGTTGAAACGCTTCTCGGAGAAACGCCCTTCGCCCGCCGCGTGGCGCTTTCGGGGAGGTGGCTCCGTAGCGGCCACACGAACTTCGGAGGTCTGTTAAAGTTTGAAGCGGCTTATTTTCTTCATATGTGCCTGGCTATGCACCCTGACCGCAGTCGTAGGAATTTTTGTGCCTGTGCTGCCAACGACGCCGCTTTTGTTGCTGGCAACCTTTCTCTTCGCCAACAGTTCGCCGCGCTATCACGCCTGGATTCAGGGCACACAGGTCTATAAAAGGTATGTGCTGCCCTTCAGGGAGCGCGGGGGTCTGCCCGTTGGACAGAAGGTGCGGATCGTCCTTATCTCGTTCCTCGTTTTGGGTATCAGCGCCTTGAGCGTACGGGTCGTCTACGTTTGGATTATACTGGTTCTCGTAGCCATCTGGCTCCTGTACCTGATGCTGATTCATATTCCCACGGTGCCGAAGGAAGGCTTGGGGGGCCAGGCGGACTGAGCGCAAGGGAAGGCTTGGAGGCAGGCGGACTGAGCGCGAAGACGTGATGGAAGATTTTTGGGAGTCAGCTGCCGAGAAAGGTGACCCCGTCCGCAAAAGAAAGGTGTGTCACCGTGAACGACCAGCAGCTTCCACCAACCTACCAACCAGGCTATCAACCGCAACAATTTCCACAGCCGCCCGGGCAGCAGATACCGCCGCCGCTTAACTCCGACCCGTCGTCTCAGTCGCCGTTCGGCTCTGGCATACCGCCCCAACCACCCTTCGACCCCGGCATGGCTTCTCAATCGCCGTTCGGAGGCATACCGCCCCAACCACCTTTCGGATCCGGTGCGCCCTTCCCGCAGCCGCCCTTCGGCCCCGGCATGCCTCCCCAACCGCCCCAGAAGCCCTTTTACAAAAAGTTGGGGTTCTGGGTAGGCATCGGAGCAGTTGTACTGGTGCTGCTGTTGTCGTTTTTCGTAGTTGCCCTGTTGCTTTCGCCGGAACAAAATACACATCGAACGGCCGTCATCACGGAGGAGCCGAGCGAGCCGAGCGAGCCCAGTGAGCCCAGTGAGCCCGCGGCCCCTGAGCGCACGGAACCGGGTCTTACATATACAGTATATCACTCAGTGAGTGACCGCGGCCCCTGAGCGCACGGAACCGGGCGCCCGTCAAGACCTCGTCATTGAAGAGACCGGATGGAGCACCTACGCACCTTTTGAGGACACCTTTCTCGCGTACGGAATCATCATCCACAATCCAAATGACGCATACGCAGCAGAATTCTATCAACTCAGAATCACCGTGCGCGACACCGAGGGCAAGGTCACAGGAACCGAAACGCATTACCTGGGCACGATATGGCCCAACGAAACAATCAGCTGGGGAACGGACTGGTTAAGCGTCAGTGAAACCGTGGCGTCCGTTGACTTCGAGTTGCTGGTCGATGAATACTGCTGGGTTGACGTAGCGCCTGACCGCGCTGAATCGATAACGCCCCTGGAGGTCATCAACCAGAGCGAAAACAAGAAGGACTGGTCGCTCGACATAACCGGTGAGATTGTGAACAACAACTCATTTGATGTCGAGAGCAGTATCATATCTGCAATTTTCAGAGACGGCGACGGCAAGATAATCGGCGGGGCTATGACCTATGTCGACATCGCGCCGAAGAACGGCGGAACCGCGCCGTTCCAAATAACCGTGCTGTACGCAGATATACCCTACTCGACCGTGGAGCTGTATGCTCAGATGGATTCTATCCAGGACTGATTCGGAGTACCGGCAGTTTGATAAGGTCGAACAGTTCGTCGAACTTCCTGTCGTGTTCGAGGAGCTTGTATTCGACGGTCGTAAGGCGCTCGAATGTCTTGCCGTATGCCGAGATGAAGCGACGCATCTCGACAAAGGCGTTCATGATGCCAATACTCACATCTATGGCAGTATCGTTTTTCAACAAGCCTGATAACATCCCTATGCCTTGCTCGGTACAGACATAGTTGAGTTTTCGTGGTGGCGGTAAGGGGGCTCGACGTCCATAAACAGCCTGGCCTTGATACGGGGTCCCCAAAAAGTACACTGAGCCCGTAAGGGCGAGGGTTTTTGGGGGTCGAGCGCCCGGAAAACGAGCCAGTGGCTCGTTTTCAGCGAGACCGGGCGGGAGCCTGCGACCGCCCCTGGGCAAACCGAGCGCCCGGAAAACGCACTGCGTTTTCAGCGAGGCCGGGCGGGAGCCTGCGACCGCCCCTGGGCAAACCGAGCGCCCGGGCGGGGTGCCAGTGGCACGCCGCCAGCGAGGCCGGGCGGGAGCCTGCGACCGCCCCTGGGGTGAGCGGTGCGGGGCACAGGAACCTGCGGGAGCGGGTCGTGGGTTCGGATCCCCGGCAGAAAGCGCAAGAGCCCGCAAACCGTGCGGGCTCCAGTAAAGTTGTTGGTGGAGATGATGGGGGCCGAGCGCCCGGAAAACGCACCGCGTTTTCAGCGAGGCCGGGCGGGAGCCTGCGACCGCCCCTGGGCAAACCGAGCGCCCGGAAAACGCACCGCGTTTTCAGCGAGGCCGGGCGGGAGCCTGCGACCGCCCCTGGGGTGAGCGGTGCGGGGCACAGGGACCCCTGGGAGCGGTCGTGGGTTCGAATCCCCAGGCAGAACACGCAAGAGCCCGCAACCCGTGCGGGCTCTAATACACTTTTGGTGGAGATGATGGGATTCGAACCCACGACCCCTACGTTGCGAACGTAGTGCTCTCCCAGCTGAGCTACATCCCCGGAGATGCCCAAAGGGGCAAGTGAGAATTCTAGCACAACTTTGCGCGCTCCTGTGTCAAAGTCAAAGTCAAACTTCAACCGACCCAACAGCTTTGCTGATATCTGGGAATCGACTGAAGCTGCGGCCCACTTGCGGCCCACGCTGGACGGGGACGTTAGTATTCTTGCACACCTGATGCCTGTTCCATGGTATACTCTCAACTCGCGTCCACGAGTGACGTGGTGGGTGTAGCTCAGTTGGTTAGAGTGCCAGGTTGTGGCCCTGGAGGTCGTCGGTTCGAGCCCGATCATCCACCCCAAACAGACACACGAAAGCCGATTCGAGGATCGGCTTTCTGATTTTTTGAGCTGCGCGCGTGGGCTTGCGCGCAGGTACGCATAAAATCATAGGCGCCACTCGTATTCAAAGGCTTGATTCCTATTTTCTCCCATAGAACACGCCGTAAATCCAATAGCGGTACAGGCACTCTGCAACCGTGAAGCCCGCCGAATGAAGGAAATCGAGTTGGTCCTCCAATGGTTCCGGTCTGTCAATACGCTGGCTTACGATGAAGTGTTCAACCTCGTCTGCAGACATCGTGGCGCGCATGAAGGCGTGAAGGTGGCGATGCATTTTTTGCTCAAGATGCTCATCTGCACAGCGCACCAGGTCGGCGTTGACAAACTCCCCTGTTGGCGTGAGAACGCCAAAGATACTCACGGCAAGATCACGCTTCTCCTGAGTACTCAGATGATGAATGGAAAGTCCCGATATGACAATATCGAAGGTCTCAGCCGGACGAAACACTCGATAGTCCCCCACTGCGAAACCTATGTTGGGATTGTCTCTGAAGCGTTCACGCGCGATTGCGAGCATCTCCTCTGAGAAGTCGAGAAGGGTCACGCGAGCCTCGGGGTAGCGCTCAAGCAGGTAGGAAGTCGAAAGCCCTGTGCCACCACCAAGGTCGAGAACGCGCGGGGATATGCCTTCATACGCAAGTGCATCCACCCCGATGCGGTAATACTCATCAAAATTGGGGATAAGGTTGCGTCGGTTCTCATCATATCTGGTTGCCCGCGCATCAAACGATGCCTGCACCTCGTCTGTCATACGCCTTCTCTCCCGTCGTCCGTCGTCTGTCGCAGCTTTCCCAGAAGGGCATTGTAACATCTTGCAGGCATCTTGCCGAAGCTCTGCCTGATGCCTGTGTTTGATACCTGCTGGACGTTCAGCCTGTTTCCCCGCCTGACCCTCGCAGTGCCCGTCCATCCGCTTATCCGCCCAAGCTGCCATCGAGCAGTTCTTATCAACCAAAATCAACAACGTTTGTATACTTTCAGTACGTTGTGATACACTTCTCAGGTTGTGTTTTTGGAGGTAAGTGAGCAGATTTGCTCGTTTACCTGCAAAAACAAGAGTCTGGGCCGTTAGCTTAGTTGGTAGAGCAGGGGACTCTTAATCCCAAGGTCCGGGGTTCGAGTCCCCGACGGCCCACCAGTCATTTACACAGGCAAAATTTCCCGTCGAAAACTTGACACTCCCCCACTTAGCACGATTCCTGCACAAATCCACTGTGCCCTTGCAAAGCACGAATACAACGCTCAGCCAACAAGTTGTTTGCCACACGCAGTGCAGAAGGCCCCTTCCTCGGTAATGGGAGCACCACAGTGGACACACGATTTCGATTGTGCCGGTTGTGCCACCTGCGCGGCGGGCGGAGCATACTGCTGTTGCGGTATAACGGGCTGAGACTGAGGTGCACCATAATATGGTTGTGCCTGTAGTTGCACGGGATTTTCCAAAACCGCGCCACGGCGTGAAATCACTACTGATATTATGGCTCCGATAACGGCAAAGAGCACCGCCGCCGCATAGATTATGTAGATTTCTCCCGACCTCGAAACAAACAGACCGCCAATGAGGGAGCCAACAATCTCAAGCCCCACCCACAGAGCAATCGTGTATGCGACGGCTACGCCACCGCTGCGACCACGTGCTTTTGCAGCCTTTGAATTGGCGAGAGACAGGGCTATGATTGCGACTATTTCCAACATGAGAGTTCCTTTCTTCGAGCGTCAATGTTCCATTACTTTAATTCTATCATACGGTACAACTCATCCAATGCAAACTGCATAAAACTCCAGATGATAAGCTCCTCCCCCGGGCAATGTCAGAGGGCGGGTGTATCGAAGATGGCTTCAAAAGCAGCTACCGTCGCGGCTACGCCCTCGGCATCGCCAACGCCAACGCGCAGGCCGCTTGCACCGGGAAAGGGTCGCACGATGATGCCTCTTTTGAGCAGAGCGTCAAAAGTCGCAGCGGCATCTGAAACCTCTACCCAGACAAAGTTCGCCTGACTGGAATGATACCGCAGCCCAAGACGCTCAAAGCAGGCTTGCAACCGCGTTCTACCCTCCACGTTAAGGGCATGGCGCCGTTCACGCTCATCGACATCCTCAAGACAGGCACATGCGGCAACCTGCGCAAGCGTGTTGACGTTAAAGGGCTCGCGTACCTTGTTCAGCATCTCGACAACTATCGAGGGGGCAAAACCGTAGCCACAACGCAAGCCCGCAAGCGCATACATTTTAGAGAAGGTGCGCAGCACCACATAGGGACGTTGCCCATCAAAATATGCCAGCGGTCGAGCCGCCTGCCTGCCATCGATGAACTCCTCATAGGCGGCATCAACCACAACAAGCACGTGGCCGGGCACCCGGTCGAGGAACTCTTTAAGGTCATCATCGCTCACCACACCGCCTGTAGGATTGTTGGGAGTGCAGAGGTAGACGATTTTTGTGCGTTCGTCGATGGCCGCAAGCAGTGCTGCGATGTCGAATGAACCGCCTGCTGTCAACGGAACCTCACGATACTCTGCCCCCGTAATCTGCGCAGACGAGCGATAGACGATAAATGACGGCCAACCGTAAACAACATTATCCCCCGGCTCAAGGCAGGTCAAAGCGATAAGGTCGATGAGCTCATTGGAGCCGTTGCCAATGGTTATCTGGTCAAAGGGGATACCGTAGTGCCAAGACAGTAGCTGCGTAAGCTGATGTGATGAACCGTCCGGGTATTCGCTGAGCGACTCAAGCGCCCCATGCAAAGCAGCGCGTGCCGAGGGAAAGGGCGGCAAAGGGCTTTCATTTGATGAGAGTTTGTAGATGGTGTCAGTCTTGGCTATTTGTCGTATCTGCTCCTCGCGCAGGCCGGGCTGATATGCCTGTACTGGCTCAAGGCCCGTACGAAAGAATGTCGACCAATCCATACCCCTGTCCATCTCTGGCCTCATGCTCATATAAGACCCTTCTCGGTTTTATCACGCGGCAGGATAAGGTTGAGGATGATGCCGAGAACGGCCGATGCTGCCATACCGGGAATTTCATAGTCTCCCGCGATAATCTTGAGACCGGAGCACTCCATACCGATACCAACGATGAGTACAGCGGAGACAATCATGAGGTTGCGATTCCTGGAGAAATCAACTTTATTGGTGACAAGCATACGCAGGCCGTTCGCAGCGATAAGACCGAACAGCAGAAGCGATACGCCACCCATGACGCACGTGGGTATCGACTGAATAAGTGCCTTGAGTTTGGGGACAAAGCCACCGATAAGCAGAGCGAAGGCGGCTGCATACCAGAAGACCTGCGTGGTGTAGACCTTCGTAACGCTCATAACTCCCATGTTCTCCGCATAAGTTGTCTGTGGGGGTCCGCCGAGAAAACCAGCAGCCAGGGTGCCAAGGCCATCGCCAGCAAGCGACTGGGGCATCATCTTTGAGTAGTCCCTGCCGACGATTTCGCCAACAACCAGCAAATGGCCGATATGCTCGATGACGACAACGAGTGCGATAGGCGCAACCAATATGATGGCTGCAAGGTCAAAGACCGGCGCCCGGAATGCCGGCAGACCAATCCAGGCGGCGTCCAGCACCGGTTGAAAGTTCACAAGCCCCATAAGCACAGCGACAATATAACCCACAACAACACCCAACAACACGGGGATGGTCGCTATGAAGCCCTTGAAATAACTTGAGAAGGCAATGGCTGTCAGCAAGGTGACGGCGGCCGCAGTGAGGCCTCGGTAGTCAACTGTGTCCCCCCCATTGTTGAATGCCATGCCAACAGCGGTTGCAGACAGGCCGATGCCGATAACCATAATAACAGAGCCAACGAGCACCGGAGGCAGGATGCGGTTTATCCAACCGGTACCCGCGAGCCTGATGATTCCCGCCACGACGAGAAACACCAGACCGGTTATCACAATGGCACCCATGGCGTGCTCGACGCCTTTGCTGGCCACAACGGCGGCAACCGGCGCAATAAAGGCGAATGACGAACCAAGATAGCTCGGTATCTTGCTGCGCGTCACCAGCAGGTAAAGGATGGTGCCGATACCAGAACACATGATTGCGAGGGAGGCATCCATGCCCGTAAGAATGGGCACAAGTACCGTCGCCCCAAACATCGCCATCATGTGTTGCAGCCCGAGCGGTAGTGCCCGAGCGACTGGAACCTTTTCATCAACTCCAATGATTTTCTGTGCCATACTGCTCCTCATTTCTGCCAAGGACATCCCGTCACAACCGGCACCGATAAGCCGCTCTCTCGCATAACCACCCCGCTGCGGTCACGTTGAGCCGCTGCTGCCAAACCCCTTTTCGCTGCGTTCTGTTTCTTCGAGCGTATCGACCTCAATAAGCGTTACCTGCGGCACCGGTAAGATGACGAGTTGGGCGATACGGTCGCCTTTCTGTATCTCTATGGGCTGCCTGCTGTCAAGGTTTATCGCGATGACAACAAGCTCGCCGCGATACTGGCTGTCGATGAGGCCCGGTGTGTTTACCAATGAGAGCCCCTGGCGCGCTGCCGCACCGCTGCGCGGTTGAACAAAACCCGCATAGCCCTCGGGAATGGCAAGCTTCAGGCCGGTGGGAATAAGGGAGCGCTCCAGTGGCATGAGCACGCAGTTCTCGGCTGCGCGCAAATCGAGGCCAGCATCGCCTGGATAAGCATACCTGGGGAGCGGGAGAGAAGGGTCAAGCCGCTGGATACGGACGTTCACCGCATCAGACATCTCAGCTCATACCCTTCAATGCATCCTGAAACTCGTCGATGTCCCTGAAGTCCTTGTAGACTGAAGCGAAGCGGATGTAGGCAACATCGTCAATGTCGCGCAGACGTTCGAGTACCATGTCGCCGAGAACCTTGGAGTGCACCTCGTTTCGAGGTGTATTGCGAATCTCTGCCTCAACGTCATCGATGAGTTCCTCAAGCCTGCTCGCAGGTACATCACGCTTGGCGGTTGCAATAAACAAGCCACGCAGCAGTTTCGCCCGGTCAAAGGGCTCACAACTCCGGTCGTTCTTTACAACGATAAGGGGTGATTCATTGTGCCGCTCATAGGTCGTAAAGCGCGCACCGCATTCAAGGCATTCACGCCGCCTGCGAATAGAGAGCCCATCCTCTGACGGACGGGAGTCTATGACCTTCGATTCGGGACAACCGCACGAGATGCAACGCATAGAACCCCCAATTCCTGAATACTTCATGAGAGTACCATACCATATCTGGTGCTTCAACCGTATTTACAGAAAGTTCGGCAGAACGATCAGCAGAACCGTCACCGCGCAGGCCAGTGCCGAACACACGAGTTTCTGTCCAAACGTCATCCCCTCAAATACGATTCCCCTGCAGCTGCCTGTTCTCAGTTCCTTAAACATGTCTCCTCCTTTCGTGAGCCCAACGGCTCATAATCGAACATATGTTTGCAGCAATCATACTACGAACATCTGTTCGATGCAAGCGGATCATGCGGAGATTTTGGTACAAGAACCTCGGAGAGGCCAGCTATTCCTGAGTCGACGCGAAGACTGTTGCTATCAACAAGACCATCGTCTGCAGATTGACAATTTGCTTAATAGAGCTGCCTGCCACACCCCCGAACCTGTCACAGACACAATTTTACGCCACCAACACATTGCGGACAGGCCGCTGCTCTGTTACCATCACATCCGATAAATTCTTTATTAACTGACCAACAAACCGGCGACCGGGAGCCTGGATAAGGTGTTATGGATAATCAAGGAAAAATGAATGAGACCGCAGCGTCGAGCGGCATCGGGAATGCCCCTGTACCTGGTGGTGCGAATTCCGTTCAAGCGGGACGCCCCTTTCCCGTCACCCGTTCGACGGATGCGACGAGTGTGCCCCCCAGAGTTGCGCCGAGAAAAGGCGCTCCGAGCAAGAAGAAGGGTGTCCCGCGACGTCCCGAGGGCACCAAGTCCTCAACAGGCAAACGGCCAAAAGGGGCACGGCCTACGGCGGGCAAAAGACCTTCCAAGCGTCCTTTGAACAAGTCTCGCTTTTCCCGCAAACAGATTATCATTGGACTTATCGCTCTCATTTTCATTTTTGATATGGGAGTCATGAGCATCTGGTACTTTGGGAACAAAAGCGGCCCAGCGGTGCCTCCCAATTCCAATCCCTATGCCCTCATCCAAAGCCAGATGGGCAACAACCACAGTATCGCTGAGGTGGGATACGATTCTGCCCTGACCTTTGCGAACTACACCAATTTGGAGATTGTTAACACCGCAAGCCTGAAGCCCATCGAAAACAATCTCTTGAAAAGCGGTGGCGCACCGGACGGTGCCGACTCTCTTTATGATGAGCAGATTGTTGGACGGGTACTCAAATTCAACTCTGACTGGACCGCCTATCTCAATCGCGCCGAGCAGACAGTATTCAGCTCTGTGCAGGAAGGAAGCGTAGCACAGACCAAGGTCGCTGAACTCGGTGCGGGGTCTCTGGTTGCCTACCATCGAATCGCCATTGGTGAGATACGTCGCTCAGGGAAAAACTACTACCTCATCACACAGGCAAGCTATACGCTGACGAAGAACGGTCAGCTGGAGATTCATGACGAGTTGTTTGTCTACAAGCTCGTAGCCCGTGGTGCAACGATGCTTATTGTTGACTTTGAACAGATTCCCGTAGGCAGCCTTCAGGGACAACCAACGAACACCCCTGACGGAGGTGCAAGCACGGATGGCACTGTCGTTGAACCTACAGACGGAGCCACGGGGGTTGAAGGGGACTCCGCGCCACCAGCTGATGGGCAGGGTGGCGACGAGGCTTCCCCACCTGTTGAAACACCCGTGGGATAAGTAAGAGTTGGTTCTGCATTTGACACTCCATGTCTCACTTGGTCTATCCCCTATAACTTATCACTAATCCCCTAAGAGGGATGCAGCTGTCTCACAGCGTCTGTATCTCGTATTCCATTGGCGTTGTGCTGTTCTCTTGCCTGTTCTCTGGAATCGAACATATGTTTGATTTTTTATAGAACTTGCCGTATACTTATCCCCTACTGGCCAGCAACCGACGTGATGCTCAATGATTGGAGCAGCAGTGGATTTTGATACAAGATTGTCAGAACGGCAAGAGGGCATCCTCCGTTTCCTCGAAAGTTTTATTGCACAAAACGGGTATCCACCCTCTGTCCGTGAGATAGGCGAGGCGGTTGGTCTCTCATCCTCATCAACTGTCCACTCCCACCTCAACGCTCTTGAGAACAAGGGTTTTATCAGACGCGACCCCTCATCGGCACGCGCGCTGACGGTCATCGGGGGAGACGGAAAAACGCATGCGGCGACAGCCAAGACATCAACAGTCATCACGGTGGGAGAAGGTGCCGCGACAACAGCTCCTCCACCCCATCTTCCGCGCAACGTGGTGACGCTTCCTCTCGTCGGCCAGGTTGCAGCCGGTACGCCTATTTTCGCCGAGCAGAATATCGAGGAATCCCTCATACTCCCAACTCAGATAGTCGGTGACACCGGCTCATTTCTCCTGACCGTTAGAGGCGAGTCGATGATTGAGGCGGGCATATTCGACGGCGACTATGTCGTGGTCAAAGAACAGCCCACCGCAAACAACGGTGAGATTGTCGTTGCGCTCATCGATGACGAAGCGACCGTCAAGACCTTCTATCAGGAACAGGGCCACATCCGCCTACAGCCTGAGAACCACACGATGGAGCCAATCTGTGTGCGCAATGTCACCATTCTTGGCAAGGTCATAGCGCTTTTGCGGGCGTTGTGACAGGACGAATGGAGTTTGATAATGGCAAGGGGACCCCACACGCGTCGATTTGAACGGAGAGCCGCGACACGCGCGGCCAAAGGAGTGTCCATGAAGTTCATCCAGGAATTCAAAGAGTTCATTTCCCGCGGCAACGTCATGGACCTGGCTGTTGCCGTCATTGTCGGCGCTGCTTTCAGCGCTATTATCAATTCTCTCGTCAACGATCTTGTCACACCGGTGCTTTCCCTCGTCACCGGCGGCATCGATTTTGGCCATCTCACGGTGAAGTTTGGAGAGGGTGACACGGCGGCGGAGTTTCGCTATGGTACTTTCATCCAGGCGCTGATCAACTTCCTCGTCGTCTCCTTTGTAGTGTTCCTGCTCGTCAAGGCTATTGGCGTAATTCTTCGCAAGAAGAAGGAGGAGGCCCCGCCGACAAAAACCTGCCCGTTTTGTGCGCAGGACATCCCGGCAGCCGCTGTACGGTGCCCCTCCTGCACAACCGTCCTTGATGAGGATGCTGTTCCCTATGCGCTTCGCTGAGAGCGTATGGCTTTAAGCAGCTATCTGCTCCAGATGCCAGGAATCGACTATCCTGTCAGATTTTATAGGGTTGAAATCGAGATACGAGAGCTGGAGGAACCTGGAGTTGCAGGGCGGTTCCGCCCTCAGTAAAACGCTCGCTGACAATGGCGCAGCGCTCGTGTGCCAGCTGCACAAGGTGCCCTTCAGCAAAGGGAACAAGTATGTTCAGCAGCGTGCTGGTTGCGTTCATCGCCTGTTCGATACGCCCGAGCAATCCGTCAATCCCTTCACCGGTCAGCGCGCTCACCGACAGGCATTGAGGGAAACGTGAGGTAAGCAACTCCCGTTGCTGCTCGTCAAGAAGGTCGCACTTATTGAACACGAGAATCTGCGGCACTTCATGCGCACCAATCTGTTCAAGTACGTCACGCACAGCATGCGTCTGCGCGTCACGTTGCTGCGCGCTGCTGTCGACCACATGCAGGATAAGGTCGGCCTGAGATATTTCATCGAGCGTCGATTTGAACGCCTCAACAAGCGTTGTTGGCAGCTTTTGGATAAAACCAACGGTGTCGGTCAGTGTCATCTCGCGTCCCTCCGGCAGCACGAGCCGACGGGTGGTTGAGTCAAGCGTCGCAAACAGTTTGTCATACGCAAGCACATCCGCCCCTGTCAGGGCATTGAGAAGGCTGGATTTCCCCGCGTTTGTATAGCCTGCAAGGGCGACCCGGAACAATGATGAGGCCAACCGTGCCTTGCGCTGACCTGCGCGTTCATCGCGCACTTTTGCAAGCTCTGCCCTGATGCTCCCAATGCGCTTGCGAACCATACGACGGTCGACTTCGAGCTGACTTTCGCCCTCACCAAAACGCGAGCCCACTCCGCCTCCCATGCGGTTTGCCGCAAGATGCGACCACATGCCACGCAGTCGGGGCAGCAGATACTGACTCTGGGCAAGTCGCACCTGAAGCCGCCCCTCCCTGCTCGTCGCATGCAGCGCAAAGATGTCGAGGATAAGCGCGGTACGGTCGATAATTTTGACACCGGGAACCTCCTTTTCGAGGTTCGCCTGCTGAGTGGGGGTAAGCTCGTCGTCAAAGACCACAAGGTTAGCCTCAAGCGCCCGTGCGGCAGCTGCGACCTCAGCCACCTTTCCCTTGCCGATGAAGGTTCGAGGGTTGGGGCTTGTCAGCCGCTGGGAAACCGAGCCAACCACCTCGGCACCGTCGGTATCTACCAAGCGCTCAAGTTCTGCCAGGCTTTCCTCAAGCGGCCAGTCAACGGCTCCGCGCTCTATGCCGACGAGAAGCGCTCGTTCCCGGGGCTGCTCGGTAACGAACAGGGGTTCTTTGACCATAAGGTTCGTGCTCACTTTCTGCTTGTGGCTCTTGAGCCTGCCTGCTGCCTGCCGAGGGTTTGTCTGGGCGTCTGCCTGCAGCAAAAATGCCATCCTGGAGTACACTACTCCTATTGTAAGATATTCCGATGCCAAAAACGCTCACATATGCACTCATGGTTTTCGCCGGTGGCTGGTGCTACGGCATAATGGTGCCGCTGGTTCGGGTCGCCCATACGATGGGCTATGACTCGACCCAGATCATGATGGCACAGTACCTCGTTGGCGTCTGTGCGCTTGGTGTTGCCGTCATCTTTTTCTCACGAAGAAGCGTCGGTGTCATCCAGGTGCTCAAACTTGCGGGTGTTGGTGTTGTTGCTGCAGGGGTGAGCTTTGGGTATTATAACGCGCTTGCCCTGCTTTCCTCAGCCGCTGCCCTCACCCTGCTTTTCCAATTTGTCTGGATGGGCGTGCTGCTCCAGGCCGTCCTCGAACGCGCGCTCCCCAACCGTCTCACGGTTCTTTCTGTGATTCTCGTGCTCCTGGGAACGGTGCTTGCCGCCGGCATCCTTGAGTGGGACAGCAGCCCTCTTAATCCACTCGGGGTCTTCTTTGGAATTCTGTCCGCCGTATGCTACACCGCCTTCCTGCACCTGAGCGGCAGGGTCGCAACCGAGCTGCCAACCATTAACCGTACGTTTTTTACGGGCATCGGCAGCCTCATCACTTCATTTTTCCTTGCGCCCATCGTTATTGCAGACAGCGCAGTTCTATGGGAGTCCTCCTGGATTGCCATCCCGCTTGCGCTCGTCGGCATCGTGGCCCCCATCCTCCTCATCCAGAAAGGTGCTCCAAAGCTCCCCAGCGGTATGACCACCATCATGGCATCGAGCGAGCTGCCGAGCGGCATTCTCATGGGAGCGCTTTTTGTTGGAGACCCCATCGGCTTTCTGGAGATCTGCGGCGTAATCATTATCCTCGGGGGCATTGTCCTGTCCCAGGTCACCCTGCTGCGTACCCCACAACCCACTCCGCAGCCAAAAGACCCTGAGAAACCCTGAACAGGACGCTCACCGCGCAGCCCGCAGTAGTCTGACACACTCTATAATGCTATTTCATCAAGCATATTAAGCAGGGCACTGAGCAGCCCAACTCCCTCCTGTATGGGGTAGGTCAGTTTCCTTGACTTCACCAGATACAGGCCACCGCGCGCCTTGAATGACGCGCTTTGCTCAGCCGTAAGCTGCACCGGTTCCAAACTAAGCTTGCCACGGATGAGTGCGACGTTTGTAACACCAAGCTGCGCAGCAAGCAGCTTTGCGCGAGCGCGATCGACAAGGTTTTGAGCAGGAGTGGGCAGGGCACCATACCTGTGGAGCAGCTGTTCTTCAACATATGCGACAGCCTCGGCGCTTGGTGCGGCTGCCAGCCTGCGATAGAATACCACACGCTCGTCTGCCGCCGAGACATATTCCTCAGGAAGAAAGAATGGCACCGGCAGTTCGATGCGCACCTCGGCAGGAGCCGCCGTGCCCTCGCCGCCTGCTGCAGCTGTCGCAGCATCCGCAGCCTCGCCCGCCCGCGCTGCAAGCACGGCCTCCTGCAGCATGGACGCGAACAGGTCAAAGCCCACCGCCGTGAGCGTCCCGTGCTGCTCCGCCCCGAGCAACGAGCCTGCTCCTCGTATCTCAAGGTCACGCATTGCTATCCTCATGCCGCTGCCGAGTTCCTGGAACTCATCGATGGCCTCAAGTCGCTCGATTGCCTCAGGGGTGAGCGCCGCTTCAGACGGGAACAGGAAATAGGCGAAGGCCTGGGCGTGCGAGCGTCCCACGCGACCCTTGAGCTGATAGAGCTGCGCGAGACCGAGGCGCTGCGAGTCCTCAATGATGAGCGTATTCGTGTGGGGGTTGTCCAGACCGCTCTCGATAATGGTGGTCGCTACCAGCACGTCATATTCGTTGGCAGCAAAACCTTCCATCACAGCCTCAAGCTGTGCTGCGGTCATCTTGCCATGAGCGATGCCCACGCGTGCCTCAGGCGCCGTCGCCGCGACACGGGCAATCGCATCGTCGATGCCCTTCACACGGTTTGAGACGTAATAGACCTGGCCTCCGCGCTGAATCTCCCGTCGTATCGCTGCGCTGACCACGTCCTCGTCCCACTCCCCCACGTGCACCCTGATGGGCGTGCGACTTGTAGGCGGTGTGTTGATGAGCGACATATCGCGCACGCCAGAAAGCGCCATCTGCAGGGTTCGCGGGATGGGCGTGGCCGAAAGCGTGAGCACATCTACCTGTTCGCGGAGATTCTTGAGTTGCTCCTTGTGCTGCACCCCAAAGCGCTGCTCCTCGTCAATGACCATGAGACCGAGGTCTTTGGGGTTCACGTCGGCAGAAAGTAAACGGTGCGTGCCGATGAGCACGTCTATCGTGCCTGCCGCAAGCCCTTCAAGTATCTCTGTCTGCTGCCGTGCCGTACGAAAGCGCGAGAGCACCTCGACTTTCACCGCAAAGGGGTCAAAGCGCTCGAAAAAGGTGGTAAAGTGCTGCTGCGCGAGGATGGTCGTTGGGCACAACAACATGACCTGCTTGCCGCTCTGCACCGCCTTGAACGCCGCCCTGAGCGCGACTTCCGTCTTGCCAAAGCCCACATCGCCGCAGATGAGACGATCCATCGGGCGCGCTGACTCCATGTCTGCCTTTACATCGGCTATGGCGGCGAGCTGGTCGGGCGTTTCCTCGTAGGGAAAGGCAAGTTCCATCTCGTATTGTTCACTGGTGTCAGGGGCGTAGGCGAAGCCCTGCGCTGTCGAGCGCCGCGCATAGAGGTCAACAAGGTCAAAGGCGAGTCTGCGAGCAGCTGCTCGTGCCTTGCCGCTTGCCCGCGACCAATCACTCGTGTTGAGTCGCGTGAGACGCGGGGACGTGCTCTGAGGGCCAACATAGCGGGTAATCCGGTCGATCTGCTCCACCGGCACAAAGAGCTTGTCACCCTGCGCGTACTCAAGATGCAGGTAGTCGCGTTCGATGCCAGCGACCTCTTGGCGCACGATTGCCCTCAACAGCGCGATGCCGTGCGTGGCATGCACCACATAATCACCGGGTTTGAAGGGAAAGGTGAGCGAGGTTGGGTCGACCGCCACCTTCGCCCGTCCTCGCCGCGCCGCCGCCTGCGCGCTCGGCCCACCCTCAAGCGAAAGCAGGGCGAGCTTTGCCGCCGGTATCACAAGCGACGTAGGAGCATCAACATCAGCGATGACGACGGAGTTTGAGCGCAGAGCAGATGGACCATCCTCATCCTGCCCTGGCCCTGTTGCACCTTCGCCAAATGTTGTAAACGGGATGTGCGCATCGCTCAGCACAAGCTCGGCACCATCGCGAGCGCGACGGTCTGCGACGGCAAGCACCGTGCGAAAACCCGACGCGAGAAACGAGCGCGCGCTTGCTGCCAACCGCTCATCTGACCGAGTGTCGGCATGCTTTATCTCCAGCCGTGCATCAAGGCTGGCACCTCCGCTGATGAGGGAGAGAAGCGTCAGCCGTTGCTGCGTACCAAAGTCAAGCTCGGCGGGTGCCACATACAGGCCTGCAGGCGACGTTGCAGCCACCCGTGCAGATGCCGTAAGCTCCTCGTAATAGCGCGTGCTGTCATCAAAAAGCGAACGGGGCTCAATGAGGACAACGGTAGCCTGAGCAGGCAGCCATGCCATCGGTGTTGCGGGCTCGGCGTACAGATAGGGCAGATAGCGCTCAATCCCGTTAAAGAACACACCCTGCTCAATCATCTCACCATGCTGAGAGAGTCGGGATCCCAGCGAAAACGCGGCATCGCCGATGTCTGAGCGCAGCTCACGAGCTGCCCGTCGTTTTGTCTGCTCGGTGAGGGCAATCTCTCGTGCCGGATAAACCGCAGCCTCATTGAGCATCCCAATGGATTGCCCGGTTGCGGGAACGAGCCGTCGTATGACCTCAACATGCTCGCCAAAAAACTCGACACGGATGGGATGGGAGTACCCAGCGGGATAGATGTCGAGCGTATCCCCATGTAATGAGAAGCTACCGGGCTGCTCGGCGCGGCCAAGCCGATCAAGGCGCTCGTAACCTCTGCTGACCAAAAACCCGGGAAGCTGCTCATAGCCGATGCCAGCAGACATATCCTCGCCCGTCACAAAGGTGAATGGTGAGAACACACCCGCTATGACATCGGGTGAAGGAGACGGAGGTGGCACGGGCGGCACACACCTGAGAAGCGAACGGGCGCTCGTGACCACGATAACCGGTTTTCCTGTCGCAAGCGCATCGATAGCTCGTGCCCGCCTGCCCGTCTGTTGAACCTGTGCTGCCTCGTACGGCTGTTCCTTCCAGGGGATATCTGTCCGCATTGGCAGCGAAAGCACCTGTTCACTACCGAGCCAGACAGCAAGATCGCGCGCAAACACAGCGGCAGCATCCTCACCGGCCACTACGACGAGCGTCGGACGCGGGCGGCGCGCAAAGGCTGCCGCCACAAACAGGGGGCGCGCCGAGAGAGGCACGGCAACAGTTGCGTCACGGCCAGTCTCAAGCTTGGCATCTGCGCCTTCAAGCGCAGCGCTCGTGAACAATGCCTCGGCAAGTGAAGCAATCAACCGCGTGGCAGGCGGTGGCGTGGGTTGAAGCGGCGCGGCTGCGCCTGGACTGATGGCGGGCAATTGAATGGGGTTCCTTTCATTGGTTTAAGTGGCAATTGTAGCATGGAGGTCGGCAAATACACGCCGAGACACACGGAACCAGTAATCTGAACAATATTCATAAATATGCATATCGTTTCATATGAAAGCATATTTATGGAAAGCCCTCTCCTTGATCGCTGTGTAGAATATGATACCTGTTAAATAACATATATCCTCTAAAAACAGCAAAGTGACGTTCGCCCGGGTAGACGGTTCCATTGAGGCGTGCAGTGTAGTAAGAAACGTGACATTATGCAGTAGTAAGGGTTTTGCGTATCTCTCGTTACCGCAAAGTGCGAACCGCCATGTGACCAGCCATCATGTGGTAAGACAGGGGGCTATCATGAAGCATTCAGTCCGTTTCCCGTCAGGGTCCCGATTTCTCTCTGTACTACTAGTGATATTGCTGGTGCTATCCTTTGCACCCTTCACCGTCTTTGGGGCCGAGAGCACACTCACCCTCGCCAGGACAGATACCCCAACTGGTGGTCGCGACCTGCAGGTCAGCCTCACTGCCGAGGGAAGCGATGATGAGCGCAGCGAACCGCGCGATGTCTACGCGGTATTTGTGCTTGATGCAACCAGCTCAATGGGCAAGGTTGAAATCCCCCAGACTGATGAGCCCACCTCACCATTCATCTCACGTAAGGCAACCGAACTGGCGGCAGCAAGCGCCTATATCGACGCCTTCTTCAGCGCTGACATGGGTAAAAACGTCAACCGCCATGTTGCGTTGGTGAGCTTTGGTAACAGTGCGCGCATTCATACACCTGACAGGCCGCAGTCCTATATCGGCATGGACGCTGCCGGGGAGAATCCGGCCCTCTACCAGCAGGCTGATGCGTTGTACAGGAGCTTCACTTCTCAATACGCCTTGTCCAACGAGGGCACCGACGGTTTCTTCTCCAGCGATCCGCAGACTTTGAAGCTGATGCTCGACAACGTACCAAACTTCTCTAACACCAACGCCGAGTCGGGCGTCGCCCTTGCTGACTTTCTCGTCGCCAACCTCAAGACCGACGCCGACGCTGTCTATTCCTTCATCATCACCGATGGCGAACAGGCTGCCTCATCGACGCTCTCAATGATGCTGAACAACCCCGCGCTCAGAGAAGCTCTTGCAGCCGATGCAGAACTCACCGCCAAAAGCACGGATGATGACGCCGTGTACACGGATGGCACAGGAACGCCCTATCTCTCCGCAGAAAAGGTCTTTCGCAATGTTGTGAACCTGGCCACTGACGAGAGCTTCGCCAATTCACTCAAACCCGATGCCATCAACTTCTTTGCTGGCAGCTGGCACAATGTTGACAGCAATCCCTACGCAACCTGCAAAAGCTACAAGGAGCTGATGGGCAGGCTTGGCATCAGCGCCACAGAGCCTTTTGTAAGCTCTGATGCCTTCTTCGATGCCCTCAAAGCAGCCGACACGCAACTCGCAGAGAAGCTCGATGTCGCAGCTGTCGCAGGAGACAACAGCACCCCCGATTACAGCGACTATCGCACGGCGCTTCTTGCCTATGCCGAGTACGCCCTGTTCATGGGATTGGAGCGGGCGCCTTTCTACCCCGACGGCAACCCTGCAAACAGTCTTGTTGCTGGCAGCCTTCCCAACACCTTCTCCTACGGGTCTGCAGGCGGCAGCACACCGACAGTCGACACCATCCCCCTCGCCCTCTCGCAGCTCTTTCCCAATGGCAAAAGCGCGACTTTGCAGATGCGTGACTACCGCGAGGGAAGCTCCGAGAACGTTACCGGCTCAAACGCCGCAAAGAGCCTTATGGTCCAGGCGGCATCCAGGCTTAAAGAGCACTCCCGCGTCTATGCCGTGGCCATTGGCAGCCAGCTTGTCATGCCAGAACACCTGGCGCCCATAGCAAGCGAACCCGCCATGTTCCTGGAATGCAAAGCTGGCAGTGACGCCTATGGAACTGCCGCGAAGCTCCGTGACGCCTTTACCCAGTATGGTTACAGCAACCTGCTCGGCACTGAGCAGCTGACCATCACCGATTACATCAAGACGCGCGCAGACGGAGAGGGTGCCGCAAACGACAACAGCTTCTCGCTCGCCGAGGACTCGGTCAGGGTGTTCGCGTATTACTACAATGCCGACGGCAAGGAGATACGCGTGGAGTTTGATGCTGCTGTCGAGAGGGCAGCTGGACGCCTTACCCTTGAACCCGTTACCTTTAACAGCGATGGAATCAGCACACCTGCCCTGCACATCGCCTGGAACGCCGGGAACTTCTACTCTGAGGAGCTCGCCCGCGAATTGGCGGACATACACTATCCCTACAAGGCCGAGCTGAGCTTCACGCTGACAGTGAACGAGGGCGTTTACTCGAACAACGATGAGGGACGCCCCGACATCGGCCTCAGCCTCTCTGCCGACGCGAGCTACCGTTTTGACAACCGGCAGTATACGCAGCCTTACCCGCAGCCAATGATCTATGTGACGCCGCCGCTTGTTCCAAACGTGGAGACGGATAACAGTGTGCCGGATGACACGACAAACGACGACGCCCCGGGTGATGATGAGGCGGCAGGCGCTGAGACAGCTGACGAGGGGGACGACGAGGCCGCCGCCACGCCCACAGCCCTGACCACGCAGGCATCTCCCGTGCCGCCGACCACCTTTATACCTGTCACCGCACTACCGCCTGCACCAGTCACGTTTGTTGAGGTCGAAGCTCCCCTCTCCACAGCAGATGAGCAGGCCACCATCAACGGTGACGCAACACCTCTCAGCGACATAACTGATGTTGAGACACCACTTGCCACCGGCCCCGGGGCGGCTAACGTGGGAACCTGGGCGCTGTTCAACCTGCTGTGCGTGGTCATCGGTCTGTTGTGGTCAACAGCACTTCTGATCCATTACTTCTACCGTCGCCGCGAGGATGACAGCGAGGACGAGGAAGCACGCGCAGAGACCACTGAAGACGAGGAGCCTGTCAGCCGACGTAAGCGTCTTGCGGGACGTATTGTTATCACCCTCATAGGCATAGTCTCGCTGGTCGTGTTCATCCTCACCGAAGACGTGACGCTGCCGGTCTCCTGGATCGATAGATGGTCACTGCTGGCGCTTGCGTTCCTGATCGCTCAGGGCATCGTCACCATCCAGGTGTTCAGCTACCAGAGAGCCAGCACCGAGGATGACGAGAGCACCAACTACGACAATGAGCTGGAAGGCGACGACTCCCGCGACTTTCTCTCATCCGCACTTTGAGTAGCCGCACTGACGGCAGATGATGCAGCCGCCCTCGTGTTCCAGACCACTGCCACACTCGGGACAGGCGCCTGGCAAAAGAGCAGTATGCACTCCGTACTGCTCCCGCCCGCCTGATGGACGCGCAAAGGCATGGGCACCGGATGCTGCCTCGACCTGCACAGGGATAGCTCCGCCACGCCGTGGCAGCACGGGCTCGGGTTTGAGCGCGGCTGCCTCGGCCGCCTTGCCCGCCTCGATATGTTTGCTCACCTTGAGCACCACCTTGGCGATGGCATCGGGGCAGCTTGTGCAGCTCATACCGCTTTGACGCACGGTCGAAGGGCAGCGAATGCCCTTGAGCTGTGTGCAGACCTCATCAACTGACATGCCGCTTCGCAGCGCAACACTCGCAAGTCGTGCGCTCGCTTCGCTCTGGCTCGGACAGCCGCCCGCCTTACCCGTGCTCGTAAATACCTCGCAGATGCCGTTTTCGTCGTAGTTTACGGTGACGTAGAGGTTACCGCATCCGATTTTCATCCGCTCGGTAAAGCCCTGGGTTATCTCGGGTCGGGGGCGCGGGCGGATCTGTCCAAACGGCTGCTGTGGGGCCGATGCGGCAGGCGCAGGGACAGCAACAGGGGCGGCGGCGGCCAGGGCTGTTCCCCCGGCATCGGTCGCTGTTGCAGCACCTGAAGCAGCGCCCTTCTCCCCGCCTGCAGCAATGCTGAGAACCTGGCCATCACGGCTGCCGTCACGATAGATGGTGACTCCTTTGCAGCCCTCGGCGAAGGCGAGGCGGTAGACCTCAGCGACTTCTTCCCGGGTTGCCGTGCTTGGAAAGTTCACCGTTTTTGAGACCGCATTATCCGTATGCCGTTGGAAGGCCGCCTGCATGCGGATGTGATACTCAGGACTCACATCATGCGCACTCACAAACACCTTTCGCAGTTCCTCAGGGAGCTCCTCGATATGGGCAACGGTTCCCTCCGAGGCGATGCGGCGCATGAGATCCTCAGAGTAGAGTCCCGCGTCCTCAAGGGCGCGACGCAGCACGGGATTGGCCTCTATCATCTCCGTACCATCCATGACCGTACGTGTGAACACGTAGGCAAACACCGGCTCAACGCCCGACGAGCAGCCGGCGATGATAGAAAGGGTGCCTGTCGGCGCTATCGTGGTGACCGTCGCATTGCGAAGCGGTTCCTCGCCCTGATAGATGGACTCGCCAAAAAGCGGGAAGCTGCCACGCTCGCGTGCAAGACGCTGCGAGGCTGCACGCCCCTCGGCGGTGATGTAGGCCATGATGCGCTCCGCAAGCGCGATGGCCTCCGCGCTGTTATACGGTATGCCGAGGATGAGCAGCAGGTCCGCAAAACCCATGACGCCGAGGCCAATCTTGCGGGTGGCAAGCGTCGTTTGCCCGATGACAGGAAGCGGATAGGAGTTGACCTCGATGACGTTGTCGAGAAAATGTACCGCCTGAGCGACCGTCTCGGCAAGCAACTGCCAGTCAACAGTCCAGCTGTCTTCTTCGCGGCGCGCCATCTTTACCAGGTTGATACTGCCAAGATTACAGCTCTCAAAGGGAAGAAGCGGCTGCTCGCCGCAGGGGTTTGTCGCCTCAATGGGACCCTGTGCGGGAACAACGTTGTCCCGGTTGAGCCGATCGAGAAAGACGATGCCGGGCTCGCCGTTGTTCCATGCCGCGTCGACAATACGCTCAAACACCGCACGCGCCTCAAGTTCGTCGCAGGCAATGCCCGTATGCGGGTCGATGAGGTCGTAGCTCCCACCCGTTTCGACCGCCCGCATGAAATCCTCGGTCAGGCCGACCGAGATGTTGAAGTTTGTGATGTCGGCGTTGTCCTTCTTGCAGTCGATAAACTCAAGGATGTCGGGATGGTCGATGCGCAGGATGCCCATGTTGGCACCGCGACGGGTGCCGCCCTGCTTGACGGCCTCGGTCGCCATATTAAACACACGCATGAAGCTCACCGGCCCGGATGCGACACCGCCGGTCGAGTTCACGGTTGAACCCTTGGGGCGGAGCCGTGAGAAGGAGAAGCCCGTGCCACCTCCCGACTTATGGATGAGAGCGGCATCCTTCACCGCCTCAAAGATGGCCTCCATGCTGTCTTCTACCGGCAGGACAAAACAGGCCGAGAGCTGGCCGAGCGGCCGCCCGGCATTCATGAGCGTTGGGGAGTTGGGAAGGAAGCGCAGCTCGGTCATCATCTCATAAAAGCTCGCGGCTTGTGCCTCAACGTCCGCGTGTACATTAAAGACCGTGTCAGCTGCCGCCACCGTGGAGGCTACCCGCTTGAACATGCCCTCTATCGTCTCGACTACCTCGCCGTTCTCATCCCGTGCCAGGTAACGTCTCTCCAAAACTTTCTTCGCGTTCTCGCCAATCTCAGTCAGTGCCATTGGATGCCCTTTCATTTGCAGTGTGCCCATGGATTTATGGTACTATGTCCATCAGCACAATTGAGAATATATTGTGTGGACGGACAATTTTGCCACAAGATATGGTGGATGCAAGACCTTATTTCGTGAGCGGTCAACAAACGGCAGCAAGCCGACATAAGGGCAGCTCCAGGATAGCGGGGGCGCTGCGGCTGCGGAGTAGCTGGCGCCCGGTGTCCCGTTGCCCCCAGGGCTTGCCCCGGCACATATGCGCTACACTGTATTGTCTGTCATCAATAACTTGAAGCTACACCAGGACAAGGAGTAACCGTGAGTGAACAGAACCATGAACCCGTTATCGTCGTTGGGCACCGTAATCCTGACAACGATTCAATATGCTCGGCCGTCGGCTATGCGCACCTCAAGACCCTGCTTGATCCCAGCACCGCCTATGTCGCCATGCGCCTGGGGCCGATGCCGCATGAGTCAAGCTACGTGCTCGATCGCTTTGGCATCCCCTACCCTCCCGTACTCACCCACGTGCACAGCCGCGTATGCGATGCCATGACACCTCACCCCCTGCAGATTGCCAAAGATGCGACCATGCGCGAGGCGGGAGAAATGCTCAGGCGGCACAACATCCGCACCCTTGTCGTTCGTGACGAAGCAGGACATTACTGCGGAATCATCGACACGACGACCTTTGCCAACCTCTACCTTGCAGAGCTTGACGATGCGGCTGCGGCCGCCCAGACGCGTTTTGCGACGCTTGCACAGCCTGTCAGCGCATTTCTTACCACCGACGCACCAACCCTTGATGCCGAGGACATCCTCAATGAAGCACGTGAGACCGTGCTCGCCTCCTCGCTCAGGCAGGCCGTCGTCCTCGATGGCGAGGGCTGTGCCATCGGCATACTCACGCGTACCGACCTCGCTCGCAGCCCCCGGCGCCGCGTCATCCTCGTCGACCACAACGAGTCCTCGCAGGCGGTCAGCGGCATACTGGAGGCCGACGTGGTTGAGATGGTCGACCATCATCGCATCGGTGACATACAGACTGCCACGCCCATACCCTTCATCAACCTGCCCCTCGGTTCCACTGCCAGCATTGTCGCCTCGGAATATGAGCGCAATGGCGTCGCCTTTGAGCCCACCTACGCCGCCATACTGCTCGCGGCGCTGCTTACCGATACCGTGCTGCTCAAGTCACCAACCACGACCGCACGCGACCACGAACTGGCAGAGACGCTCTCGCGCACGGCAGGCCTTGATGCGCAGACTTTTGGACGCGAGCTGTTTGAGGCACGCTTCGCTGGGCAGGACGGTTCAGTCGAGGGCATTGTCCTGGCGGACTCAAAAGTCTACCAGCGCGGAGACACGAGTTTCATGGTTTCGCAGTTTGAGACCGTTAACATGGATGGCATACTCGCACAGGAGCGCGAAATCGCGCGCTTCCTCGATGAGCTGGTGCACCGAAAGGGCTACGAGTTTGCTCTCGTACTCATCACCGACATCATGAAGGAAGGCTCGCAGTTCATCACCGCCGGCTCGCCACAGCTTGTCGAGCGAAGCTTTAACATTCACCTGGTTGATGGCAGTGCCTGGGTACCCGGCATCCTCTCCCGTAAGAAGCAGGTGGCACCGCGTCTGTTGGACCAATAGGACAGGCGCAGTATCACGCCCGTCCTATTGACGTATACGGGGCCCCACTCCCCCATCACGCGGCTCTACAGTTCGGCCAGTGAGGCATCCATGCGCTCAAGAACGGCATCGAGGTCGCTCTGGGCGATGGTCAAAGGCGGCTCAAAACGGATAATCCGGGCGTTGTTGAGGGTGCCTGAGGTCAGGACCTTACGGGAGAACATCCCGCGGGCGAAGGCATAGCCCTGCTCCGGAGTGGCAAACTCCACACCAATCATCAGGCCCACACCGCGTACGTCAGTTATCACATCGGGATACTTCTGCTTAAAGCCCTCAAAGGCGCCAAGCAAAAAGGCGCCCTTATCCCGCGCCATGCCCGAGGCATCCTCACGAATCAGAAAATCCAGAGCACCCAGGGCAGCCGCGCAGGCCAGAGGGTTGCCGCCAAAGGTGGGTGAGCCCAAAAGCCAGGGATTGTCTATCAGCGGCTCCACCCACAGATGAGGACGGGCAATGATGCCGGTGATGGGCATGATGCCGCCTCCAAAGGCCTTGCCATAGGTCATGATGTCAGGCGTCACATCCTCTGCAAGACAGCGGAAGTAACTGCCAGTACGCCCCATGCCCGTCTGAATCTCATCGAATATCAGCAGGATGTCGTTATCGTCGCACAGCTCGCGTACCTGCCGCAGATAGCCTTCTGGCGGCACGATGATGCCGGCCTCGCCCTGCACTGGCTCGATTATCACAGCGGCAATCTGCTCGCCTACGGCGCTCAGGCGCTCAATCATCAGACGTAAATCCTCGATGTCACCGTAACGCACGTGAGAGACCTGCTGAATCAACGGCAGGTAGGGAACGCGATACAACGCCTTACCGCCCACGCTGAGCGCCCCGGATGACTTACCGTGAAAGCCGCCGATACACGAAATGATATGTCGCTTGCCCGACGCGATACGCGCAAGCTTCAAAGCCATTTCCACCGCCTCTGCCCCGCCGTTGGTAAAAAAGCAGTAGCGCAGGTCACCAGGGGTGATGCGCGCCACAACCTGGGCAAGATAACCGCGCAGCGGGTCAAGAAGCTCCTGGCTGTGCAGGGCTTGACGCTCCAGCTGTTTTTGCACATAGCTGAGTATCTGCGGATTGCGGTGTCCAAAGTTGTAGATGCCAAAGCCTCCCAGACAGTCAATAAACTCCTCACCATACAGGTCATAGATATGGGAGTCGCTGTCCGTCCATTCGATGTACTTGACATTGGTGGACATCGACTTGCGATACGGGATGAAGCCAGGGTTTACGTACTCATTGAAGTTCTGTACGCTCTGCTCGATTATCTGCTTCTTTTGAGCATCATCGAG
>JAISLY010000014.1 GCA_031277035.1 Coriobacteriales bacterium | reverse complement strand
TAGCGAACCCACACATAGCCATCTGAGAAGTTGTGAAGTACAAACACTCTTCGCAGCTCAAAGGTGACCTGAGGATCATCAAAATAGCGCAGCGGGTTATATTTGTCCTCCGGCCTGTCCGCCGTCTCCTCAAGGGGCACCTCCCCATTAAAGACGCTTCGCATGTACCGCATCAGCGAGTTCGTGTCCAGAAGCATCGCCAGATACAGGGCCGCCACAAGCAGCAGCGCCCCTCCTGCTATCAGGATGACCCGCCTACTCACGTCTCGCGCTCACCTTTCTCGGGTCTCGACTTTGGCCTTTTGGGTTTGTAAGGCTTTGCGTCCAGTACTGTTTCAAAATAGTCAAAAAGAAGGTGTCGGGCGGTGCTTTCCTTTGCAGCTCCAAAGGTTATAACGGGTGCAGCGAAACACCACAGCAGCGGTGTGACGGTCAGGTCATAAGGAATTGCCACCAGACCAATGATGACGAGAGCTGCGCATAGAAACGGCAGGATAATGCCCCAGGCGGTCGGCCTGAAGGGATTATGCGTGCACGAGATGCAACGTTCGTTGTCTCTTTCTGAGATGATGCCGATGAAAATAAACATCATAGAGCCATCACTTGCATAAAACTTATACGCGCCGTTCTCAGTCTTACTTATCCAAAGAGGCCAACGCTTCCCGTATTTGAAAAACAGCTCGCCCCGCTCGGTTTTTTTATAAGCCTCATCGAGTCTCCGCACGCACTCCTCAAGGCTCAGGTCGGTCTGAAACTCGAATCTGAACAGGCTCATCTTATTTCAACGGTCTCTCGTCTGACTGCAGGTGGCAGGTTGTCTCATCTGGCACCGCTGGCCGGGGCGGTTTTTTCCATTTGAAGAAAACGCTTCGCGTAAGATAGGCATCGCTTTTCATATAGGTGCGTACCCGTACAGAACGCACACAGTAGACAAGGAGGGCAGCGCCTGGGAGAAAGCGAGCCATGGCGAGAACTTCCGCGATAACGATAAAACGGAAGGCCTGATCATCAAAAAGAAGTCCGGCGATAAAAAATCCAGCCAAGTAGATTAGATCGAACAGCAGCGAGAGAGCAAAAATGTTCAGAAAAGAGCGGAGCCTCATCAGAGCTGTGACAAGAAATGCTGCATTAAAGGCAAGCATTACGATAATTCCGCAGAAATATGCAATATAGAAAAGCCCCAACATCGAATAGCTCGCCCGGAAGTAATAATCGGTAACCACAAGGAAGCCATTCATGTTCAAAGCAACGAGGAGCAGGACAAAGAGCGTTACAGCTGCAATGACCGTAAGGAATATCAGATAAAAGCCACCCAGAACTTGAAAGCGATGGGGCTTTTGAGTCTGCGTATCCTTCATAGATACTCCCTTTCCTACAAAAACATAGATCCGTATCGAGGGCGTTACGGCTTAGAGAATCGAAACGACCTTCCTATCAAATCGAGCATTTCCGTGCTGATTGATTCGTTGATCGAGAAAAGGTTAGTGTATGTCAATGGCTGTTTGTCATGAGGAATTCCCAGTTGCTTGTAGGAAAGAAGCGCATCGCTTTCCAGGTTCACAAACTCGATATCCTGTAGGCGAATCCCGTCAGAGTAGATACGCTCATAAGTACTCCTTCTATAAGCGAACTCACCCAACAGCATTGTCTGGCTAAGAGACTCGCCCTCAATCGCAAGGTTCAAGGGGGGCTGTGTGCCGAAGTATATTTCGGAGAAAGCAGTGTCAGCTAGCTCGTCACCGGAAAGAGAAAACTCCCTGCTGCCCATAACAAGCATCTGCTCGCTCTTGCTGCGAGAGATTATCCAGTCGCTCGGAACATAAATACTCTCACCGTCAACAACGGAAGTATGCTGAAAGCCAAGCAGGCCGTACCTGAGGGGAATGTCGTTCAGGCCCATAACCAGTGCAAGCCATGCAAACGCCACAGCTGCAAAGATACTGCAGAGCCAAAGCACCGTTTTTTTTGATGTCATCGCAAAGTCCACATCTCGTAGCTGTCATTGTCCCAAAGCGCTGCGTCGGGACGCATGATCTCAGTTCTTTCTACATATTGTCTAGGGACGCTCCTCGATATCGACAATGTGCCAGCCGTCCTCGTCTTTGTGTATCCTCCAGAGTGAAGGAGTACTTCCAGTACTCGAAAGCAGGTCATAGTCTGGATTTTCGGATGTGGGATCAAATTCCGGGCTTTGAATGACACGCGAGTAGCGAATCCACACATAGCCGTCTGAGAAGTTGTGAAGTACAAACACTCTTCGCAGCTCAAAGGTGACCTGAGGATCGTCAAAGTAGAACAGTGGATTATACATGTCCTCCGGCCTGCCCGCCGTTTCCTCAAGGGGCACCTCCCCATTAAAAACGCTTCGCATGTACCGCATCAGCGAGTTCGTGTCCAGAAGCATCGCCAGATACAGGGCCGCCACAAGCAGCAGCGCCCCTCCTGCTATCAGGATGATCCGTTTCAACATGTGCCATCAACTTCCTTTGCTGTCAGTCCCTGATCCGTATGATGAGGACGGTCTCGTCGCCAATTTTTTCGACAAGTGCACGATTGAAATTCGGCTCCGTATGGGCCGTGTAGTAAATCATCGAAGCATCGACTCTGGAGACCGCCGCTGCATGATGAACATTCGTTCCCTCGGGGCCGGCGAAATATAGCAGATCGCCAGGTTGGATGTCACCGGTAGAAGCATAGAAGGAGATGGTTCCTCTGGTAAGGGACAGCGGCTCCTCCCTGGTATAGCCGTTTGCCGGATTGCTGAAGTACTCGTACTGGTCCGCGGCCAACCTCCACGTAGAGGTAACGTCCCAGTCGTAAGCATACTTATAGTTCCAAAACCTTGGGTCGAACCTCTTCGCTCCCTTGTACGAGTGCCACGCCTCGTTCATGTCCACACCGCCCGCATGCAGTATCTGCGAGACGAAATTTGCGCAGTCCTGGCCGTAGTCGTAATAGTCCTCGTTGGTGTCATAGGCCCAGTGCTGGGCGTAGTTTACCGCTGCGCTCCGATCATAGCCCAAAGGCGGCAGCGGCTGATAGTGCGTACTGTAAAGCTGCTGTTCTGTACGCGCGAGACGGGATATGCGCTGGCTCTCGCTGCGTTGGGCTGCTGTTGTCGCCTGGCGCTTGAGCCCTGTTTTCGCGGCCTGTGCCGCTGCTATCCTTTGCTGCTCGGCCACCCAGGCAAGGTATACCTGGTATTGGCGGTAGAGGGATTGCTTGTTGGCCTTGACCGCTGCGATCTTTTGGTTGGTGCTCTCCCTGGCAACGTTTACATTGGTGGCAAACGCACCTATGGCGGCACCGGTAAGGGCTCCCGGGGCGCATCCCCACGTTGAACCAGCACGCAAAGCTGCGGCTGCGCCCTGGGTGATGTAGGCGTTTGCAGTGGCCTGCGAGATGCCAGCAATGGAATTGATGGCAAAAAGGGAGCGGTAATCTACACCGTAGGCGTAGCCAAGTTGCGCGTTGAAGGCGGACGTGGCCGCATTGTAGACGTTTTGCAGGGTGTGGCCTACGTAGAAGTTGTATATCTCATTAATGCCACCCGCAGCCTCCATAGCCCGCTCATAGGAGTTGTTGGAGATAGCGTGGCCTGCGGGATCGTGATTGTTTATGGGGTCGGCCTCGGCGTAGGCATAGCGGTTTTGGGAGTTGATGTTATCAAGGGAGCCAAACGCATCGTCTTTGGTGATAAAGTTTGCCGCGTCCGGTGCGTAGTAGCGGGCTCTGAGGTAGATAAGGCCTGTTACGGGGTTGTACTCCTCGGCGTTATAGGCAAAGGCAAGCGCGTTTTCGTCAGCGCCCTGCCGTATCGTGCCCCAGGGATCGTAGGTAAGGCTTGAGGCAAGCGCACCTTGAGCAAAGGAAAGGTTTTCTGCGGCGGGCGTGAGGTAGGTCTGCACCACCGAGCCGCGCCCGTCGTAGAGGTAGCTTTGCACATCGCCTTTGGCATCCACAGAGCCGATGCGCTCAAGCCCGTAGGTATAGGAGGCCTTCTGCTCACCTCGCTTGCCGTATGCGAGCGCAACTTGCACATTTTGATAGGAGATGTCATTGACGTAATAGGTAAGCTCGTAGTCATAGCGTATGTCCGTGGTCGTGTTGGCAGGGATAATGACGGTCTCATCCAAAGCCGCCTCAGCGCCCTGGGAACGGCTTGTCTCAGGCGCCTGGGGGGCATCCTTGCCTTCAGGCTCGGCGCTTTTTTCGGGGTAGAGCACATCGTAGAGATCTGCCGCAGAAAGCCCCGCGCCCTCCAGAGCCTCAAGATCCTCTTCAGAAAAACCTTCGCTTACGTCGTAGCGATGCTCAAGCGAGAAGAGGGATAAGAACTCATCAAAGGCCTCGGTGTGGCGCTGCTGTGCCAAAGGCGCGAAGGCCATGTCCGGTATGCAGGCAGCGGTGACAAGCCCCTGCCCAAAGCCGTAGCAAAACGCCCAATCGTAAAAGTCGTTGGGATAGATGCGCTCAAGATATGAATAGGTGTCAGAAGTCTGTGCAAAGGAGGGGCTGAACAAAGACCCGATAGCGCCAAGCGCGTCAAGTGGCGAGAAGTCGCGTGACACGGCTCCCGTGCCTGTGGCTGCAAGGGCAGGGGTACTCTCTTCCAGGGGCACCGTCGTGCGGTGGAGCTGAAAGACGCGGTTGCCATCCCCGTCATAGGTCGCAGCCATCAAAAGCGCACCGCCTTCACGCACCGCCTCAAGGCGTCCTTCCACATCGTAGCTATAGGTGGTCTCCACCGTCTGCCTGCTCGTGCCCTCCTTGGGCACCTGGCCCTCTGTGCGCTTTGTGACGAGGTTTCCATCCTCGTCATATTCGTAGTGCACAACCTCGCCGCTTTGCGCATCCCTTTGCTCAAGCAGACGCCCCTCGGCGTCGTATTCGCTTTGTGTGAGTTGTGTGCCATCGCCCGTGACGCTTCTTGCCACACGGTTGCCGGAAAGATTGTAGGAATAGGTGGTCTCGGTCTGTGTTTCGCCCTGCCTCTCGCTAAAGCCTTTAAGCTCACCGGCCGCATCATAGCGATAGTTGCGTACCAACTCGGTGGGTGAGCCTGCATCCCTGTCGAGGGCGGTCTCTGCCTGTGTGTTGCTGGCAGCAGCTTCAATTCCTTTTGTGGCAAAGGCGGCAAGAGCCTCGCCTTCTTCTACGTCCCGCTGCCATACGCGCTCCTCGATGATCTGACCGGTGGCATCCCAGGCATAGGCAAAGGAGGAGAGCAGCTCTCCCCCAGCGCCCTCCTCGCGCTTGCCGCAGAAGTTCTCAAGGAGGACAAGGCGACCTGTCACGTCCCAGGTATAGTTTGTCCAGGTGCCATCGGGACGAGCGCAGGAAAGCACGTTGCCCTCAGCGTCATAGGTATAAACGGTGTCGCCTGTCTTGGAGTCGCTTACGCAGATGAGGTTATCGGCAAGGTCGTAGCGGTACTCAACCGTCCTGCCGTCGGGATAGACAAGTGCACCCAGGCGCCCGTACTCGTCCCAGGAATACTTGATCGCACGCCCGTTCGCGTCGGTGACAAGAGCAAGTCGCCCCGCATCATCCCAGGCATACGTGCTCGTGCCGCCCTCATCGTCCATGCTCACACGTCGCCCGGCGCTGTCATAGGCAAAGACGACTGTCTCCTGTGCCTCGTCATAGCTTTTCTCAAGCATCTGTCCAAGCAGGTCGTAATCATACGAGATCGTATTTTTGCCCGGCGAGGTATAGGAAGTGAGACGCGAGGCGACGTCATAGGCAAAGGTCTCGACCTTACCGGTTGGTGAGCGTATCTCGGTAAGATTGCCATGCAGGTCATACGAATACGTCCACGTCTCCTCTTCTTCTGCGGCCAACAGCAGCGCCTGCTCAAAGGCCGTGGCGCCATACAAAGCCTGTTCTTCAGTAAGAGTAAAAGTGGCGCTCGTAACGTTTCCGGCGGCGTCATGGGTATAGGAGGCGACCCGCCCTAAAGGATCGCGCACAGCAGTCAGGTTGTCTGCAAGATCCCAGGCAAAGGATGTCGTGGCTCCCAAGGCGTCAGTCGTTGAGGCCATGTTGCCATGGGCGTCCCAGGCATACAATTGCTTGGCGCCTGAAGGATCGCTCCACTCGACGAGGTTGCCCGCCTTGTCGTAGCGATAGGTGCTTGTTGCGCCGTTTTTGTCCTCGTAGGCAATCGGCAGACCCATCTCATCGTAGCGGTAATATGCGGTGTTGCCCAAAGGATCGGTTGTCGACAGGAGGTTTCCTGCCGCATCCCAGGTGTAGCGGTTTTCTTTCTGACCCTGGACGGTGGCAAGGATACGCCCGGCGCTGTCGTAGGTGGTTTCTACCGAAAGAACCGCCTCCCGTCCGCTCGACGTGGGACGGTCAAGCTCGTCGTATTCATAGCTATAACTCGCCCCGCCTGGCAACAGGGCGGCGATAAGATTGCCACGAGCGTCGTATTGGTTGAAACTCGTCGCCCCAGCGCCGTCAGTCGTTGCAAGGAGGCGATGGGCCTCATCGTAGGAAAACGTGGTAATCGCACCATTCCAGTCGCGCTGTGAGACAACATTGCCCGACGCATCATAGGCAAACGATGTTGAAAGGCCGGCCGAATCCGCCATCTGCACAAGGCGGCCTGCCGCATCGTAGTCATAGCTCTCTACAAGGCCACTTGGCAGCGTGCGCTCAAGCAAAAGGTCAGAAAGCGACCAGCGGCTTGTGGTCACATTGCCCAAAGGGTCACTTTGCGAGGTGAGATTGCCGTGAGCATCAAAGGTATAGGAAGTTCTTGCCCCCAGAGGGCTTACGGTCTGGATTAGACGGTTCATTGCATCGTAATGATAGCCCCAGACCTGCCCGAGCGCATCTTTTTCCTGCGTAAGGTTGCCTGCAGCGTCCCAGGAGTATTCCCTGACGGCGCCGTTTGGCTCCGTGCTTTTGAGAAGGCGACCAGCGAGGTCGTACGCGTAGGCCCTTATTGCGCCGAGTCCGTCGATCTCGGATATGAGCCGCCCTGCTGCGTCATATGCGCTTTGGGTACAGATGCCCTCTGGGTCTGTGACCGATATACAGTTGCCCGTCGTATCCCAAACATATTCCCAGGTGTTGCCTGCCGCGTCGGTCCTCGTCAGCATCTGGCCAAGCGCATTGTAAGTGTAATTCGTCTCCCGACCAAAGGCATCGGTCTCGCGCATGAGGTTTCCCGCCTCGTCATACACACAGGAGACATCTTCGCCCGTGCTCTTTTGGGTGCGCACTACGCGACCGGCAAGGTCATAGTCAAGCGAAGTTGTATCCCCGTTGAAGTCAGTAGTCTGGACAAGCTGGCCCGCCGAATCCCACACAAAGGTCGCGACGCGCCCCAAGGCGTCGGTCTGCTCGATAAGGCGCCCGGCGTTGTCATAGGAAAAACGCACGTCATAGCCAGCGTTGTCGTATTGGCGCACAAGGTTTCCAAAGGCGTCGTATTCGTACTGCGTGATAAGGCTGGCCGCGTCCACAGTCTTTACGATGCGCCCTGCCGCATCGTATTCAGTAGTTGCAACCGAGCCGTCAGCCCCCGTGATTTTTACGATGCGCCCTGCCACGTCATACTCAAGGGTAGAGACTCCTTCACGCTCATCGATCAGGCAAACCGGGCGCCCTGCCGCATCGTAGCAGTAGGAGACGGTCTGCGAGAGTGCGCCGGTCTGTTCGATGAGACGCTGGTTGGCATCCCAGGCATAGGTCAAAGTCGCACCGAGGGCATCAACGGTCGCTTTGAGGTTGCCGATGTCGTCGTAGTGGTATTCGGTCGTATTGCCTGCTGCGTCATACGCGCTTGTCATGTTGCCAGCAGCATCGTAGACAAAGCGCAGGGCAGAGCCGTCTGGGCGGGTGAGCTCGGTGACGTTTCCGGTCGGATCGAGCGCATATGTCCACGTCAAATTGCCCGGTGCAATAACGGAAGTCAGGCGCCCGGCGCCGTCATAGACATATCGGGTGAGGTTGCCTTCACCATCGGTCAGGCTTGTCATATTGCCCGTCGCATCAAAGGTGTGCCGCTCGGTTCGCCCCGCGCTGTCCTCTATTGCCACGAGGTTTCCGCACGCGTCGTAGGTATAGGAGGTGACAAGGCCGGCTGCGTCGGTTGTCTTTGCAAGACGTCCGACCTCATCCCAGACATTTTGACGTACGCTGCCATCGGCTCCGTGGTATTCCAGTTCCCGGCCCGCTGCGTCAAAGACAAAGGTGTTTGTTCCTGCGGGCGATGTGACGGCGATGGCCTTGTCGATTGCGCCCGCATATGCGTAGGTGCTCATAGCCCCCGAAGCGTCAACCGTCGAGACAAGACGCCCGGCCCCATCCCAAGTGTTTGTCTGCGTGTTGCCGATTGCGCCGGTGGTGGTAAGGAGATTGCCGTGCGCATCGTAGGTGTAAGATGTTGTATTGCCAAGCGAATCCGTCTCAGAGGTTTTGTTGCCCAGCGCGTCATAGGCATAGCCTATGCGTGATCCCTCCGGTCCCGCCGCCTCAATGAGTCGGTTTGCCGCATCATAGGAATAGCTCGAAAAGACGCCTCTCTCATCGGTCATAGCAACACAGTTGCCCGCCGCGTCATAGATGTAGGCGGTGGCGATACCGCCCGTTTGCCAGGTGCCTGTCTGTCGTCCCGCGGGGGAATACATCACCTTGTGCTCGATGCCTTCTGCATCAACCTCGTTTATCAGGCGCCCCATGCTGTCATAATACGAGATAGAGACGTTTCCCGCGGCATCGGTTGTGATTAGTGAGGATGTGCCGTTCCAGGCGAAGGTTGTCGTATTGCCCGCCTCGTCGATAAGCGACGACATGCGTCCGTACGCATCGTAGGTGTAAGAAACCGTCGTTTCATCCGGGTTGGTGCGCAAAATGAGGTTTCCCTGTGCATCGTAGCTGTTGGTCGTGATGCTGCCGTCAAAGTCGCGTATGCGCACAGGAAGCGAAAGTTCATTGTAGTCAATCTGCTGAAAGCTGCCATCCGAGCGCGTGATTCTTCCGATATTGCCAGATGCGTCATAGGCATACGAGGTCATGCGCCCCACTCCATCGGTTTGGGAGATGAGCTGACCTGCCTCATTGTAGTTTTTAGTCTGGAGTATGCCAGCCCGCTCAATCGAGGTCGTTTGAAAGCGCTCGTCGTAGCAATAGACAGTCGGTGTGCCCGTCGCGTCGATGAGCGTGGTCTGACCGTCCGTGTAGCTTACCGTCGAGCTAGCGCCGAGGGCATCTGTCTGTACGATAACGCGTCCCTGGTCATCGTACTCGTTTGCGATTATCCGTACACCTCTGCCATCATAGACAGTCGACATCTGTCCGTGCTCATCGTACTCATAGCGGACAGTGGCGCCATCCGCATCGGTAAACGATGTGAGATAGCCTTGAGCGTCGTATTCATAGTGCAATAAAGCGCCATTTGGCAAAGCGACAGTGCTGATACGCCCCTGCCCGTCTGTCGAGACATCGTATGTCCTGCCCGAAGCGGTGATTATGCAATCCATGCGATAGTCTGCGTCGTATGCGATGGCGGTCACAAGCCCCCCGGAATCGGTCATCGCGCTCAAGATGCCGTAGGAATCAAACGTCAGCACCACACCATCAGGCTTTGTGATCTTCCAAGTAAGCAGATGGGGGTCGTCGTTCGCGTATCTTTCAAGCACAAGGCCTGAGCCGGCTGGACCTGCCCAGCCGACATCGGTTTTTGTAAAAACGAGATGCCTGCCATCCTCGGCGACCCAAGTCACACTGCCGTCCGAACGCCCGGTCAGCACCTGCTGAAAAGCGCTTGCCCACCCCCGCCCAAAGGGCCCCGCCGCCTGCGGAGCCAGCGCGTTGTATGAGCGCGTGAGGACAAAAGGCGTACCATACTCGCTGCTTGTCGCATCGACTTGTTCCAGATAGAAGTTGCCGGTGTTCATATTCACCGGCTCCATATCAAACTCTGAAACCTGGCTTCTCCCCATATTCGCGTAGATGAGCGCGCGTTTGTGCGCAAGGGTCAGCTCGTCAGGACGGCTATAGGGTATGGTGGTCTTGGGGTCTCTGATGAAAAAGGTGTTAGCCGGCATGGCCAAATCATCGCCGATGCGGTTGTCAAGCGCTATCTGCTCGCGTGAGACGCCGTAGTAGGCCGCCACATAGGGAAGCGTGTCCTGCTCTTTGAACTGGTAGACCAAAAAGCGGTCAGATTCTCCCCACGGTGTCTGCTCAAAGACATTATCGGGATTTGCCCACACGTCATAGACGCGCGTACCCTGGGCACGCATCCGATATAAAGTGTCAAACTCAAACTGGTCGCCCATGATGAGTTCCGTTTGCCAGTTTGATTCATAAAGCTCACGATAACCCAGGGTAAAGACAAGTTGATCGGTGAAGAGATCTGAGTTGGGATAGTCGGGCTCGTATTCGGCTTTAGGATAGGTGCCTGTGCTCATGCTTGTGACAGTCGGGGTCTCCGTATCACCCTCAAGGCGCTCGAGCGTGTAGTCAACCTCAAGTGCGGGCCGCACGAGGCCATCGGCAAAAAGGCCGACCAGATTTTGCATACCGTTTGTATCTTTGTAGGTCAAAGGGCGCAGATTGACCATCGGGGTATCAAGGGCCATATCTTCTTCGACTGGTTGGGGCACCGTCCAGGCCAGATCGATATAAAGCGCCTGTTGTCCATGGACGTTACCGCTGCCCGAGATTGCGACGGCCCCCTGCGCCTCAGATGCGGGTGTGAGCATGAGGCCGCGATTGGTGGCAGGCTCGCGATTCCATTCCTTAAACGCATCGGTGATGTCAAAGCGAAGCCAGCCAGAGGCCGATGAGGGATATTTGCGGTCCAGGTAGGTCAGCCCACCGCCCTGTGGCCGATTGTTCCAAGTACGTCGCCCGTCTCCAGACCAAGGCGCTACAATCATCTTGGCATCGATGCCGCCACCACCGGGGCCGCTGTATTTCCAGGCGCTCAGCGTAGCCGACAGTATCGCACGCTCAGGCAGGTCAGCAACCAGAGAGGAAATGTCGCCTATCTCGATATACGACCAGCACTGGCCGTACTTGATGTCCGCTGTCGCAACCAGCTCCCCTTGTTCAAAGCCAACATACAGATACGGCATACGGTGTTCCAGGTCAGGACCTGAAAAATAGCCCGCAAAGGCCTGAACGGTTCCCTGGGTAAGGTTGCTTCCTCGAAGCGGATGCGAGGGGTCGATGACAACGGGCCAGACGCGCTCGAAGGCTGAAAGCCACTGCGCATCGGGGATAAGACGCAGGAGGGTGTGTGCATCGCTTATCTCAAGCTCAAGGGTAATCTTTTCTGAAACGGCTCCTGCAGCATCACTCATCAGGGGGGCATCGATGGTAAATATCGACTCGCTTCGCTCACCTTCTGTACCGTTTGCAACAAAGCCCCGCACGACATTGTCCTCAAGTTGAAACTCGATACCTTCTGCGGCAAGCTCATACTCAAAACAATCGAAAGCTACGGGGCTGGCGAGGATGATGTCCTCTTTTACTTCGGCACCCCAGATGGTGTACTGGACATCGATGTTGTGTGCGACATTGTTGTAGCGTACAGCGTTTTCGCGCACAATCGGGTTGTTCAACTCTCCAAACAGGGGCACAAGTTGCAGGGCGTAGCCATCCTTCTCAAACGTTATACTGCCGCCTTCCTTGGGCAGAGTGATGTGATAGGAGTTCGCCGCGTTGACAAAGGACATTCCGGTGTCAATCAGGGTGTTGTTGATGTCGTGCTCGGCGCCAGCCTCGTCGGTATAGGTGAGCGGGTCGTTTTGGATGCGAGTGGTATACGTGCCGTCACTGTTTTGATAGGTCGTCGAATAGCGATCGTGGAACAGTTCGCCGGCCGCTCCTTCAGGCTCACTTTGCGCGATGACTTCTGGTTCCTTGAGAGGAAGAGCGAGTTGCTCAAACTCTTCAGCGTCCTGCTGTGCTTCCCGTTGTGCTTCCTGCTGCGTTGTGTCAGTCGGTTCTTCATAGGTGTTAGGGACAGGCTGTTCGCCGGAAAACTCCGTAAGAGGGGCAGCTTCTGTAGCCCAGGCCTGCGTAGCTCCAGAGAAGAGGTAAAGCCAAAGCGAGGGAATGGAGCCGGCAAAAAGAAGCAGAGCAAGAAAGACGCGAAGTGCCTTGTGCCCAAAACCCGTGGTATACGCAGGGATGACGACAGGTTCAAAGCCGGGGGTGGACGCAAAGCGACAGGATCTTGGCTCTGCGCTTTGGGCGCCTACAAAGGCAGGGTCTTGTTTTGGCCCAACGCCCGATTTTGAACCGAAGCCCGATTTTGGCCTCGCGCCAGACCTCGGCCGTCGTTTTCTGGGGAGATAACTTCGATACATCAGCAAGATAGCGGCCACTCCGATAAGAAGCAGCACGGCTGTTCTCACGCCCCACAAAAGCCCTGTGTGCACCAGCCGTTCAAAGACAAGGGTGGTAAGCCAGCCGCCAGCAAGGCAAGAGATAAGAAAGACCAAAAGGCGCGGATACGCGGCTCTCAGGGTTAGATATGAGGCTCTTATCCAAAGGCGGGTCCCTGTTTTTTTCTGCAGGCAGACAAACAGGGCATGAAACAATACCGGCGCTGCTGCCAAGGTCAGGACAAGCGCACTGGCGCTGGTGATTCCCTGGATGCGATCGATTCCGAGGGAAGCAGCCGCAAGACCGACCAGAACAACAGCGACAAGGCCGGAAAGCAGTGCCACGCAAAGGGCGCTCAGCACAGCAAGGCACACGACAAGAATGCACTGGACTGCCATCGAGGCGACCGGTGTCGCCTGTATCGCGATCTTTTTACTTTCGGTCTGCATGGCATTCATCCAACAAAGCTATCGTCGCGCCACAAGCCACTTATGAGTGCACCCGATGCGTAGGTAAAAGTGCCTTGTCCATTGCGCTTGTTTGCCTCAAAGGCCCCCGTATAACTGCCGAAGTAAATACCCTGTTCATCCACATACGTCTGCGTGCCCTGGCCACTTTTGATATTTTCCACCCACTTTCCGCTATAGGTGGAGCCATCCGCATAGGTCATGATGCCAAGCCCGTTTCGTGCGCCATCACGCCATTTTCCGTTATAGATCCATCCCTCAAAGCTGCTGAAGCACCCCTGCCCATTCTCAAGATTGTCTTTCCATGAACCCACATAAATCGAGCCGTCAGCATACTGGTAGCTTCCTTGCCCGCAACGCTGATCCTGTTCCCAGGAACCTTCGTAAATCCATCCCGCACTGCTTTGGAGTTTGCCGTGCCCATGGCGTGCATCGTCTTTCCACTGGCCTTCGTAGATCGAGCCATTTGCCCAGGTAAGCGTACCCTGACCCGATCTGAGGCCATCTGCAAACGAGCCTGTATACACCCAGCCCTCCTTTGACGAAAAGCTGCCCTGCCCGTTGGGAAGATCGGCGAAAAACATTCCTTCATAGACTGAGCCGTCCGCCCAGGTAAGCGTCCCCTGGCCCTGACGTATGCCACGCTCCCAAGAGCCGGTATAGGCGACTGACGAGGTGGCTGAAGATGCGGGAGAAAAGGCCCCCAAGCCTTCAGGCAGGCCATTTTTGAAAGCTCCCTCGTACACAGAGCCATCCGCATAGCTAAGCGTACCCTGCCCGACCCGGACGCCTTGAACGAAGCTGCCCTCATAGATCCAGCCTTCACTTGAGGTGCAGACGCCCTGGCCATCCCAGAGGTCGTCTTGCCACGTTCCTTCATAGATCGAGCCATCTACATAGGTAAAGATCCCTTGGCCGCTCATGCGCCCAGCCTGCCACTGGCCTACGTAACGCTCATTGTTAACAAAGATACAGGTGCCGAAGCCATCCTGCAGATCATCTTCCCACTGGCCGCTGTATCGCTCTCCGTTGGCAAACGTACAGCTGCCCTCGCCGGTGCGCCTGCCAAAAGCGAACTCGCCCGTATAGACCGATCCATCAGCGTCAATCAGCTCACCGCTCCCGTGAAAAAGACCATCTTTGAACTCTCCGGTGTAGGTGCCACCTTGAGTTGTGGGTCGCTCGGCATACCAGCCGTTTAGGCCAGGTTCAAAGTAAGGATCGGGCGTCTTGGCGAAAATATCGCCGACAGAAGCGCCGACGGCAAAAAATGCAACGGATGCTGCGGTGATACTGAAAAAGCCAGCGAGGGAGGCCTTGTACCAAAGGGAAGTGGCATGCTTTTTTGCGTAAATGACGAGAGTGATGGCACCTGCCGATGCCAAGGCCCACACGGATAACACGACGAGATACGCAGCGCCGGGCACTGATCCTCTTCCCGTCAGGACACCGAACAGCCGTTCATTTCGGTTGCGGTGCCTGCCCCTTCATATCGCTCCATTCTAGCAGGTGAGTGGGATGATTGTGACACGAGACGCAAAGAACTTCAGAGAACGGTGTAGGCGCAGCCCGAAAGCAGCCCAGCGCAGCCGGGCGCAGTCAGGCGCAGCCGGGCACATCTGAGAATTGTGGTAAGATTCTCCGTGTCTGTTTCAGGGCGAGGTGAAAGTCCTCACCGGTGGTAAACGGCGCCAGAGCCGCTTGCTCTGTGGCCTGCCGTAAGTCCGCGAGCCGTCGCAAAAGCACGGCTGACCCAGTGCGAATCTGGGACCGACGGTCACAGTCCGGATGGAAGAAACGGGGGGCTCCCCTTTGGCTATCGTTGAGTTCAAGCAGGTCATCTACGCCTATGAGGCGCAGGACGCCCCTGCGCTCGACGGTATTTCCTTTACAATCGAGCGCGGCGAATTTGTCGCTGTCATCGGCGCAAACGGATCCGGAAAGTCCACACTCGCCCGGCACATCAACGCCCTGCTCACACCGGACTCTGGGCAGGTGCTGACCGTCGGCCTGGATACCTCACACGAAAAGACCCTTTTTGAGATACGTTCATGCGCCGGCTACCTCTTTCAGAATCCCGATGCTCAGATGGTCACAAGCGTCGTAGCGGACGATGTGGCGTTTGGCCCGGAAAATCTCGCCCTTGCCCACGAGGAGATTATTGAGCGCGTGGACGAGGCCCTGGGCGCCGTGGCGATGACCGACTTCTCCCAGCGAAACCCCGCACATCTCAGCGGCGGACAGAAGCAACGCGTCTGTCTGGCCGGACTTCTGGCCATGCGACCCGACGTGCTCATATTGGATGAACCGGGCGCCATGCTCGACGCCCGTGGGCGGCGCGGCATCCGCCGCATCGTCCGCGAACTCTCCCGGGAGGGCATGACGGTCATTCTCATCACCCACTTCATGGAGGAGGCCACCCTCGCCGAGCGCGTGCTGGTTCTTGAGCAGGGACGGCTTGCGATGATGGGCACGCCCGTGGAGGTCTTCTCGCACAAAGACCGGCTGCGCGAACTTGCCCTTGACGTACCCTTCTCGCTGCTGCTTGCCGAGGAACTGCGCTCGCGGGGCATCGAAGTACCCGAAACCGTGACGCCCGAGGAGCTGAAGGAGGAGCTGTGCCGCTTGTACTTGAGCAGGTGAGTTATACCTACCGCTCTCACGAGGGGAACGTTGAGGCCCTGAAGGAGATTTCGCTCCAACTTCGCGAGGGCGGATTTCTTGGCATCATCGGGCACACCGGTTCGGGGAAATCGACGCTTCTGCAGCTGATGTGTGGCCTCTTCTCCCCCACCGCTGGCCGTATCCTGCTGGATGGCGCAGATATCGCGCTCAAGCAGACGCGCCGTCGCCTGCACACCGAGGTGGGCATGGCCTTCCAATACCCCGAGCACCAGCTGTTTGCTCCAACAGTCGCCCAGGACGTGGGTTTTAGTGCGCGCAACGCCGGCATGGACAGCGAGGAGGTCGAGCAGCGGGTACGGCGCGCCCTAAAGCTCGTGGGGCTGGATTACGAGCGCTTTGCAACGCTCTCGCCCTTTGACCTCTCAGGTGGAGAAAAGCGGCGGGTGGCCCTGGCGGGCGTCATTGCCACCGAGCCGCGTGTGCTCATCTTAGACGAACCGACCGCCGGCCTTGACCCCGCGGGCAGACTGGGGATGCTTGCCACCATCGAGCGTTTCTGTCAGCTGGGCATGTCCATCGTCATGGTCTCGCACGACATGGATGACATCGCACGCTTTGCACAGGAAGTGCTCGTGCTCAGGGACGGCTCCTGTGTCATGCAGGGTCATCCCTCCGAGGTCTTCTCGCACACCGACGAACTGCGTGCGATCAATCTCGGCGTGCCGAAATCCGAGGAGTATGCCGCCAGTCTGCGTAAAAGCGGCCTTCCTCTGCCGCAGGGGATATTGACGCTTAACGCTCTGGCAGACGCGATAGTCGCGGCGGTACGCCCTGAGCAGGGCGCTGATCATGGCAAAGGCGACTGCAGGGCAGATGGCAGGGCAGATTGCAGGGCAGATGGCAGGGCAGATGGCAGGGCAGATGGCAGGGAGGCCGCGCGTGGCCTTTGATATCGCCATCGGACAGTACCACCACACGACATCAGTCCTCCACAGGCTCGATCCGCGCGTCAAGCTGACCCTGCTCATCGTATGGATTGCAAGCGTCTTTTTAGCCGACGACTTTTGGGGCCTTGGGCTGCTCCTGCTTGGCGTGCTTGCCTTCGTCGGCCTCTCCCACGTTCCTCTGCGCACGGTTCTCAAGGCCTTCGCACCCCTGTCCTTCCTGCTCATATTCCCCCTGCTCATGAATGCGCTGTTCGTCCCAGATGGCACAGCGCTCGTGCACGCCGGGCCGCTCCTGGTCACCGATGAGGGCCTGCATCGCGGCCTTTTTATGAGCGTACGCCTCTTTCTGCTGTTCATCGCGGCAACCCTGCTCACCCTCACGACCTCGCCAATCGCACTGACCGACGCCATCGCCTCGATGCTCGCCCCCTTTGAACGCTTCGGCGTGCCGGCCTTTGAGATTTCGATGATGGTCAATATCGCCCTGCGCTTCATCCCAACCCTGCTGGAGGAGTTTGACCGTATCCGCAAGGCGCAGATTGCGCGGGGAGCCGTCTTTGACAGCGGAGGACCGCTCCGGCGTCTTCGCGCGATTGTGCCGGTGCTGGTGCCGCTGTTTGCCCAATCCTTTTATCACGCGGAGAATCTCGCGGTGGCGATGGAGAGTCGTTGCTATCACGGAGGGGGCAATCGCACGCACTATCACGTGCTGAGAATGGAGCTGCGCGATCTTGTCGCAAGCCTTGTGATGGCGGCGCTCCTGATTCTCATGATTGTTGTGCTGTAGACGAAGCGACGCCTCGTAGAATGCGTTCGGTCAGGGCGTGTCCTGTTGTTGTGGCACGACCTGTGGCACGGTCTGTGGCACGGTCTGCTGGAGAGCCAGGGCCTCCTCAAGAGCCGCCATTCGCCTCTCGGTACGCTTCAGGCCGCCCACGACGATGAGCACGTAGGTAAAGAGCACAAGCCACATCAGCAGATAGGCACCGATGACATAGGGAGCGGCCGCAAACACGGTGCTGTATATCTCAGCAAGAATCGGATCCATCTCAGTCCTCCAACATCTCCTGTAAGACGTCCAGGCGCTCGCGCAGAAGCTGTTCGCGCACGCGCAGCCGATAGAGTGCCAGTGCGATGCAGATAAACCCCGCAAGCGAGAGCAGAAGCGGGATGAGCATATCGGGAGAAAGCCCCGAATCGGTGCGGAAGATGACGGGGTGGACCCCCGAGGGCACCAGGCGCGTAATCATCAGAGAGATGGGCGCGTCGATGAACGCAAGGATGCCGAGGGCTGAGGCATAGACGGCTCGGCGCTCCGGGTCGTCTATGGCAGTACGCAGGATAAAGTAGCCAATGACGAGCAGCGTCAGGATAAAGTACGTGGTCAATCGCGGCTCCCAGGTCCACCAGACCCCCCACTCAAAACGCTCCCAGAGCTCGCCGGAAACCATCGTCATCATGATAAAGACGAGGGCTACCTCGGTGGCGACGCGCCCGCGCGTATCCCAGATGCGATCCCGCCTGACAAGAAAGAGCACGCCGAAGATGGCGGTGAAGGTCAGCGCCGCAAAAGAGACGACGGCAACCGGCATGTGGAAGTAGAATATCTTTTGGGAGAGGAGCAGTCGGTTGGTCACCCACTGGCCGTTGATGAGAGCCGGTTCACTCGCCTCGGCCCCATAGACAAGGGGCGCGGTGGTAAAGGCGAGCACGAAGCCAAGAGCCGTGAGCAGGGTCCCGACGATAAGCAGCACGGGCAAAACGATGTCAGCGCGTAAACCTCTCACCTTTCTCCTTACGCAGATACGACGAAATCGTAAAGCAGCCACGAAACAGCGATCAGAATTACATCATACCCCAGTGCAAGCACCACGGGCCCCAGATAGGAGACCTCGACCGCCTCGGGCCCGAGCAAAGCGGCTGTGGTGGCAACAACACAGGCGTAGAGAAGCGGCCAGGCCAGCGGAATGAAGAGCACGGCGAGCAGGACGTCCTTGCCCCGGGTATTGGCCGTCATAGTCGCAAGCAGCGTACCCACGCCCGCAATACCCACACTCCCCGCCCCAAGCGGGCCAAGTATCATCCAAAACGTTGTGGGAAACTCGCTTCCGGAGAGAAAGAGGAAAAAGAACAGCGGCAGCGTGATGAGCTCAACGGTAAGAAGGAACAGGAGGTTTGCGGTCGCCTTTGCCAGAAAGATGATAGAGCGGTCGAGAGGGACCAGGAGGACTCCCTCAAGTGCGCCTTCCTCCCGTTCGCGAGAAAAGGAGCGGTTCAGTCCCAGCAGCGAGGTGAAGACGATCAGGGCCCAGATCAGGCCGCCGCTTATCTTCAGGAGGTCCATCTCGTGTGCTACCTGCGCAAATGACGCGCCGAAGATGACGAGCACGAGCACCGCATAGATGCCCATTGAGCTGAGCATCTCCCTGGTGCGAAACTCCTGGCGCAGGTCGCGGGCCAGAAGCGTGCGGTACTGGGCAAAGGTCGAGGGGCGCACGGTTCGTACGCCGATGGGAGGTGGGAAATCCCGGTACGCGTCCGTCATGCAATCGTCCCCACGTCTGCCAGGACGTGCCAGCGATGCAGAGGCATCTTTGTGCGCGTCCCTCACGCAATCCCCCTGCCAACGGTCTGTCGATAGAGAGCAGCGAACTCGGCAAAGTCCAGATCCTCCCTGCGACCCGCACGTACCACCTTGCCACGGGCAAGCATGAGCACATGGCTTGCCAGTTCGAAGCCCTTTTCCAGGTCATGGCTGACCATGACGAAGCTGTGGCTGCAATCCGTACGAATCTGTGCGATCAGGCCGTCGAACAGATCGACGGCGTGAGGGTCGAGGCCAGAATAGGGCTCGTCCAAAAAAAGCAGCTCAGGGCTGTGGACGAGCGCGCGCGCGATGGCAAGGCGCTGCGTCATACCGCGCGAGAATCCGCGAACGACATCGTGGCGTCGCGCCGTGAGCTCAACTGAGGCAAGCAGCTCAGAGACGCGCGCGCCTGGATCGAGCACCCCGTAGAGCCGCGCCGTGTGGATGAGATTTTCCTCGGCAGTGAGGTCGGGATACAGCATTGAGCGGCCTGAAATCAGGCCGATGCGCGCACGGAGATCCTCGGATTGATCCTTCAGATGGTGGCCCAGTACCTGCACGGTGCCCGAGCTGGGACGTGTCAGGGTCGCAAGGATACGCAGCAGGGTGGTCTTTCCTGCGCCATTGGGGCCAAAGATGGAGAGAAACGCGCCGCGGGGCAGCTCAAAGCTCACCTGGTCGAGAGCCCTGTGGGCACCAAAAACCTTGCAGAGCGCCTCGACGCAGATTGCGCGTGGCGCATCCTGTGTGGGCGGCGCGGCGGAGGTGGTGGGGGCGGCGGTGGCGAGCGCGGGGGTGGGCGCGGCGGCGGGCGCGGTGGGTGCAGGGGTGGGCGCGGTGGGTGCAGGGAGCGTGGCGGCGGGGGCGGTCGCGGCGGCGGGCGCGGGCGGTATGTCCTGGGTGGGCGGCGCGGGAGCGCCCGGTGTTGCCGATGAGGCCCCCCGTGCTCTGTATGCTTCAGATTTCATGGCGCGACTCGATGGCGCGGCCGAGGGTTATCTCATCGGCAAACTCCAAATCGCCTCCGACCGGCAAACCGCTGGCCAGACGTGTGGTGCGAATGCCCAGGGGCTTTATCAGGCGGGCAAGATAGACCGCGGTCGTCTCCCCTTCCACATTGGGGTTTGTCGCGAGGATAATCTCGCAGACCTCGCCGTCAGCAAGCCGCGTGAGCAGATTCTTGACCGTCAGATCATCGGGGCCGATGCCGTCTATGGGCGAGATGGCCCCTCCAAGCACATGGTACAGACCCCCAAACTCGCCCGTCCGCTCGATGGCACCGATGTCCCGTGGCTCTGAGACGACACAGAGCGTTGAGCGGTCACGCTCGCTGTCCGCACAGATGGAGCAGAGCTCCTCGGTCGCATAGTTAAAGCAGACCGGACAGAAGTGCACCTGCTCCTTGACCTCGACGATTGCCTGTGCAAGACGGCCCGCGTCGGGGGCGGGCGCGTTGAGCAGATGGTAGACGATACGCTGTGCCGATTTGGGGCCGATACCGGGCAGACGCTCAAACTCGTCAAGCAGTTTTTGAATAGCGATGGCCTGTGACATCGGATCAGAAGGGAAGGTTCATGTTGCCGGTTACCGCGTTCATACGAGCCGACGCCACCTCGGCAGCCGCGCCAAGCGCCTCATTGACCGCAGTCAGCACCAGATCCTGAAGCATGGGAACGTCTTCGGGATCGACAACCTCGGGGTCTATGGTGACACTGAGCAGGACGCCGGCACCGCTGGCCGTCGCCCTGACGACACCGCCGCCAGCTGAGCCCTCGGCCTCAAGCTCGGCAACCTCCTCCTGAGCCCGGCTCAATTCGGCCTGCATCTTGCGGGCTTCCTTCATCATTTTTTTCATATCCATGCGATGATCCTTTCTCGATGCCCCTGACGATCTGTTGACGGCGGGAGCATTTCATCTGCTGACGGCGGGACAGCGTCTCATGGTAACGTCATCCTGCTTTCAGCCTTCCTCAAAGGTGACGCCGAAGGCCTCAAAGAGGATGCTGTCGGATGTGGAAAGCGGAGTCGAATCGGCGGCGGCGGGCGCGGGCGGCGAGGAGGGGTTGGGGGTGGGGGCTATGGCTGACGGAGCGGGCGAGGGCTCGGGGGCGGGAGCGGCGGGAGTGGTGGGGGCGGCGGGCGGCGCGGAGGTTGCGGCGGGCGCTGGCTCGGGGGCGGGAACGGCGGAGGTGGTGGGGGCGGCGGGCGGCGCGGCAAAGTCTCCGAGGACAAATGACAGAGCAAGCCGGGACCCGTACAGCTCGGCAAGCAAACTGAGGAGCAGTCCGTTGTTCTCGGGACTTTCCAGGGTGCTCCTGGCAAAGGCGGCATCGCTGGGAAGCTGCACGATTAGGGTGGTGCCCGCCTCATCGAAGCGTGCCCGAAAGCCGCCGAGCAGCGTTGCCAGGCGCCGCTTCTTTCTCTGATTGAGGCGACGGACAAGCTCGTCTATCAGGCGGTTTGCGCCTTCTGGGGAGCGCGAGAATACGCTGGGCGCGGGCGCAGCGTTGGGGGTGGTGGGGGCTGTGGGGGTTGTGGGAGTCTCAGCGGGGGCGGGGGCTGCGACGGCGGTGCGGGCGGGGGCGGCTGCCGTTGAAACAACGGCCTCATCAACGGGCGCAGCAGTGGGCGCGGCGGGGGCTGTGGGGGTTGTGGGAGTCTCAGCGGCGGGCGCCGCCGCCCCCCCAGTCGCCGCCACTGCCGCCACCCCAGTCGCCGCCACCGTCCGCACCGCTCCCGCAGCCCCCGCCCCCGCTGAGGCCACCTGCTCCAGAGTCGCGACACGATCGGCCAGGCTTTCCAGACTCAAATCGGAGGACGGACGCGCAAGCCGTGCGAGCGCGATCTCCAACGCGAGACGAGCATGTGCGCTCGTGCGCAGCTGTCCGGTCAGGTCGCCGAGGACGACAAGCGCATTGACGAGACGGTCTGAGGATCCAAAGCGCTCGGCCTGCTCCACATAGGCCTCGCTTTTCTGCGCGTCAAGCCCGAGAAGCTCATCAAGGGCAGGCCCCTTCCCCACCACCGAGGCGAGCGAGAGGTTGCGGATGTGCATTGTCAGGTCGCGGGACAGATGGGCTATATCGGTGCCGCCCTGGGTAAAGGACGCAACCCAGGCAAAGCATCCGGCAATGTCGCGGGAGGCGATGAGGTCGGCGAGGGCAAAAAGCTCGTCTGAGGCAATCTCGCCGAGCATGCTGCGGGCGGCCTCAAAGGAGACGCTGCCGCCGCCAAAAACCGCAATCTGCTCCAGAGAGCCAATCGCGTCGCGCATGGAGCCCTGGGAGCGGCGGGCGATGAGCACCAGCGCCTCGGACTCGACGGTAAAGCCCTCCTGCTCGGAGATGGCGCGCAGGCGTGCGGCAATCTCCTCCTCGCTCAGACGATGAAAATCAAAACGCTGACAGCGCGAACGGATGGTCTGGGGCACCTTGTGCGCCTCGGTGGTACACAGGACAAAGACAACGTGAGGCGGCGGTTCTTCAAGCGTCTTGAGAAGCGCATTGAAGGCGCCGCCGGAGAGCATATGTACCTCGTCGATGATGTATATCTTCCATCCGCCGCGCACCGGGGCATACTGCACACGACCGATAATCTCCTCGCGAACGTTCTCCACGCCGGTACGCGAGGCGGCATCGAGTTCAAAGACGTCGGGATGGATGCCCTCGGCAATCTCGAGACATTGTTCACAGCTGCCATCCGGATGGCCGGTCGGCGCCTGTTCGCACAGCAGGGCCTTTGCCAGCAGACGGGCGGTCGTGGTCTTGCCCGTGCCCCGCGGGCCGGTGAACAGGTAGGCGTGTGAGACCCTGTCCTCCAAAACGGCATTGCGAAGCGTGGTCTCGATATGCTCCTGACCGACGACATCGGCAAAGGTCTCGGGGCGATACTTGCGATACAGCGAAAGTGACATGCAGCTCCCTGCGCTCAGTTCCTCTCAGTCCGCATCCGCAGACGGCGGCGGCGACGGCGACGGCGGTTTGCGCCTTTTGTCCAGGCGTGCCTTGATTATACCCGCTCCTGTGGGGATAAAGCTGATGACGACAATGGCGATGATCACAAATTCAAAGTTGCGCTCAATAAAGGGTATGCCGCCGAAGAAGTAGCCGAGCAGGGTAAAGATGCCTACCCAGAGCAGCCCTCCAATGATATTGAAGAGCGTAAAGCGACCAAAACGCATTCCGCCAACCCCGGCCAGGAAGGGGGCAAAGGTGCGGATGATGGGAAAGAAGCGGGTCAAAACGACTGCCAGGAGGCCGTATTTATCAAAGATCGCCTGAGTCTTTGCCAGACGTTCGGGGGTCAGCGCCCTGACCTTGCCCGAATTGATGATTGCGATACCGAGCTTGCGGCCAATCCAGTAATTCGAGGTGTTACCAAGGATGGCGGCAAGAGAAAGAGAGGCGAGCAGGACGGCCAGGTTCAGGCCGCCGCCCTTGGCCGCAAAGACGCCTGCCGCAAAAAGCAGCGAGTCGCCGGGCAGAAAGGGCGTGATTACGAGGCCGGTCTCGATGAAGATGATGAGGAAAAGCGGCGCGTATGCCCAGGGTCCAAAGGCGACAATCCACTGTGCGATGGCCCCTCGGGGGTCACGCAGCAGGTCTACAAAGAACTGGATAATCTCCAAGGATAGTCTCCAAGGGGTCCGGTTGCACTCACACGATGCCGCTGGTACGCGCAGCCCGAGGGGCCATCGCACCGTGCGCTTCATACAGAGGCGACGCGGACGCCCATCAGCGGCCCCTTATGGCTGCTTCCGTCAAGACCTGACCAGGTTCGGGACATGACGCCGTCCGCGTCGCTGTCCATTCTCTCACAAACGAAGCGTTGACGGAGCGCTCTTGGCAGGGTTTGCCGCTGTTGGCGGGGTTCTCGGCAGGTTTTCTCACACGCAGGCAGTCAAAGACCGTCTCAAACGGCCATGGGCAACAACAGGCACACAGGCACACGGGCAACAACAGAGAGCCACAGAGAACTACGGAGAACCGGGCAGGGCACTCTGCGCCCGGTGGCTCAGGTATCGAACAGCGAGGCGAACAGCGATTCGTTACTCTCGATGTGCATGAGCTCAACGGTGCCGGTCAGGATGTCGACGTATTGATAGGACTGGCGCGTGATGCGCCCACGCTTACGTTCGACCTCCATGATGAACAGCTGAGGATGCGCCTGCGTGAGAACACCCTCACACTCGAGGATCTTCGAGCGCCCCATGTTCGCTTTTACCTTGAGTCTCTGTCCGGTATGAACTACCAGAGTGTCGTGAATGTGGTCTACAATCTTCGCCTGTGAAGTCAAGTCCATCGAAAACATTACCTCCCGCGGGTATGAACGACTCAGTATAACATCTTGAACAGGAGTTTTACAGCCCTTTGAGGTTACATGAACGTTACGAGATGCCGAACTGCGGGTAGACGGCAGGCGCAAAAGCGGAGAAGCGGTCGGGCAGGTGCCTGAACAGAAGCTCGCCGAGCACATGGTAATCCTCAACACGAAGGGCTTCGCCGCGTATGCGAGGGCTGATGTCTGCCGCCGCAAGAAGCGTACCGACAAGTGCAGGGTCAAGGCCACAGGCCGAGAAGTACGATCGCATCGAGTTGTGGATTGTCTTGCGACGAAAGGCGAAGGCCGCATCGGCACTCAAGGAGGCGCTTCGCAAAACGCCCGCAGCGTCCTGGCCGCAGACCTCCTCCCTTCGATCCAGGCGTATCACGGTGGAGCAGACCCGGGGAGGCGGCAAAAAACTGAGTGGATTGACGGCAAAGTCTCCCTGGGGATAAGCGAGCAGTTGCAGCTTGACGCTGTAGGCGCCATAGTCTTTCGTATTGGGCTTGGCGACCATACGTGCCGCGACCTCGCTTTGTACCATGACCGTCGCACTCTGAAGGCCGCTCAGACGTTGGAAGGCGTCCAACACGATGGTGGCGGCAACGGCATAGGGCAGGTTGGAGATGAGCTTGAATGTCCCGGTAAAGCGGGAGGTGGCGGCATCGAGCACAGAGGCGGAAGAATGGTCCTCGGTGGGAGGGATGGTTTTGGCGGGAGCGGTGTCAGTGGCCCCGGTAGCTCCGGTGTCGGTGGCCCCGGTAGCCCTGGTGTCCGTGGCCCTGGTAGCCCTGGTGTCCGTGGCCCTGGCACCCCCTGCGTGAGCTTTTCTGCGCCCCTGACCGAAGGTTCCCCTGGCGGCATCTGCGCACAGATAGGAGAAGTGTTTTGGAAAGCGTGCCTGCATATCGTCAAGCAGGGGGATGAGCCGGCTGTCCTTTTCCACCGCGCAGACCCGGGCACCCCCTGCAAGCAGGGCCTCGGTCAGGGTGCCGATGCCGGGGCCGACCTCAAGCACCTCATCGCCGGCCTGCAGCTGTGCCAGACGAAGGATGCGGCCAATAACGCCATCATCTACGAGGAAATGCTGCCCGAGGGATCGGTCGGTATGAAGGCCCCAGCGCTTCAGGGTCGCAATCGTTGCGGCAGGAGAGGCCAGCGTCGAGTGGACGCTCACTCCTCTCCCTTGCCCGCCGAGACGATGAGTTTGCTGTAATCGAGTTCGACCTCGGCCTGGTATTCGGCCTTTGGGTCAACGGCGCGTCGCGACGTGCCCTTTGCGCCTGAAACGGAGTCAAAGCCGCCGCCCTGGGCGGGGTCAGAGGCAGAATCGAGGCCGGTCGCGCGCAGGGGCGCGTCGTCTGAAAGAGGCTCTGCGCTCCCCACCTTCTCAACATCGCCAACCCTGTTCAGGGCAGCGAGTTCGGCCTCGACCTCGGCGAGCTGGGCAGCCAGCGCATTGGCCTCCTTTTTCTTGATGACATAGCGGGCCAGGGCGCCGCCAGCGTCCAGGGCACGTTGCGTGAAAGCGGCCTGCTCGCTCGCGGCGCGCTTGAGCTTGGCAAGCTGCGCGTGGCTGTAACGGTCGCGCTCCGCCTCGGGGGGATAGACCGGCGCGTCTGTGGGCGAGGAGAAGCCGATGAAGTTGTTGACCTTCTCCAGATGAAAGCCGGCAACGGCCAGGGAGGATTTGGCGATGGTGGCAAGCGGCGCATAGCCATGTTCATCTCCGCCGCCGCCGACCACGAAGAGCTGGGCGGGGCGTTTGGCGGGCGGGGCGACACCGAGCAGATAGCGCTGTGCCCAGTAGGGCTGCATCCGGTCAAACAGGGCTTTGAGCTGGGCGGGTGGGCCGGCAAAATACAGCGGAGCGACAAGCGCGATGGCGTCGACCCGCTCCAGCGTCGCTTTGAGCTCCAGGTAATCGTCAATAAAGTGCTTGTCGCGAACCCGGTTTGCAAGGACGCAGACCCCGGTTTTTTCACAGGCACCGCAGCCGGTACAGGGATGAATGTGCTTTTTTGAGAGCAGGAAGCGCTGGGTCTTTGCGCCGACCTTCTTCGCGCCCTGCTCAATGAGGGCAATCAGGGCCTCGCAGGTGCGCGGACGCGGCGAGCCGGAGATGAAGAGGATGTCGGGGCGGTCTGTCTGCTTCCTGCCTGCCATGTCACACCACCCCCTTTGCATGGTTGAGCAGGGCCTGCATGGCCCCTTTGTTGTCCTGCCAGACCGTGGTGTCACGGTCAAAGAGCATGCGGGCGTTCTCATACAGGTCGTTGAGCAGCTGCTTGGCGGCAAGCCCCGTGACGCCAAAGACTTCGGCGAGGCAGGCCGCAGTGAAGACGACGTCCTCCGGGCCACAGACGGTGCCCCGCAGAGGGCGCGGCGCCATGAAGGGGGCGTCTGTCTCCGTAACGATGCGCCTTCGCGGTGTGCGTGCGGCTGCGGCGCGTACCTCGTCGGACTTCTCAAAGGTCAAAGCACCGCCAAAGGCCACCTGGCAGCCAAGCGCAAGGAAGGGGGCGAGCGTCTCGTAGTCAAGATTGAAACAATGCAGCAGGGTGCCTGCCTGGGGCATACCTTCCTCGCGAAGGATGGCAAGGCCGTCTTCATGCGCGTCGCGCAGGTGCAGGGCAACGGGCAGCATCATCTCATTTGCCAGGGCGAGCTGGCGTCGGAAGGCCTCGCGCTGGGTCTTACGCGGTGAGAGCTCGTAGTGGTAATCGAGCCCGATCTCGCCGATGCCGGCCGTGATGGGTCGCGCTGCCGCTCTGATGAGCGTGCGCTCGACCTCGCGGTTCAGTTTGGCGGCGTTGTGCGGATGGCAGCCGACGATGATACGGGTACGCGGCGGATGTGGCGGCAGATGCCACTCCTCCAAAAGTTCACGCGCCTGATGCTCCCAGTCGGCGAGGTTGTTATAGGTATAGGCGGGGTTCTCGGTTGGGTCCACGACGGCAACGAGAAACTCGACGCTGTTGGCCCTGCTGCGCGCCAGTGCCAGCGCCGGATGGCGAAGCATGTCGAGATGGACGTGCGTATCGGCTGTTGGAATATCGCGGGTGAGGTCGGGTGGAGCGATGACACGACCCTTCGTGTCGCGAAACAGCGCGTCCCAGAAAATCTCCTGCTCACCCTTTTTGTTTGTGGCATCGCATGACGCGGAGCTTGGCGTGCGCATGGCTGGCCTCTCACTTCTTCCCGTTTTGCCCCTCTGAGGATTATAAGGCTTCCGCTCAACAGGGCGGGCGGCCTTTCATGTTTTTCTGGTGCGGCGATGTGTCAGCGGCGGTGCCGTCGGCGGCGTGGGGGGCGCGGGCGGTGTCGTCGGCGGCGGGGTGGCAGCGGCGGGATGTCAGTGGCGGGGTGGGCGGTGACGATGTGTCAGCGGCGGGGTGGGCGGCGGCGGGGTGGGCGGCGGCGGGATGGGCGGTGACGATGTGTCAGCGGCGGCATCCGTCAGCGGCAGTGCCGTCACTGCCCGAGTTCGTCAATATCGAGGCGCGGGAAGAGCGGGTCTCCCACCGTCAGGCTGCTGCCAGCGGCAAGACCGCCCCAACGGGTGGCCTCGGCAAGGTTGTTCGTCGCAAAGATGTCGCCCAGACCCAGCCGTCGATAGGCCTCTGCGGAGGACTCGGGCATGATTGGCGCAAAGTACAGGGCCAGTATCCGGATGGTCTCCAACAGATTGTAGAGCACAAAGGCCAGACGGTCTGCCTGAGTGGGTGCAGTCGCCTCATCAGGAGAAGCACCGCGCTGCGCGTACTCGGCGGCTTCATCTTGGGCAGCCTTTGCCAATGCCCAGGGAGCGCTCTCCTCCACATAGAGGTTCGCCCGCTCAGCAAGCTCAAGGGCATTTGACAGGGCGCCGGAATAGTCAATGGCATTCATGCGGGCCACATAGCGTTCATAGAGGCCTTCGGAGGCCAACTCAGCAAGCGGGTTGCCCATCTCGCGGGTGAGCGCCTGCGTGGTCTTCTCCCAAAGCTCGGGAACCAGTCCGTCCAGATACCTGACGCTCATGTTGAGGACGCGGGAGCAGAGGTTTCCCCAGGTGTTCGCAAGGTCGGCGTTGTAGACCTGTACCATGCGCTCAAGGGAAATCGAGCCGTCGGCGCCAAACTGCACGTCGGAGAGGAAGTAATAGCGATAGCCATCGACCGTGAAGATGCGAGCCAGCTCCAGAGGTGCCGTTACATTGCCCCGCGACTTGCTCATCTTCTCGCCCTTTGTGAGCAAAAAGCCGTGGGCGAACACCCTGCGCGGAGGCTCGATGCCGGCCGCCATGAGCATGGCCGGCCAGATGACGCAGTGGAAGCGAATGATGTCCTTGCCCACAAAATGCACCTGAGCAGGCCAGTGGCGCTCAAACATCGCCTGGTCGGCCGCGTCATCGGAGCCATAGCCGATGGCGGTGATGTAGTTGATGAGCGCGTCGACCCAGACATAGCTCACATGCCCGGGAGCAAAGGGGATGGGCACGCCCCAGTCAAAGGTCGTCCGTGAGACCGAAAGGTCCTTCAGCCCGCTGCGCACGAAGGAGAGCACTTCGTTGCGGCGTATCTCGGGCTGAATGAAGTCGGGGTTTGCCTCATAAAACGCGAGAAGCTGTTCCTGGAAGGCGGAGAGCCTGAAAAAGAGGTTATCCTCCTTGACAAAACTCAGCGGGCGATGGCAGTCGGGGCACAGCTTCGTACCATCCTCAGAGGTCGCGGGCTCGCCTGCGAGGGCCTGGCGCTCGGCAAACTCGGCAAGCTGCTCATCGGTAAAGAAGGTCTCCTCAAAGACGCAGTAGTGGCCCTCATAATCGCCCTGATAGATGGCACCGCGCTCGCGCAGCGCCTCAAAGAAGCGCTGGACGCCGCGGACGTGGCGTTGTTCGGTGGTGCGGATGAAATCATCGTTGGTGACGTTGAGCGCCTTCCAGGTGGCGAGGAACTCCGGGGCGATGGCGTCGACCCATTCCTGCGGCGTGATGCCCTCAGACGCAGCAGCCTGGGCGACCTTCTGCCCATGCTCGTCAAGACCGGTGAGAAACCAGGTATCGCGCCCATCCATCCGCTCAAAGCGCGCCAGCGCATCGGCCGCTATCGTGGTATAGGCCGTGCCGAGGTGTGGCGTGCCATTCACGTAGTAGATGGGCGTCGTCAGATAGTAGGAAGGGCCGGGGTTCATGGCAAAATTTGTATCGTCGGTATCCATGGACGCACCGCCTATGCGGCGTGAGCCTTCCGGGCGACTTCGGCCAAGGCGGCGAAGCTCGAGGCGTCGTTGACCGCCATGTCGGCCAGCACCTTACGGTCCAGTTGGACGCCAGCCTTCTTCAGGCCGTTTATGAAGACTGAGTAGCTCAGGCCCGAAAGCCGCGCGGCGGCGTTGATGCGCGTAATCCACAGGCGACGAATGACCCGCTTCTTATTGCGACGGTCGCGATAGGCATACTGCAGGGAGTGCTGCACCTGCTCCTTGGCCGCACGATAGGAGCGGGACTTTGCGCCGTAATAACCCCTGGCTCGTGCGAGAACGACTCGACGCTTCTTCTTGGCAGCAACTGAACGCTTGACGCGTGACATGATACATCAACTCCTCTGTGACAACGGACGCGCCCCACCGGCCCACATCAGCCCGGCAGCGAATCCGCATTCGTTCAACGTAGGCCCAGATTGCGGGCAATGACCTTGTAATCAGCGGTAGCAACCTGCGTTTCGTGACGGAAGTTGCGCTTACGCTTCTGCGACTTCTTCTCCAGGATGTGGCTCCTGTACGCCTTGCTGCGCATAATCTTCCCCGTGCCGGTGACGCGAAAACGCTTCGCCGAGCCTCTATGCGTCTTCATCTTTGGCATGCTTTGCCTCCTTTTTCTTCAATGGGGCGATCAACATGAACATATTGCGCCCCTCCAGCTTGGGCTGGCTTTCGATGGTGGCCTCATCCTGCAGATCCTCGGCCAGTTTTTCCAAAATGTTCAAGCCCAGCTCCGGATGCGCCATCTCGCGTCCCCGGAACATGATGGTCACTTTGACCTTGGCACCTCCCGTTAAAAAGCGCAGGATGTGCTTTTTCTTCGTCTCATAGTCACCGGTGTCAATCTTGGGACGGAACTTCATCTCCTTGATCTCGACCCGTGTCTGGTTCTTGCGTGCCTGCTTTGCCTTGAGCGCCTGCTCATACTTGAACTTCCCATAATCCATGACCCGGACGACCGGCGGCTGGGCATCGGGCGCAATCTCCGCGAGATCGAGGCCCTGGTCATCAGCGATGCGCTGGGCATCGTCAATATCAAAAATACCAAGTTGCGACCCGTCCACACCGATAAGGCGAACCTGTGTGGCCGCAATCTCCTCGTTGAGCCTGAGCTCAGTAGTGGCTATGATGTCACCTCCGCTCCGTTCGCTTACAAAACGACCCACAGCCCAACTCCTGGGGCACTGCGGGTCTTCGCGCTGCTGGCCTGAAGGCTCAAAATCCTGGGCGTTCGTTCTCAGGCCGAACATATTCGCTTAAAGACCAGGCAGCCACCCTGTCGGTGCCGCGAGGTGGGGGCCTTTGTGGGCACCCGCTTCTCCTGCCAAAGGCAGTTTGCACATGGTAGCACAAAGCGCCGGAGCGTGGGGCGGAGATTTGCAAAGCGCTGAAACGATGGAGTGTGGGTGCGGAGATTTGCAAAACGCTGGAGCGTGGGGCGGAGATTTCTGCACGGAGGCTCTGCCCCGCGAAGGACGGTCTTCCTGCTCAGCCCCTTGTCGCTGTGCCGTCCCTGACGTGGGTGCGGACTGCGATTGGGCGGTTATTCGGTTCCGGCGGCACGAATTGAGGGGCGGTCGGCGACGCGGACGTTGATATAGGTGATAGACCCCTCATATTCCGCCAGCAGGGTGAGGATGGCGGCCTCCTTGGCCTCGATGTCCTCGGCGCTGCCAAAGGCGACGGTCACATGGTTGGTCAGGGTCAACATCGTCTTGGCCCGGTCGGGCGCGTCGATGGATGCCACAAGCGGGAGCATATCGGGCGAAAAGCCATTGATGATGGCAAGTGCGTTGAGAACGCCTTCGTCGCTGGCAGCAGCGCCGAGGACGGGGTCGATGGTGTGCGCAATCTTCTTGAGGACTGGCAGCTGTTGCACATCCTCAAGCGTGATGGAGACATCCTCTGAAAGCGAGGGGGGGTTCAGAGGAGCTGTCGTTTCGGGCGTAAGCCCTTCATCGGCAGGCTGTTCGCCCGCCATCGAATCGTCGGTCGCTTGCTCCTCGGTCGCCTGCTCCTCGGGCGGCGCCTGCTCCTCGGGCGGCGCCTGTTCCTCGGTCGCCTGCTCCTCACCGGAACTCTCTGCGGAATCGTCGCCCGAGCCCTCCGCCGTCTGCTCCTCACCCGAGGCCACCTGGCCTGCCAGCGCTGCCTGGTATGCCTCCTGATCCAACACGCCAAGCCAGATACCGTCGGAAGAAATCAACCAATCGGCGACAGAAGCTGTTGAAATCTCGGGTGGGACCTCGACGAGCGCGGCTATCCTGCGCTCCTGTATATGCACGACGATGGTCGAGGGAAACGCACGCCGTACCTCAACGGATTCAATCCAGGGATCCGCCGCAAGTCGCTGCCGAATGCCGTCGGTATCAACCCGAAGCAGGGTCGTCCCCTCGGGGATGGCGGCCAGCTCGCTCACATGCCCGTCGGTCAGGCGCGTCGCTCCCTCAACGCGCAATGAGGAGATGGTAAACAGTGGTGAGAAGTACGCAAAAGCGCCCGCGGCAAGAAGGAGGATGAGCACGACGAGGGCAGGGATAAGACGCCTGAGAGGGCTCTTGTCGCGTGGCTGACGACGTGTTGAAGCCGCCTGTCGAGTGCGGTACTCTCGCACGGTTGGCGCGGCTGAGGGTGCGTTTCGTGCTGGGCCCCTGCGCGCATCACGCCCCGAATCCTGTCCCTGGCGTCCGCGCTGCACGGCGGCCGGCCGATTGGGCGTGGTGTCGAGAACCCGCTCGGTTCTGATGGGGCGCGTGCGCGCCGAACGGGCACGGCTGTCTGCGCCAAGCGAACGACGCGCAAGGTCCTCCGTCGCGCTTTGATGATAGGCAACCTTGCGCCGATCGGGACGCTTCTCAGCGCCAAAACGGGCGGCTTGCCGCGCCGATTGTGTGGACCCGTCAGTTGAAGCCGATGAACCGGATCTCTGGTTGGAGTTCGATGCCATGTTCCTCTTTCACCCGCTCGCGGACATACATGATTATAGCAACCACGTCCGCCGCGGTCGCGTTGTCGTCGTTGACGATGAAATTCGCATGCTTCCTCGAGATGCTGGCCCCACCCTGACGGTAGCCTTTCAGCCCACAGGCATCTATCAGAGCGCCCGCCGAACTTCCGGGAGGATTGCGAAAGACGCTGCCGGCGTTTGGCACGGTCAGGGGCTGGGTCTTCCTGCGGCGATTGAGCGAGGCTTCCATTTTGGCACGTATCTGTACCAGATGGCCCTGCTCGACCCGAAGACCAGCCTCGACAATGATGTCACTTCGAGGGATGCCGCTGTGCCGGTATTCCCAGGGCAGTTTACGGGCGTCCAGCCGCAGCAGCCGAGGCGTCTGGTCGGCGCCGTGCGCGGGGGCGGCGGGGGGCGCAGGCGGCACCGGCACGTCGGCGGGTGCGGGGGGTGCGGCGGGTGCGGCGGGTGCAGGCGCGTCGAGGGGCGCTGGCGCGGGGGCGGCGGCGATAGGCGGCGGGGCGGCGGCGCTTGCCTCATCGACCCCAAAGTCGGTACGCAAGACGGTCAGGCTCTCGACGACCGAGGCAATCCACTCATCCGCACTGCCGGCGTTCATAAAAAGCGCACCGCCGAGCGTTCCGGGTATGCCGACGGCAAATTCCAGGCCGCGATACCCGTTTTTAAAGGCCTCCTGGACAAGGTTGGAGAGCAGGACGCCACCGCCTGCCATGAGCAGGGCCTGACCCGCGCTCACATCGGGAAGACGGGAGCGTTTGAACTCACTGCCGAGCACGAGCACCGCCCCTTCAAAGCCCTCGTCTGCGACAAGGAGGTTTGAGCCCTTGCCGATGATGACCCAGGGCAGTCTGTGCTCGCGTATGACCGCAAGGGCGGCTTTAAGGTCGGCAAGCGTCGCGCATTCAATGAGCAGTGCGGCGGGGCCACCGATGCGAAAACTTGTGTGTCGTCGCATCGATTCGCGATAGCGTACCGAGCCGGCCAACGCTCCTTCGAGTTCGCAGTATGCCTCAAAAAAACTCATACGGGTAGAGTATCTATCATGAGGGCAGATCCAGACGCAGCTGTCGCAGAGCCATCAGGATGTGAGGCGCGATCAGGGTGATGTCACCCGCACCCATCGTGATGACAAGATCGCCCGGTTCGGCCAATTTGGCCATGACAAGCGCCGCTTCGGGACGATGGCGAATGAGGCGCACGCATGCCGCGGGATTATGCTCGCGAATGGCCTCGGCCAAAGTCTCGCTGTTCACGCCCGGTATTGGCGCTTCTCCCGCTGAGTAGACTTCGAGCAGGCTGACCGTATCCGCATGGTCAAAAGCCTGCGCAAACTGCGGCAGCAGGGCCTCGGTGCGCGTATAGCGGTGCGGCTGAAACAGCACGTGCACCCGCTTATACAAAAGGCCACGCGCGGCTTTGAGGGTCGCGGTGACCTCGGTGGGGTGATGGCCGTAGTCATCGACAACGGTCACCCCCGCCTCCTGTCCAATAATATCAAAGCGGCGCCGTACGCCCGAAAAGGCACTGACCGCCTGCGCGGCGGCCTCTCGCTGAAAGCCAAGGGCGTCAAGTGCCGCCATGACCGCGGTCGCGTTTAACATATTGTGCTCACCGGGAGATGCCGGCAGGGAAAGGTTCAGGCGCTCGCCATCCGGAAAGAGGACGGTAAACGAGGTATCGGAGGGCAGGCAGCGCACATCTGCCTTTGCAGAAAGGCCATAGGTGATAAACCTGCGCCTGGAGGAGTGCGCCAGGGCACACAGGCAGGGGTCATCGGCACAGATGACAGCGATGCCGTCGGGCCTGAGCTTGTCAAGAAATGCGGAGAAGGCCGCCTCAATCTCCTCCAGACAACGATAGTGATCCATATGATCGCACTCGACATTGGTGATGATGGCCAGCTGGGGGTCAAGCCAGGTAAAGGAGCCGTCCGATTCGTCGGCCTCGACCACCAGCCAAAATCCCGTACCCACATGAGCCGTCGCGTCATACCCGTCCACCACACCACCGATCAGAAAGGTCGGGCTGGCGCCGAGACGGTCAAGCGAAGAGGCAAGCATCGAGGAAGTCGTCGTCTTGCCGTGGGTTCCCGCGACGGCCAGGGTGTGATGCCTGCGTGCCAGGTACGCAAGCATCTGCGCACGCTGCCAGACCTCAAGGCCCTTCTCACGGGCAGCCCGATACTCAAGGTTATGCTCGGGAACCGCGGCCGAAACGACGACCACGTCAATCGAGGGGTCCTCGACATGAGCCGCCGCGTGGCCGACCGTCACCGGAATCCCGGTCTGGAAGAGTGCTTTCATATAACGCGATTCCTTGAGGTCGGAGCCGGTGACCCGGATGCCCTGCTCGTGGGCCACAAGCGCTATCCCGCTCATACCCGCGCCGCCGATGCCGATGAAGTGCACGCGTTTGATGTCGTTTTCCATGAAGGCGATTCTACCGCATGAGCGCACGGGGGCAAGACGGCGTGCGCCGAAGAAATCGGCGTGGCGTTGAAGCGCCGTCAAAACAGGCCGCCGACCTCGGCACACGGTCGCTCGTGAGTGCGGAGGAGTCGGGCGCACGGCGGCTCATGAGCGCGGAGGGGTCGGACGAACAGCGGCTCATGAGCTTGTATCCGCCTCTGCAAGGGCAATGATGAGACGGGCGAGCTCCTGGCGGGCGGTGGCACCGCCGAGGGTACGCAGGGCATCGCTCATCCGGCTGCGTTCGGCGGCATTGAGCAGCAGCTCCTCGAGCGTCTCGACAAAGCGCGGGGTGTCGAGCTCGGCGTCGGCAAGCATTCGGGCCCCGCCTGCCCGTACGAGATTGCAGGCATTGGCCGTCTGCTCGTCGGCTGCGGCGTGGGGATAGGGTATGAGCAGGGCGGGCTTTGCAAGCGCTGCAAGTTCGGCGAGACTTGTGGCGCCCGCCCGACTGAGGACAAGGTCGGCAGCGGCATAGGCCTCGCCCATGCGGTCGCAGTAGTCAAGCAGATGCCAGCGCGTGGCGTAGCTGCCCTTTGCGAGACGGGTGCGTGCGCTTTCGTAATCGCGCGTACCCGAGATGTGCAGAACGTGCAGGTTCTCGTGCGCAAGCAGGCGATCTGCCTGGGCAAAGAGAGCCTCGTTGAGATGACGCGCGCCCAGAGAGCCGCCAAAGGCGAGCAGGACAGACGCGTTTGCCGGAATGCCGAAGGAGGCGCGCGCAGCGGCGGGGTCGACGCCCAGAAGCGACGCGCGCACCGGGTTGCCGGTCTGCACCGTCTCGCCCGCGCTCCTCAGACGCTCGCCCGCCGCGCCGTAGGTGAGTGCGACCAGCTGCGCGCGCCTCGCCAGAAAGCGATTGGCCATGCCGGGCCGGGAGTTCTGTTCATGGATTGCCAGCGGGATGCCCAGACGCGACGCCGCCAGACCGACCGGGATGGAGGCATAGCCACCAAAGCCGACAACCACCTGGGGGCGCAGGGATTGCAGCCACTTCTGCGCCCTGTGAGCGGAGGCCTGGAGCACGAATGAGGAAGTCAGAAGCGTCCAGGGCCGAACACGATTGAAGCCCGAAGCGGCAAAGGCCACAAAGGGAAAGCCTTCCTGCTCAACGAGCCGAGCCTCAATGCCCTGCGGCGTTCCGGCGAAATGAACCTCAAGGCCCAGGTGGCGCAGTTCCTGTGCGACGGCAAGGGCCGGATTCGCGTGGCCGGCCGTCCCTCCGGCAGTGATGACCACGCGGCGAGGGCGCGGCGAGGGGGGCTCGGGCTCGGGCGCGGGAGACGGCGCGGGCTCGGGCGCGGGAGACGGCTCGGGCGAGGGCGCGGATGCGGGCACGGGCGAGGAGGGCTGGGTGCTCATCGCAGGCCCTCTCGCAGGCGGCGCTGGTTACGCGCCGGGCTCAGGCGCAGAGCCGGGTTGTCGCGCGGTCTGCGAAAGGAGGAAGGCGTCGCCCGTGGCACGGCGGACGGCGCGGCCGGACGCCCTGTGGCGAACGTGCGCGAGCGCAGGGAGCCGGGCGCGCAGGGATGCTTCGCACTGACAGCTGACTTTGGAGGAGACTTCGAGCTGGACGAAGCCGCAGATTTCAACAGGGTCAAGGGCCTTGATGAAGGGGTGGGCAGACGGCCTTCTCCACCGGCAGTGTTTCGTGCACCGCCCTCAAGTATCCGCAGTTCATCGCGACGCAGTTCGGCTGAAGAGGGCACGTTGGAGTGCCGGGAGACGGAGAGGATGAGGCCGACGAGTATCAGGGTGGCGATGATCGAGGTGCCTCCCGCACTGATGAAGGGCAGGGGCTTGCCGGTAATCGGGGCGAGGCCGGTAACGCAGAAGATGTTGAGAAAGGCCTGGGCACCTATCAGCGTCGCACAGGAGCAGGCAAGGACGCGCCCGAACAGGTCCGGCGCGTTGCGACCGATGCGAAAGGCAATCAGGACGAAGGCAACAAAGAGCGCGACGACAAAAAGTGCGCCAATCAGACCGAGCTCCTCGCCGATGACGGCGAAGATGAAGTCGTTTTGGGCCATGGGCAGGTAGAGAAACTTTTGGCGCGACATACCAAGCCCGGTGCCAAACAGACCACCGTCGGCAAAGGCGTAATAGGAGTTGATGATCTGATAGCCGCTGCCAAGCGGATCGGCCCAGGGGTCGAGGAAGGAAGCCAGACGCGCCTGGCGAAAGGTCTCCGCCAAAATGCCCGCAAGCCCGACGCCAATAATCAGGGCAAGACCGATGAGCACCGCGCGGCGCGGCAGTTCGCCAAACCAGGCAACGGCAAGGATGCCGACGATGACGATTATCAGGGTTCCGAGATCGGGCTGCATCATGATGAGCAGGGCGGGCAGACCGACGGCGAGAGCGGCCTGAGCGATAAAGGGGCTGTAGGCCCTGCTCTCGTGCAGACGCACAATAAGCGAGGTCGCTACCAGCATGCAGGCTATCTTGGCAAACTCAGAAGGCTGGAAGTTAAGGCCGAACAGGTCAAACCAGCGCTTGCCTCCCGATTCCTCGTTGCCAAACAGCAGGGTCAGTACCAGGAAAAGGATAAGGATGCCCCACACCCCCCAGGAAAGCCATGACGTCCAGACGCGATAGGGGATGAGGGCGGCCACAACGAGCCCCACAAGGCCAAGCGCGACCAAAATCAGCTGCCGCTTGAAGAGGGAGAAGCTGTCCCCCGTCTCGGCGAGGGCAACGACAGAGGATGCCGAGAGCACCATGACCAGGCCGAAGAGCAGGAGGGCCGCAGTGACGATGAGCAGGAGCAGCTGTGGCCCGAGGATGCGGCCGGGTATGACGCGACGCGCGGCCAGGCGGCCTGCGGTGGAGCGGGTTGCGGTGGAGCGGGTTGCGCCAGAGCGGCCCGCGACGCGTTCATGAGCCATCGCGCACCTCCTGTTTCTGCGCGAGCGCAAAAACCAGCTCCCTGAAGTGAGCGCCTCTCTGCTCATAATCGACAAACTCATCATACGAGGAGCAGGCCGGGGAGAGCAGCACGACAGAGCCCGGACGGGCGGCAGCAGAAGCGGCAGCAAAGGCCGCATCGAAGCCGGATTCGAGGAAAAGCGCCAGGTCAGAGGAGGCGGCAGGCGGCGCAGCGGCAGGCGGCGCGGCGTCTTCGCCGGAGCAGTAACGCCCTGCCTCCCTGAAGGCGGCCGCGAAGCGGGGCCCCGCCTCTCCATAACAGATGACCGCGTGACAGGTATTTCGCGCAGCCGCGACGAGTTCGTCAAGTGAGGTGTTCTTGTCACGACCCCCGAGCATGAGCACAACAGAGCCTGCGGGAAAGGCGGTCAGCGCCTTGACGCTTGCCTCGGGATTCGTCGCCTTGGAATCGTTGACATAGCTGACACCGGCCACTGTGGCAAGCGGCTCGATACGGTGCGCAAGCGGCTCAAAACTCCTGAGTCCGACAGCCACCTGCTCGGGTGTGGCTCCCAAATCGAGCGCCACGGTGGCAGCCGCCAGAGCATCCTCGGCGTTATGCTCACCCTGAACGCGCAGCTCGTCGATGGCGGCGAGCTCAAAGTTTCCTGCGCGCAGCGTGATGCTCAGACGCCCGTTTGCGGCCTGCACCCAGGCGGCCTCGGGCGCACCACAGCGGGTCGCCATACTCTCAAACAGTCCCGAGCTGGTACCCAGCGCAACAACGCGACGGCCTGCCGATAGCCAGCCCCTGTAGAGTTCACGGGTCAAAGGCAGGGTCGCGTCCACGACCACCAGCGCATCGGGCGCCATGCGTTGGACAAAGGAGGACTTGGCCGTCTGGTAGGCCGCAAGCCCGCCATGCCAGGCAAGGTGGTCAGGGGTGATGTTCAGCAGGACGGCGGCCTGAGGCGCCAGGGAGGGCGAGGAGGCAAGCTGGAAGGAAGAGAGTTCGGCGATGAGGTACTCGCCTGCCGCGCGCTGCTGGATGGCGTCGATACAGGGCGTTCCGATGTTACCCGCAGACCGCGCCACAATCCCAGCCGTATTCAGCAGATGCGCCGTATACGCTGTCGTCGTTGTCTTCCCGTTGGTACCGGTGATGACAATCCAGCGTTCGGGCGAAAGGCGCCAGGCGAGCTCCGCTTCGCTGATCAGCTCAAGCGAAAGAGCCCGTGCCCTTTGATAAAGCGTACCCGTCTGAGGGATGCCGGGACTTGCGAGGCACAGATCAAAGGGGATGTGGCCATCTCCAAGCCTCTCAAGGTCTTCCTCGCGCTCGATGATGCGCGTCTGAGGCGGCAGCTTTATGTCCGCAGGCAAGCCCTTCGTCGAAGCCTCGGGTGCGTAGACGGTAAGTCGCTCAGGAGGCCAGGCGGCAAACAGGCGACAGAGCGCCTGGCCGGTTATACCGAGACCAAGCACACAGACTGAACCGATATGTCTGAGCTTCTCGAAAGTCATTTCATGCAATCCCTGTGGCCTTCCTGACTCTACGCATTGCTCTGATAGAAGAACAGGGCGAAACCGACGGAGGCAAAAAGTGCGGTCACTATCCAGAAGCGAATGGCTACCTGAGCCTCTGACCAGCCTTTCTGCTCAAAATGATGATGAAGAGGCGCCATCAGGAAAATCCGTTTGCGGGTCAGCTTAAAAAAGCCCACCTGAACCATCACACTGAGTGCCTCAATGACGAAGATTCCGCCGACAACAAGCGCGATGAACTCGGTCTTTGTCATCACCGCGAGGGCCGCAAAGGCCGAACCCATGGCCAGCGAGCCCGTATCTCCCATGAAGATGTTGGCGGGATGGGCATTGAACCAGAGAAAGCCCACGCAGCCTCCGGTCATCGCGGCCGCAAACAGGGCGGTGTTCAGTTGATCGGTACGATACGCGATGGCGGCCATGACGAGCATGGCGATCATCACGGCGCCCGCGGCAAGGCCGTCCAGTCCGTCAGTCAGGTTCACGGCATTGGCCATGCCGGCCATCAGAAGCCAGATGTAGAAAAAGTACAGCCAGGGGATGGAGAACTGCGTCGCGCCGAGGTAAAAAGATGTCGTCAGAACGCCAAGATCAAGCACCGGCAAAAAGGGTATGGCAATCGTCGGCTCAATGCCGACAAAATTGACCGCCGCGAAGGCAAAGGAAAGCGAGATCAGCGTCAGGCAGATCATCTTTGCGTTGGCGCGCAGACCAAGCGAACGCTCCCTGACCACCTTGGAGAGGTCATCGACAAGCCCCATCAGGCCGGTCAGGGCCGTTGCGCCGCTGATCAGGAGAAGCGGAAGCAGATTTGTGCGGGTCGCTGAGGTTGCGAGCAGCACGACGGTCAGCAGCACGGAGATGAGGATGACCACCCCGCCCATCGTGGGCGTACCCTGCTTGACAAGGTGACGTTGCGGGCCATCGGCACGAATCTGCTGCCCAATCTGGCGAAAGCGCAAGATGCGTATCCAGAGCGGCAGGAGCACCATCGTGATGGTCATCGCAACGAAGATGGCCAGAAAGACCTGGAAGGTCGGGTATTCCGCAAAGCCGATCATCGGGTTTTCATCTCCTCGGTGATACGCTCAAGGCCCAGAGCCCGGGAGCCTTTGACCAGGATAACCGAAGCGCGGGTGAGCCTCTCCCGCAAAACGACAAGGGCCTCGTCGATTGTGGAGCAGACAAAGATGGCATCGGCATTCATGCCCGCTTCGCGGGCGCCCAGAGCGTAGGAGCGCGCCCGTTTGCCCACGGTGATGAGCATATCGACACCGCCCGTCGCAGCAGAGGCACCCAGTTTACGGTGAAACTCATCTTCCCTGGAGCCAAGCTCGAGCATGTCGCCGAAAACCGCTACGCGCACCAGATCTTTTGGCTGTTGAAGGAGAAGCGCGAGCGCGGCGCGCATCGAGTCGGGGTTGGCATTGTAGCTGTCGTCAAGGATTACCGTACCGTCTGTAAGGCGTACCCGATTCTGCCGCAGAGGCAGGGGTTTGAGAGCCTCGAGTGCCAGAACGATGGCAGCGGGCGCGATGGAAAGCTCTGCGCCGACGGCCGCTGCAGCAAGCGCGTTTTTCACCGAATGCTCACCGGGCATTGTAAGCGTGACGGGCCAGGGCTCGGGAAAGCCAGGCAGCCACAGGTCAAAGGAGGCCTCGCCGCAAGCATTGTAGCTGATGTGGCTGGCGCGGACGTCATTGTGCGCACTGAGTCCAAAGCTGACGACCCTGATGTCGCGTGCGGCAGTGTGTGCCACCTCTCGGATAAAGGGGCTGAACGCATCGTCTCCGTTGAGAAACGCGACACCCCTGCCGTCGGGCAGGCCGCTTACAAGCTCGGCCTTCGCCCGGGCGATGGCCTCGCGGCTACCGAGCATCTCGAGATGGGCGGTGCCGACGTTTGTGATGACGCCCAGGCGGGGTCGGGCAATCCGGCACAGTTCGGCAATCTGACCAAGCCCGCGCATCGCCATCTCAAGGACGAGAACCTCGGTTGTCGGCATGGCCGCAAGCAGGCTTGCCGGCAGCCCGATTTCATTGTTGTGGTTAGCTGAGGAGGCAAGCGTCTCGAAGGACTGCGAGCAGATTGCCGCAATCATCTCACGCGTGGAAGTCTTGCCGCTGGAGCCGGTGACGGCGATAAGCTCTGGCGAGATGGTATTTCGCCAGGCCGCTGCAAGGCGTGCGAAGGCCAAAACTCCGTCCTCTACCAGGAGAATCGCGGCGCCCCGCTCGCGGGCCAAGGCGCCTTCTGCATCGCTTGGAGCGCGGGAGGCAAGCACGGCCGCAGCACCACGGCGCACGGCCTCGGCAATGAAGTCATTGCCCTCGACACGCTCTCCCGGCAAGGCGACGAACAGATCGCCGGGGACAAGCGTGCGCGAATCCCAGGTGAAACCGGTCAGATACCTCTGGTCATCGCGGGCGGCGACGGCGACGGTGGCCTGGGAGAAGGCGGCTATCTGCTCAATCTTCAGTCTCATGGGCGGGCTGCCTTATCACGGAGGCGGGCCAACTCCTCGGCCGCGACGACGCGATCGTCAAAGGCAAGAATCGTATCTCCCACAATCTGGTAATCCTCATGCCCCTTGCCCGCGATAAGCACCAGATCGCCCGGCTCGGCAAGGGCAAGCGCCCGCGCGATGGCTCTTCGGCGATCAACCTCGACCTCAAAGCGGCCCGCCCCGGCGGTCATGCCGGGCAGGATGTCGGCGATGATTGCAGCCGGGTCCTCGCTGCGGGGATTGTCGCTTGTCACGACGCAGTAATCGGCCTCCAGGGCCGCTGTGCCCATCAGCGGGCGCTTTGTTGCGTCGCGGTCTCCGCCACAGCCAAAGACGATGATTGAGCGCGCCTGACCCCTGAGCCCGTTGATGGCATCCAGGGCCTTGACGATGGAATCCGGCGTGTGCGCGTAGTCAACAAAGACGCCGATGCGAGCCGCCGACGGCGCGACGCGCTCAAGGCGACCGGGTATCTGCGGAGCGGTTGCAAGCGCGGCGATGATGGTGGGCCAGTCGATACCAAGCGCAGAAGCGCAGGAGGCGGCGAGCAGGATGTTTGAGACATTAAAGGCGCCGACAAGCGGGTATCTGAGGGGAAAGCTGCCCTCGGGGGTCTCGAGCAGAAGCGTGGTCTCCTGTGCCGAGTAGACCACATCGCAAGCCCGAATATCGGCGCCCTCGCTCAGGCCGCAGGTGAGAAGTGTCTCGCCCCAACCGGCAACACGACAACGCTCAAGGAGACGCCTGCCCCATTCGTCATCGATGTTCACGATGCGACGGGCAACCAGGGGGGAGTCAAACAGCGCGGCCTTTGCCTCAAAGTATGCCTCCATCGAACCGTGAAAATCCAGGTGATCCTGCGTGAGGTTGGAGAAGGCCGCGAGGGCAAAATGCACGCCGGCGACGCGTTTGAGCTGGATGGCATGGCTCGAGACCTCCATAGCCACATGCGTGATGCCCTCCTGCACGCAGCGGGCAAGAAGTCTTTGGAGTTCGTAGCTTTCGGGCGTCGTGTGCGTAGAGCGCAGGCGCGTTGCGCCGATGCGGGTCTCAACCGTGCCGATGAGGCCGGTTCTCTCCACAGGTTCCTGCTGCCCTTCTTCTGGGGCGGCGGCGTGGTTAAAGGCATATCGAGCTATCCAGTCGAGAAGGCAGGTGGTGGTGGTCTTGCCGTTTGTCCCGGTTATCGCGCTCACTTTGAGTCGTGCCGAAGGGTCGTCAAAAAAGCGGCGGGAGACGAGGGCCAGGGCCTGGCGGCTGTCAGCGACGACAATCTGGAGCAGGTCGACGTCAAGCGGCCGCTCGACGATGAGGGCTGACGCGCCGCGAGAAGCGGCCTCGGCGACGAAGTCATGGCCGTCGAACTTCGTGCCGCGTATCGCAAAGAACAGGCTGTTGGGCGCGACCTGGTCGGAGCGGTATGCAAGGGATTCGATGCTCAGGGAGAAAAGCAGCCCCTCATCGACAAGACTGCCGGCGAGGCGGTACTCGAGGTCGTTTAACAGATCATATAGTTGCCGTGAAGCCAAATCGCAATCTCCCGTCTCAGGCATTCGGTTCAATCATATAGCGTGTCGCGGCAAATTGCATGATCTCGGAGAACAGGGGGCCGGTTGGCGCGTTGCCTTCAGCCCCGAGGGGGTTGTCCATTGAGGTGATGCAGACGAGCTTGCTCTCTGACTCGGCAAAAAAGCCGACAAAGGAGACAATATAGTTATCCGCAAGATAGCTGCCGTCCTCCGAAGCCTTCTCAGCGGTACCGGTCTTACCCGCTATCGCATAGCCCTCGACGCGTGCGGCATGGCCAGTCCCCTCGGTGGTGACCGAGGTCAGCATATCCGTCAGCATATCTGCGGTGCGCGTCTCCATGATCTGCTCGCTGTCATAGTCCTGATGGGTCTGCGACTGCGGACGGTCAATCAGGAAGTGCGGCTGGCAGCGTAGCCCGTCGTTGGCAATGGCGCCGTAAAAGCTCGCCATCTGTAGCGAGGTCACCGTAAGGCCCTGGCCAAAGGAGATTGTGGCGGCATGAATCTCCGCCCACTCGTTTACGGGAGCGAGCAGGCCAAGGGACTCTCCGGGATAGTCCACATGGGTCGGTTGGCCGAAGCCGAACCGCTCCAGATAGGAGGCGTAGCGCTCGTCGCTGACCTGCTGTTCAACAAGGCTGATGCCGACATTTGAGGACTGCGCGATAATCGTACGCAGGCTCATGGTCTGCGCCCCCCGCTCATAGGCATCGCTGACGGTGTGCTCGCCGATGGTCAAAGACGCGGGTACGTCAAGCTCATCGGCGGGGGTCATGATGCCCTCCTCGAGGGCGGCTGCCGCGGTCGTCGCTTTGAAGATTGAGCCAGGCTCATAGGCAAAGGAGATGCCCTTGAGTTCGGTGGCGCCAGCGTCAACTGCCTCCTGAGTGAGCCGGTTCGGGTCGTAAAGCGGCAGGGAGGCAGCCGCGTAAATCTCGCCAGTTGCTCCGTCCAAAACGAGGACGTTGCCGTTATCGGTCGCGCGCTCCTCCCCCATTCGGGCCAGCTCGGCTTCCACGTGCTGCTGCAACTCGATGTCCACCGATACGATGATGTCCTGGCCGTCGATGGGCGCGACCTGCTCGATGACGCCACCGGGAATCGGCGTGCCGTCCTTGCCCTGTTCGCTTATGAGAGAGCCCGGCGTGCCCCTGAGCACGTTGTCATACATCAGCTCAAGGCCAGAAAGCCCGTTGTTGTCCACATCGACCGTGCCGATAATCTGCGCTCCCGTCTGCCCATTGGGATAGACGCGCTTGGAGTCCGGCAGGAAATGGATGCCGCTGAGAAGGGTGAGGATACTGCCATCCTCAGCCGGGGTGGCCTTGCTGGCAAGTTCGCGGACGGCTTTTTGCAGACGCTCGGCGTCCACAACATCTGCCTGGCGTCGGATGTAGACGAAGGTCGTATCCTGCTCAAGCGCCTCACGATACTCCTCAGCCTGGCCACCGAGCACCTGGGCAAGCACGTAGGCGGTCTTTGCCGGCTCGGGGGTCTCCCGGGGATTCGCGTAGATCGTCGTCGCCTCGACACTCATTGCCAAAGGATTGCCTTCCCGATCATAAATTGTGCCGCGGCGAGGCTGCTGGACGATGGAGATGGTGCGCTGCTGGCTTGCCTGCTCGCTCATCGCCTCGGCCTCAATAATCTGCAGGTAGAAAAGGCGTCCGCAGACGACAAGAGCGACGGCGAGAAAGAGGGCGAAGAGTATCCAGTCGCGATTCGAGCCGACGATGCGGCCCTGGGCGAGCGCGGGGGCCGCGCCGCGCGCAGGGCGTGCGGAGGGCGCGGGACGTGCGCCGCGTGAGGGGCGTGTGGAGGATGCGGGCGCCGTGCCGCGGGGGGAGCGTGCGGGGGATGCGGAGGATGCGCCGCGGGGGAGGCGTGTGGGGCGCGAGGGGGATGCGCCGCGCGGGGGTCTGCTGGCGTTTGGTCGCGACGAGGACCTACCGGCGTTTGGCCGCGGCTTCTCCGTGCGCATGATCCGTTACTCCCCGGCAAGCGGGCGCAGGTACTCCACCTGCTCATCCGGTGTCATGCCAAGCTGCTCGGCTGCCAACTCCTGGATGTGCTCAGGGTTGGTCGCCAGAGAATACGCGACCTCAAGCTCAGTGCCGTAGGCTCGGGCTTCGATGGTGGCCTGATTGATGCTTTGGGTCTCGATGAGCATCTGGAGGGTGGCGTTTGCGAAGGCGACCCTGACGCCGCAGATTGCGCTGAGAAAGAGAACGGCGAACAGCAGCACGCCGAACAGGGCCTGTAGCTGAGGGCTGAGCGCCGCCTGCCGTGCGCGGTCGCTTCCCTTACCGGGCAGGACGCGAAGGTCGGGCTGCGCGAAGGTCTCCCGCTCCTGCCTGTGCGTACGTCTCGCTGAACTCTGATATGCGTATGCTGCCTGTGCCATCGCTCTGTTCCTGTTTCTCCTGCTGCCTTTGCTGCTTTTGCTACTGCTGGCGCTTCTGGCGCTTCTGGCGCTTCTGGTACTTCTGGCGCCCTATCGTTTTATGGCCCATCTCATCTTTGCGCTTGCGGCGCGTGGATTCGCTTCCACCTCCTCAGACGTGGGAGTCTGAGGACGCCGGGAGACAGACGAGAGTATCGGCGTCTGCCCACAGGTGCATATGGGAGCCTGTGGCGGACAGATACACCCGAGCGCCATGCGCGCAAACAGTTCCTTGACGATGCGATCCTCAAGTGAGTGATAGCTGATGACCGCGATGCGGCCGGCCGGATTGAGCCAGCGTATCGCAGCCTCAAGGCCCTTGTGCAGCGCGTCCATCTCTCCGTTGACCATGATGCGCAAGGCCTGGAAGCTTCGCTTCGCGGGGTTGCCGCCACTTCTGCGAAAACGCGCCGGAATCGCCTCGCGAATGATCTGCGCAAGTTCGTCGGTCGTCTGCAGAGCCTGCTTCGCACGGGCCCTGACGATGTGCTGCGCGATACGCGCCGCCCACCGCTCCTCTCCATACGTGCGAAGAACCCAGGTGAGATCTTGTTCGTTTATGGTGTTGATGATCTCTGCTGCGGTTGGAGTGTGTTCCCCCGGGTTCATTCGCATATCAAGTGGGGCGCTCCTGGCATAGGAAAACCCCCGTTCAGGGAGATCGAGCTGCGGCGAGGAGACGCCGAGATCGAAGAGGAATGCGTCAACGCCGGGTACCCGCGCCTCCAAAAGGAGGTCATCGAGTTCGGCGAAGTTGCCCTGCAGGGCAATAAAGCGCAGGTGAGGATGCTGATTGAGCATCCGTTTGCGAGCCACAGCAAGCGCCGCCGGGTCGCGATCGACGCCGATGAGCAGCCCGCGAGGCTCCAGATCCTGCGCCAGAACAAGCGAATGCCCCGCGCCACCGAGGGTGGCATCGCAGGCTATCTCGCCCGCCTGCAGGGCTAACGCTTCGCGACACTGCGCAAGCATGACAGGTGTATGCCGATATTCTGCTGTCAAAGTCCAAGCTCCCCTATCGAGAAGAGCTGAAGACGTTTACTGTGGCGCGCGTGGCCTTGTAGCTCTCCAGTATCTGAGGGTCCCAAAGCTCCACGTGGTCGCCCGCGCCGCGGACGGCGACGCTTTTTGTCAAAGCCGCCTCCTGGCGCAAGTGCGCGGGTATGAGAATGCGCCCCGCCGGGTCGACCTTTACTTCGACAACCTGCGCGTGAAGGTCTGAGATGAGAAGGTCGAGTTCCGCATCGTCTGCTGCCATGCTCTTGGCCTCGGTCATGCGGATGATCCAGGCGTCGTATTCTGCCTCCGAATAGACCCTCAGAGAGGGAAAATCGCTGTGAGGCGATTTGATGACAACCAGTTCCTCAGGAAGCGCCCTGCGATGTTTGGCGGGCAGGGAGACACGACCCTTGGCATCCATCGGATGTATGGTGGTGCCGCACAACATGCCTGTCTGCCCTCCGAGCTGTGGTTAACGCTTCCCGAATCACTGGTACCACTATATGGCACTTTTTGCCGCTTAGCAAGGAAATTTATGAAAAAAGATATATTTTTACTGATAAAAGGCTCTTTTTTTAGCGGTATGAAAATGTCAAAAAAGCCTTGATAGTGGTCGAAGAGAGAGAAATTTAGTGGAAAAGGCACAACATATTGTAGTATACCAAAACGCAGGCACCTCTCTGTAGAGGCTTGGCGAGTGGGCGCGAGGCGGGCGGGGACGGTGGTTGCGGAGGGGCGGGACAGACGAAGCGGACGGCTCAGTCGAGATGAGCACGGGGATGCGTTGAGAGGTACTCTTCGCGGATATGGCGTCGATCCACGTGGGTGTATATCTGCGTTGTCATGATGTTTGCGTGTCCAAGCAGCTCCTGAATGGTGCGCAGATCGGCGCCTCCCTCCAGCAGATGCGTCGCAAAGGAGTGCCGCAGCAGATGCGGATACAGATGCGGCAGGCCGACCGTGTTGCCGTATGTTTCAACGATGTGGTGAATCGCAATGCGTGAGAGACGCGTGCCGCGCGTGCTGAGAAAAACCGCGCTGCCATCCTGAGCGCCAAGAGCACGCTTGACGTGCAGCCCAGGACGGCCCCTCTGAATATAGGCGTCAAGGCTTCTGGCCGCTGCTCCAAGCAAAGGGGTAATGCGGGTCTTCTCCCCCTTGCCGGTCACCCGCAGACAGGCGTCGGAAAAGGAGATGTCGGCGAGATCGAGGCCTGTCAACTCGCTTACCCGCAGGCCACAGCCGTAGAGCACCTCAAGGATTGCCGTATCGCGCAGCCCCGCAGGCGTGGAGGGAAAAGGCTGCTCGAGAAGGCGGGTAACCTGCTCGATGCTCAAAACCTCCGGCAGGGTTTCCGGTGTTTTGGGAACGCGCAGCGCAGAACTTGGGTCGTTTTGGCAGAGATGTTCGCGCACAGCGAAGCGATGGAGGCCTTTGATGGCAGAGATGGCACGCGCGATGGAAGTCGGAGCAAAATCGACCTCGCGTAAGGTGGCGAGATAGGCGCGGATGTCTCCACGGCTTATCTGCTCAATCGCGGCCTTCCCCTCCTCCTCCATCCAGGAACAGTAGCGGCGCAAATCGCGGCCGTAGGCCTGTACGGTATTGCCGGAGGAACCACGCTCGACCGCGAGCCACCCCAGGTAATCGCGCAGGACATCGTGCAGAAAGGGGCGGGAGGGTGCGGTGGGGGTGGAGGCTTCGGTGCGCAGGGCGGTGGGGGTGGTTGTGGGGGCGGTTGTGGGGGACGCGGGGGGGGCGGAGGCGAGCGCTTCGGGGGCAGCGTCGGGGGCTGGCGGGGCGGGCGGGGCGGTTTGAGACGAAGCGGTCAAAGGGTGCGCTCGCCAGGGACGCCGTCCGCGAGGCTGCCGGGGGCGAGCAGGTCGTCCGCAAGGCTGCCGGGGGCGAGGCTGCCGGGGGCGAGCAGGTCGTCCGCGAGAAGGTCGGCGGCAAGAATGCCGGCGGCGAATGCCGCAGAGAAGAAGGCGGGGTCTTCTGCCTGGGTGCGCCCCATCGTGGTGACTTCAAGCCCTCTGAGGTCAATGGCGTTGGCGTCCGTCGCAACGCGCACCAGAGCATGGCGCTCAAGGATTTTTGCCGCCTCAAGGGCACGTTCGATGCGTTGGGCCTGTTCAGAAGGTAGGTCGTCGGGAAACGCGATGACCGCCGGGGTCAGCGTAGCCGTGCCCAGCGCCGTGAGCGTGTGATGGCTGAGGCCCTGATGGCGCGAGCGGCAATCGGCGAAGGAGAGCCGAAGCACGGCGATGGGCACGGCGTCGAGCGCGGCGGCGGCGTTGAGCGCCACGGCCTGGGCGAGGCCGCCGTGGCCGAAGGGCGTCGCGGTGCCCACAATGCCGGGACCCATGGCGGTTACCATGACATCGGCGCCCAGGACGTGGCGCGCGGCGAGCAGGCCCGAGAAGAGGTTGACGGCCTCCAGGTCGCCGCCAAGCGCCTGCCCACAGGTGATGATGCCGTCAAACAGGCCCTCTTCTCGGGCCGCAGCGGCGAGCTCGGCGAAGCCGAGCAACAACGCCGCCTCGTCGGTCATGCACAGGATGACCCGCGCCGCGCGCGCGCGATGTTTAACGGCGGCGGCAACGAGGGGAGCCTGGCTGAACAGCTCACAGCAGACAACCGGTGCGCCCTCAAGCGAGCGCGCGGCGACCATCGTCTCATGCCAGGGGGATGCCTGCTCTTCAACGGAGAGCACCTCCCGCTGAAGCGGCGTATAGCGCAGCTTCATGATGTGCCCGGTGGCGGGAGCGGCCTGCTTCCCGGCGAAGGCACGTCCGCGCTCGGCGATGGGAGCGACCTGCTCCCCAACCGCCTCCCCAACGGTGGGAGCGTCCTGCTCCCCAACCGCCTCCCCAACGGTGGGGGCGACCTGCTCCCCAACAGTGGGAGCGGCCGCATCCGGCACCACAAAAGCCACGCCCCCGGTGCCCAGCGCCAGATCGAGGGCCGTGACGTTTAAGAGCACCGTATCGCCCGGTGCCACCGCAACGCCCAGGTCAAGATAGTTAATCGCATCAAGAAGGGCTTCATTCACCTCGCCCGCCCGAGCAGGTTGCGCCTCGCACTTCAGGCGCTGGATGCCGTGGGCAGGCGTTTGGGCCGCGGTGACTGTCGCTTTGATCAGACGCATGGTCACTCGTCGAGCGCGGCGGCTATCTCGTCGGTGATGTCCATCGTATGGTAGACGTTTTGCAGGTCCTCAAGCTCCTCAAGGCGGTCGACCAGTCGCATGATCTTCTTCGCATCGCTCACGCCAACTTCGGTGGGAGTCGTCGGCTGCATGGTCAGTTCGTAGCCTTTGACCTCAAGGCCCTGATCCTCAAGCCCCTTCTTCACGGCGCTCAGGTCGCCCGGCGCGGTGAGCACGACCCACTCCTCCCCCGCGTCCTCATAGTCCTCGCCGCCCGCCTCGGCCACCATCAACATGAACTCGTCTTCGTCATCTGCCTGGGACTTCTCGAGCATAATCTGCCCCTTACGTTCAAACTGGAAGGCCACCGAACCGGTCGTCCCCAAATTGCCGCCACTGTGACTGAAGGCCGAACGCACATCAGCGGCCGTTCGATTGCGGTTATCGGTCAAAGCCTCGCAGAGCACAGCGACTCCCGCCGGACCATAGCCCTCGTAAATGACGGTCTCGAACTTCGCCGCATCCGAACCGGAGCCAAAAGCCTTCTTGATGGCCGTGTCTATCTTGTCTTTTGGCAGGGAGTTCGCCTTTGCCTTGGCCACGGCAGCGGCCAGCGCGGCATTGTTCTCGGGGCTGGGGTCGCCGCCCTCCCGGGCCGCAACGGTGATGTTGCGAGAGAGTTTGGAGAAGAGCGCCGAGCGCTTGGCGTCCTGCGCCGCCTTGCGATACTTGGTGGTCGCCCACTTGGAATGTCCTGACATGAAAGAGACCTTTCCCGCTCGATAACTCGATGATTCGGCGATTCGACGATTCAAAGGCTTGCCGGCGCGATGCGTCCACATCATACCAGCGCCGTATCTATCGGCCTCATTGTACTGGATTGCCGCCCCCTAATCCATTTTTATTTACAGGAATAAACGGACTGCGCACCACGAGAACGCACCACGAGCAGCCTCCTGTCGCAGGCAGTGCGCTTCGCAATCCGATTCGAATCTTACCGTTTGCAACCCAAATGGGACGCTGCGAGGGACGGGAGTATAATACCGCCATGAGCTCTCTCGGCCGCCGCAGCCGCCAGACCGCCGCAGCCGCCAGACCGCACGCGCACTGATAGATTGGAACCGCAATGACCCTCTCGCCTGCCCTGATAAGCTCTCTTACAATCGTCCTGCTCGTCCTCACCTTTGCCCTGCTTATCGTGGTGCTCGTCCTGCTCCTGAGCATCAGACGTTCGCATTCGCGCAAAGAGGGCGACGAGGCGCTCCAGGGGCAACTGCTTTCTCAACAGACAAAACTCGACGCGCTCACCTCAGAGATCGCCCGCCTTGAAGGTCTCCAGCGCGAGGAGTTCGCTCGCAACCGCGACGAGAGCGCCCGCGAGCAGCTTACCACGCGTGGAGAGACTGCCAAGACCCTGCTTACAACGCGCGAGGAGATTGCCAAGACCCTGCTTACGACCCGCGAGGAGACCGCCAAGACCCTTAGGGAGAACCGCGAGGAGCTCAATCGTCAGTTCGCGCAGATCCGGGAGACGATGGAGGGCCGCCTCGGCGCCATGCAGGGCGAGAACGCGGCCAAGCTCGAAGAGATGCGCAGAACCGTTGACGAAAAGCTCACGCAGACGGTGGAGAAGCGCTTTGCGGATTCCTTTGCCCTCATCTCAACCCGTCTTGAGGAGGTGCACAAGGGCCTGGGAGAGATGCAGGCGCTCGCCACAGGCGTCGATGACCTGCGCAAAGTGCTCGCCAATGTAAAGACGCGCGGCAATCTCGGCGAGTACCAGTTGGGCGCCATCCTCGAACAGATGCTTTCGCCCGAGCAATACATTGCTACCGCGCAGGTGCGGCCACGCAGTCAGGAGCGTGTGGAGTTCGCGGTGCGGATGCCGGGACGCGAGGAGGGTGATGTCGGCGTGCTTTTGCCCATCGACTCAAAGTTTCCTGTTGAGGAGTACGAGCGCCTGCTGGATGCCTACGAGGGCACAAGCGACGAGGCGCCCGAGACGGTGGCAAAACGGCTGGAAGCCCGGCTCAAGATTTTTGCGCGCGACATACGCGACAAATACATCAACCCCCCGACCACGACAGATTTTGCCATTATGTTCGTGCCCACCGAAGGGCTGTATGCCGAGGTGCTCCGGCGCCCCGGCCTGGTCGACACGCTGCAACGCGAGTACCGCGTGACCGTCGTCGGCCCCACAAATCTCGCGGCCTTCCTCAGCAGTCTCCAGATGGGCTTTCGCACCCTGGCCATCGAGAAGCGCTCGAGCGAGGTCTGGAAGCTGCTTGGTGCCATCAAGGGTGAGTTCGTCAAATTCGAGAGCCTGCTCGACCGGGTCCGCGGCAAACTGGACGCCGCCTCAAAGGAAATCGAACGCGCGGGCTCAAAATCGCGCAACATCAGCCGCAAGCTCAACAAGGTGCAGGAACTCCCGGTCGCAGAAGTTGCCGCGCTCCTCTCGGAGGGCTCGGACGCGGCTTCCGAGGACGTTGACGCGGACGCGGCTTCCGAGGACGTTGACGCGACTTCCGAGGACGCGGAGACAGAGACGGAGACCGAGACGGACACCGACGCAGATACGAATGCAGGCGCCGACGAGCGATGACCAGGCCGCTCCGCCATCAGTCGGCCCGCTGTCAGTCGGCCCGCTGTCAGCCGCTCCGCCATCAGTCGGCTCGCTGTCAGCCGACCCGCTGTCAGCCGACCCATCGCCCGTCAGTCCGCTGTCAGCCGCTCTTCAAAGCGCTCCTCGGCCCTGCGCTCCCTGGCCTTATGCTTCTCGGCCTTGCGCTCCTCGGCCTTGCGGCCTGCGGAAGCGAGGCAAGGCTCTCCGGAGGCGCAGGCGGTCTGGGATTTGAACCTGCCTACCAAAGCCCCTATGACCCCCAGAACCTTATTGAGGAAAACGGGCGCTTTTCCTATGCGCAGGACGGGCAGGTTGTCTCACGCACGGGCATCGACGTGTCCGCCTACCAGGGCAGCATCGATTGGGAGGCAGTCGCCGCCGACGGCATCGACTTTGCAATCCTGCGCCTCGGCCATCGCGGTTATACCGAGGGGAGCATCTATCTTGACGAGCGCTTTGAGGAAAACCTGCGGGGCGCCGAGGCGGCGGGCGTGCCTGTTGGCGTGTATTTCTTCTCACAGGCCATAACCGAGCAGGAAGCAATCGAGGAAGCGCGCTTTGTGCTTGAGACTCTCGACGGACGCGAGCTTGCCTACCCGGTGGTCTATGACTTCGAGCCTGTTTCAGACGTCAGCGGACGCGCCAACGGATTGAACGCTCGCCAGCTTACCAAAAACGCCTCCGCGTTCTGCACGACCATTGAGGAGGGCGGCTACCCTGCGATGCTTTATGGCAATGCCCGGGACATCTCCCACTATTACCTCGACCTTTTGGAGGGCTACGACATCTGGTTTGCGGAATACGGCACGCGCTTTCCCACCGGGAAGTTCGATTTTACGATCTGGCAGTACACCAATGCCGGAAGCGTTGCCGGCATATCCGGAAACGTGGACATGGATCTCGAGTTCATGCCCTGAGGCTGCGCCGCGCCGCGCCGCGCCGGATACTGCGTCGGATGCTGCGTCGAGCGCCACACCGGATGCTGCATCGGCAGCCGTAGAGCCACACAAACGCCCGGCCACACCATCCGCCGCACCGTCCGTCATCAGGAAGGCGGCGGCTTTGGGCAATCTCGGAAATCTCGAACAAAGGCTTTGACTTCGTCGCGCGAATGGACGCCGAGTTTCTTATAGATATGCCCCAGATGGGTGTTCACCGTGCCCGCCGACAAGACGAGTTCGGTCTGGATGCGTTTTGAGCTTAACCCCTGCGCCAACAGCACGAAGACCTCGCGCTCGCGTTGCGACAGGCCGTGCTGCGCGGCGAGGGCGGCGCAGCTCTCCTCAAAGCGCTGCCGCTGCCGCTTACGCAAAAGATTGGGGTCGAGGTCAAGACGCATGATGTCGTTAAAGCCAAACATCACCGCCAAAACGACAATCAGCGTCATGACGACATACACCGGAATCTGGAAGGCGAAATCGGCCAAAGGCACGATCAGACCGTAGAGCAGACAGGCCGAGTGCCCCGCCAGAATCCCCACGTGGTGCAGGCCCCAGCCATACCCGAAGGTCGCCAAAGGGGAGATTTCGCCTTCCACGGAAAGCGATGCCAGAGACGACCAGATAAATACCTTAAAGAAGTTCTCGCCGATACAGATGAGCAGAAAGGTCAAAACGATGGGCCAGCCTCCTAAAAAGGCTAAAACGGCACTCACGGAGATAAGCGTCACGCCGACCTTGTATAAGACATTGGGAGAAAAGGCGCGCGAGGAGCGGTTCAGCAGAAAAACCGCGAGGAAGATAACGACGCCGCTTGCCAGCCTGAGCATGCCGGTACTGCCTGGCTGCAGTGGATAGAAACTCTCCAACAGCTGCTGCATGCCACCGATAACGAAGCCGAAGATGAGGGCGGAGAGAACGACGCGGCGAGCGTATCCACCAAACTTTCGAGGCGTCTCATAGATACGCGCCGGACGGGGCAAGAAGGCTCCGAGCCCCCCCCCCCCCCCCGTCCGTCCGTCCGTCCGACTGTCCGTGGGGTGTATCGTTTTCTCGGACATCTGAGATAGGGGGAGAGGCGGGCGCGGCAGGCGCGGCATCTTCAACTGGGTTGGGGCTCTGAAATCCGCCGCCATGCGCTTTGAGAATCGCCACAGAAACCACCGGGCAGACCAGCATCAGGACAACGATACACCAGGTGGGAAGATTGACCGCCGAGAAACAGACGAAGCCAGCCATGAGAAATGCCATAGTGGTGGCGCCGAGGGTCTTTGCGGGGGTCAGTCTGGCATAGGCGACGCCCCAGGACAGGTTCAACAGCCCACTGCCAAGGCCGGTCGCAAGCGAGCCGCACACCAAAAGCAGCACCGCCAAAGGGCTGCTGCCCATAAGACTGCCAAAGACGATAGCCAGCGTGCCGAGAAGCATCAGAACCAGAGGCACGCGGGTAAAGATGCCGGTACCAAGCGACTGGAGCCGCTTCAGCAGGCGGGGGACGATCAGCAACACGCCGGTAAAGGCGCTTATCGAGACAAAGAAGCAGAGGAGCCGTCCAAATTCAAAGCCCCCGCTCGGCGCAAGAAAACCCTGCGTCGAAAACACCAGAGCCGACCACACCAGGGTAAAGGCATACCCAACGCTCTGGTAGGAGAAGGCGGTCTTCCAGTCAAGGACGCGCGTGTCAAAGCCTCGCACATCAGAGCCCGCATCAAAGGCAGCATCGGGGCCGCGCACGCCAAGGCCAGTGTCAAAGCCGCGCACATCAGAGCCGATATCAAAATCCTCGGCAAAATCCCCCATCATCACATCCTTATGAGCCACCATCATAGAAAATCACCTATCCCATATACGAGAATACGGCGTACCTATGATTCCTCCAACTTCTCCCTTTGTCCCATCATAGCAGCCATGCCGCAGCTTGCAAGCCTTCGGCCCTGTGGTCTATGGCCCATGGTCTGCGGTATCCAGTCCGGTTTGTGTTTCATGGGAAGGAGAGGAAGATGAAGGAGTATTCAAGGCGCGACTTCCTGAAAGGAGCGGCCGCAGCAGGCGCCGCGACCATGGCCCTGGGGGCGGTTGGCTGCAGCCCAGGTGAGGGCGGCGCAGGGGCAGGCGGCAGCGCGGGCGCGGGCGATGCGCCAGCAGCAGGCGCGGGCGCGGAGCAGGCGGGCGGCAGCGCACGCACGGTCGTCGAAACCCTGGACTGCGATGTCCTGGTCTGCGGCGTGGGCATCGCCGGCCTGGTGGCGGCCGTACAGGCCGGAGAGAACGGCGCCAAGGTCATCGCCATAGAAAAGCAGGGGGTCATCGGCGGCAATGGCCAGTTTACCGAAGGCGTGTTCGCTGTGGATTCGCCGCTCCAGAAAGAACAGGGCATCGAGGTGGACCGTGCCTACATCATGCACAAGGAGCTTCAGGTCTCGCAATACATCACAGACGGCGAGCTTTGGACCAAGTTCCTCGACAACTCCGGGCCAAACATCCAGTGGCTGATAGACCAGGGGTGCCTCTTCCAGGGCGTCAGCGACGGAGAAGGCGTTGCCGAGTACCCGGTCATCCACTTCTGGCAAAACAAGAAGGCCGCCGAGGCCTGCTTTCCCTTCCTGGAGGAGAAGGCCGCAGGATATGGGGTCGATATTCGCACCTCCACACCCTTTGACGGGCTGATCGTCGAAGGCGGCGCGGTCGTCGGCGCCTATGCCAAGAATGCCGAGGGCGAAGACATCCAGATCAACGCCAAGGCCGTCATCCTCGCGACCGGCAGCTATTCCGGCAACGAGACATACCTGCGCGAACGCGGCTGGAACCTCGATGGCATCACGCCCGATCCCAGCATCTATAACGGCGACGGCATCCGCGCGGCTGTTGACGAGGCCGGCGCCAAGAGCTTTGTCCCCTACGCGACTTTTAACGCCGTAAACCATCTGGGAGAGTTCTACTATCAGGACATGTTCACCTTCCACGCCATGTCCAACCCCAGCGACGTGCTGTTCGTCAACGAGAACGGCGCCCGCTTTATCTATGAATCCTATGCGCAGGAAAACTACATGATTCAGTGCGTGCCCAACCTCACGCAGAAGAAGATTTTCTCGGTCTTTGACCGCACGACGCTGGAGAAGTGGGCCGGCGACGATTCGCTGTATCCCATCGAAGGCTACACGCCCATGGACCTTGCGGCCATCGACGCCTCAACCGATTCGGCGCTTTCTATCGGACAGACCCTGGAGGAACTTGCCGAGAAGGCCGGGCTTCCCACCGAGCAGTTCGTGGCAACGGTCACGCGCTATAACGAGAACTGCGATGCGGGCATCGACCGCGACTTTGGCAAGGAGCCCCAGTTCCTGCTGCCCATCAAGAACCCGCCGTTTTACGCTGGCCACATCACGGCCTCCCCGGGCGTGATGATCGGCGGTATTGAGACCGACATCTACAGTCGCGTCGTTGATATGAAAAAAGAGCCCATCACCGGCCTGTATGCCATCGGTGTTGATGGCTGCATGCTGTATCGCAACATCTATACCTTCGATACGGCCTGTGCCGGCGCAAACGCTAACAACGTCAATTCCGCCCGCGTCGCCGCAAACCACATCGCGGGCAAAATCGGCTAGAGAAGCGTCGCCCTTATCACCGCAGGCCCCAATTCGCAGGGGCAGAATCGAGGCCTGCAAGGGATTCGCTTCTGCGGGGTCTTATCCCAGACAGCCGATCCACAAGGACAGAATCGGAGCTTGACTGGCCGCTGGTTTGCAAGGAAGGAAGGCGAGAAGATCATGAAGAAATCATTGCTCAGTCTGTTAAGTGTCTTACTGTTGGCCCTTTTCCTGAGCCTGGCGGGCTGCAAGGGCGGCAGCGGGGCAGGAACCGAAGGAGGCGGGGCAGACACAGGCGCTGCAGGCGGGGATGCAGCAGTTGAGGGCGGCGGCGAAGCCGCGCCGGAGGCGGGTGCCGAGGGCGCCGCGGGTGGGGCGGGTGAGGCCGCGCAGGGCGAGACGCCCGCCAAACCGGCCAACTTCGCAATCATCGTCGGCGAGGGCGCCTTTATCACCGACGATGGGGGCAACGCGGCTCTCAGAGTTGACTATGAGCTGATCAACAAGGGTGAGACCGGCGTTCCTGAGCAGATGTGCGCAGTAAGTGCCACCCAAAACGGTGTCGCTTTGCAGGCCAGTACCTTTGAGGGTGCGACCGGAAGCATCGACTACCAGGTGCGCGGCGGCGGCTCGGTACAGTGCTTCGCGGTGTTTGTGCTGGAGGGTTCCGGCGAAGTGACGGTCGAGTTTCTGAACACGACCGACCCGGGCGCCGCGCCCGTTCAGACCGCTTCCTTCCAAACGCCGTAACGCGGAAGGCCGGTCAGAGGGGCAAGAGGTGGGCTTGAGGGTAAGAGGGCACGGGGGCAAGGGAGGCATGGTGGCAAGGGAGGGGCGGGCTGCCCCTCCCTTCTTCCTCTCGTGCCCTCCTCCTCTTGCTCCCTTGCCCCCCATGCCTCCCTGCCCCCGCCGGGTTTTCAGTGTGCATATTCGAGTGTATACTGGACAGAGTAACGGGCGTGAAGCGGCAGCGCCGTGCCGCGGCGCGGTTATGTGAGGGCGGATTGCCGCAAGGGAGACATCGATCAAATCGACGCCTCCCCACAGAAGGGGCTACATGGGAAGTTCTGAGAGACTGAAGCGCTTCACCGGTGCCGCGCGACATGGTGGACAAAAATGGGGGGGATTTACCCTTATTGAAGCCCTCGCGGTTCTTGCGATCATCGCCATCCTCGCCGCTGTCGCCCTGCCTTCGCTCACCGGTTTTGTCAGCAAGGCCGACGAAGTCGAGATAGAGCAGAACCTCTCCATCTGTGCGAAGACAATCCAAACCTGGGCTTCCGAGCGGTATGGAGACGGCGTCATAGGCCAGGACGCCCTTGTCTATCCTGACGAGGAATATGCCGAGAACCCGGATGCGAGCGATTCGTTTCCCGTCCCGCCGACTGCATACAAAAGCGCCTCCTCGTCAAGTGCCATCACCTGGTTCGGCATCGTGGCCGAGTATTCCAATCTCACCCTCGCCTACCCGCCCTGGTCCATCACCGAAGTGGAGTTCGACGACAAAAATATGCTCACGCATTTCTGGCTGAGCCGAAACGACCTCGGCCAGTCCCTGGAGTATCGGGCCGGGGGCGGCGGGGCCGACGCGGGCGACAATGAAGGCGGTAGCTGGGGTAGCGGCGGGATTAACGGCGGGGTTTTTGGCGGCGGCGACGGCGGTAGCAGCAGCAGCGTTGGCGGCGAGGGTAATTCAGACGACCCGGGCGATGGTGGAGCTCCCCAGGAGCCTCCCCCCAACCAGCCTCCCGTCATCACCCTGAACGGCCAATCCGTCATCAGCCTCCTGCTTGGCGAGGAGTTCAGCGACCCGGGAGCCGAGGCCTTCGACGACCGGGATGGGGATCTGACCGAGCAGATCGTCGTGAGCGGTTCGGTGGACACCGGCTCCACAGGTCGCTACGAACTCACCTACACGGTGAGCGACTCGGCGGGACTTGCGGCCTCCAAGACCCGTATTGTGATAGTGATTGTAGCAGAATCATCGAAGGACTACGGCTACACAGGGGGTGTCCAAACCTTCACGGCGCCGCGCAACGGCCTCTATCAACTGGAGTGCTGGGGCGCGGGAGCCGCTCCGGTCAACAACGCGAAATCCGGCAAGGGAGCCTACACGTCAGGCGAGATATGGTTGCAGGCGGGGGAGACGGTCTATATCTATGTGGGAGGCAACACCGCGGCGTTCAACGGCAGCGCGAAAAGCGGCCGGGGGCATTTCTCGGGCGGCGCCACTGACATACGGCTGGTGAACGCGGCCTGGAACGATGTTGTCAGTCTCAGGAGCCGCATCATGGTCGCGGGCGGCGGCGGCACATACGGGGCGGCGAGCAACGCGGGCGGGGCGGCCGGCGGCCTGAGCGGCTCGAACGGCGCGGGCTCCTACGGAAGCGGCAGCGTCGGCGGCACGCAGACGGCGGGCGGCGCGAACAACGGCGGCTTTGGCACGGGCGGCTTCGGCACGGCGGCCAGCAGCGGCTATGGCGGCGCGGGCGGAGGGGGCTACTACGGCGGTGGCGGCGTGACGCCGGACGGCAGCGGCGACGACGACAAGGGCGGCGGCGGCGGTTCCTCCTACGTCTCTGGATTTGCTGGCTGCAACTCGGTGAAATGGAGCACCATCGGCACCCAGAGCGGCAGCGCCAACCATTACAGCGGCAAGATATTCCAGAACGCCAGGATGACGGCGGGCAACGCCGCCATGCCAAATACCGCAGGGGTGGGCACCATGACGGGCAACGCGGGAGCGGGCCACGCACGTATCAGCCTCATAGAGCCGGACGCGACGGACATCCTGCTCGTCGAGGCGCAGGAGGCCTACATCAATCCGGCCACCCCGTACTTCAAGACCGACCTGGATCTGGGCACAACCTATCTCGAGCCGGGCTATTTTGCCTGGGACCCCATCGACGGAGTGGTGACGGACAAGGTCGTCGTGGAGGGCGCCGACTTCGATGTCTTCGCCCTCGGCGAGTATGACGTGACCTATAGCTATACGAACTCCGAGGGCCAGACCACCACGGCGGTGCGCCGGGTGGCCGTAAGCCCGGTGCGGGAGGAGTTCGCCTACACGGGAGATGTCCAAACCTTCACGGCTTTTGCCGAGGGCACGTATAAAATCGAGCTCTGGGGCGCGGGAGCCGCTCCGGCATCGGGCAAGGGCGCCTACACCTCAGGGGAGATCACCCTCCAGAAGGGAGACGTCCTCTACCTCTACGTGGGCGGCAACGCCTCGGCCTTTGGCGGGAGCGCGGCCTCCGGCAGGGCAGGCGTGCGCTCCGGCGGAGCCACGGACGTGCGGCTTGTCAGCGGGGCGTGGAACGATCCGGACGGCCTCAGGAGCCGCATTATGGTCGCGGGCGGCGGCGGCTCCTACGGGGCGGTGAGCAACGCGGGCGGCCACGCGGGCGGCCTGAGCGGCTCGAACGGCGCGGGCTCCTACGGAAGCGGCAGCGTCGGCGGCACGCAGACGGCGGCCGGGGCGAACAACGGCGGCTTTGGCACGGGCGGCTTCGGCACGGCGGCCAGCAGCGGCTTTGGCGGCGGAGGCGGAGGCGGCTACTACGGCGGTGGCGGCGTGACGCCGGACGGCAGCGGCGACGACGATAAGGGCGGCGGGGGCGGTTCCTCCTACATATCGGGCTTTATCGGCTGCAACTCCGTGACCTCGCTGACGGATGGACGACACACCGGCAGCGTCAACCACTACTCGGGCCTGGTCTTCAAAAACGGCCTGATGATCGCCGGCAACGCGACGATGGAAGACCCCACCCTTCCCTTCACGATGGTCGGCAACGCGCGCGCGGGTCACGCGCGGATAGGCTTGGTGGACAAGCCCGAGACCCAGATAGAGCTGAAGGGCTCCGTGGATATGTCCATCGACATCGGCACACCCTATGTGGAGGCGGGCTACAGCGCGACTGACTACTACGATGGCAACGTCACCAGCGAGGTGCTGGTGACCGGCGACGACTTCGACGTGTTCCAGCTGGGCACCTATGTCATCGAATACCGCTATACAAATACACAGGGGCATACCTTTAGCGCCACGCGCAAGGTGACGGTACGGCCCGTGACCCAGGACTTCGCCTACACGGGGGATGTCCAGACCTTCACCGCGCCCTCATCCGGCTTCTATCGCGTGGAGCTCTGGGGCTCCGCGTCAGCGCCCGTATCCGGCAGGGGGGCCTACACGAAAGGTGAGATATTCCTGACCGCGGGCCAGAAACTCCAGGTCTACGTGGGCGGCAACGCCTCGGCCTTTGGCGGCGGCGCGGCCTCCGGCAGGGCAGGCGTGCGCTCCGGCGGAGCCACGGACGTGCGGCTTGTCGGCGGGGCGTGGAACGATCCGGACGGCCTCAGGAGCCGCATCATGGTCGCGGGCGGCGGCGGCTCCTACGGGGCGGTGAGCAACGCGGGCGGGGCGGCCGGCGGCCTGAGCGGCGCGGGCGGGGCGGGCTCCTACGGGGGTGGGGGCGTCGGCGGCACGCAGACGGCAGGCGGCGCGAACAACGGCGGCTTTGGCACG